>JAJRYZ010000029.1 GCA_024275515.1 Spirochaetota bacterium
ACGAGGGCGCACCCCGAAACCGTCGAAAGCAGCGCGGCCACGCAGGATAGAAGACACGCCGCCGGCGGCGCGCTCCGGCGCCGGCGGCGGAATCCCGGTCTACTCACAACCGGAAATTACTTCGCTGTCCCTCGTGCCGCTTCAACTGGTCACGGTAAGCTCGCCGGATATCGCAGAGAGTATCTCTATACTCGCGAGATCGAAAATCGGGATAGGTCCAATCGAGCGAATGAAAATCTCCGTCATGATACACCAGAGTGATCTCTGCGTAGATGCCGTCGCTCAACGGAATGCGCCGTCCGTTGTCTTTGGTCGAGGCAAGAGTAAGACGCGAGAGCGAAAGCAGTCCGGGATCGATGTTCACTACCCGTTTGCCCTTCACGGCGTACCGTTGCTCGATTCGATTCGATTCCAGCTTGATTCGCGCCAATCGCTCCGGCGACACCAGGTCGTCGAACGCGAGAAAAACGCGTGAGAGTCCCGCACCCATCTCCGCCTCGTAATACGAGGTAAACTCGAAGGGAATCTCGCGAGACCGGTAGTCGATGAGTCCGAAGGAAGCTTCGAGAGCGACCACGACGTCGGAAAGCAACGCGGGGTTCGCGATCAGAAGCGGGACGACAAGTTTCTCGGGAACGAACGGGCGGACGGAACCCACGACACACTCTCCACTTTCAGCGCCGCCAAACGCGATTGTCAGAGAAACAGTTTTGCCGGATAATGGCAAGAGGCGGTATAGTGACGCATGGCCGAAGTGGGACCCCCCCCGAACGATTATCGACAACGACTCGAGAAGGCCCTCCAGGCGCGGGAAGAGTATCTTTCTTCCGATCTCCTGCCGAATCTCAAAGAAGAGTACCGCAAGCTTCATTCGGCGTTGACGAGCCTCCTCAACGTGTTTACCCAGAAAGGGCTGATCCACGAAGACCCCTACAAATACGATCGCAAAATCTCGGAAATCACCGTCCCCTCGTCGGACCCGATGACCGAAACCGAGCAACCCGATGAGATCGGCCTCCGTCTGTCTCAGTACGAAACACAGCTTGATTTTCTCGAAAACTACTACCAGTTTTCGATCGACTTTCTCACGCTCAAGCGAATCAAGCTGCTCGCCAATCTCGCCAAATACATCGATTGGCACGCGCTGCTTCCTACGTCGGCGAGAACCAACACGCGCGCCGTTGCCGAATTAAGCGAAAAGGTCCGGGGCGGCAGCGACGCATTCTCGGCGAAGATAGTCGCCGATGCTCAACGGCAGATGGCCGAGGCCGTCAGAAAGATCCTCGCGATGCTCAGGGAACTTACCGACTACCATCGTGAATCGTACAAACTGCGCGTGCGAGTCGATGTGCTTTCCGGTATGCAGCTTCCGCAGTCGATAGGGCTGAACGAAGTCGAGTCGATGTTGATCAAGCTACGAAGGCGATTCGCGCAGAGTTCCGACGACTCATTGCCTTTTTATAACGATCTGGTCCGCGAAGTAATAATCGAAGACTGCACCGCAGAGGGCGGCTCACGGCGGGAAGCGACGCTGAAAAAACTCGCCGTTCCGGAGAAGAAACAGGAAAAGGAAACGACCGAATCGCTCAAGCCGGTACTCCTGGAAGGTGTACGGGTTCTCGCGACCGCCTCCCGTCATCTCGAATCGGCGCTTCGGAAACTGCAGGCGAACGCGGAGTTCTACGAAAGCAGACGTTCGACCGGCGGTTGGCTTCGTCGTTGGCTACAGTCGCTGGTCGGCGGCAAGCAGAAGAAGATCGGCAGAATCTATGAAGTCGAGTTCGTTGACGTCGCCACGTCGGTTTCGCGCCATGAAAAAATCGATTTCGACAGGTTTGTCGTCGACGCCGCGCGTTACGCGAAGTTGCTCGCCTCTTACTCGAGTCGCGGGAGCGACCGCTACACGCAACTCGAACAGGCCGACGAGAAAGCGATCTACGAGACCTTTGAGAATCTGATCGTCGAGCTTCAGCGGAAGGTAAAAACGATTCCCGCGCTGCAGGAGTTTTTCGTCTCCGAGGTTCCCAGGGAAGTACGTGAGAAGCTTGCCGGCGTCAAGCTCGAGATAAACGCCATCAAGAACCCGCTTGCGCGCGCGAATCAGCGCCGCCACGATTATGTCGCCCGGAAAGAAGAAGAGGAACAGTTGGCAAGACTCGGGTTCGGGAAGGGTCAGGTTCCGAGCGAATGAGCCCGGTACCGCCCGAGAATACGAAAACTCTCGGTCTCCGCCGATAGTCGTTCGGCCGCGCGTTCGAACCGCCGCCGATCCTCCGGTATTTCTACGTCGACATAGAACATGTACTCCCACGGTCTGCCGAGGATCGGCCGCGATTCGAGCTTGTGCATATTCAACGATTCATCGGCAAGGACCTGCAGGCATCCGAACAGGGCCCCCGGTTTATCCCGCGTCGCGAACACGACGGAAGCCATATTCGCGTCGGCGGGAACAGGCTCTTCCGCCCGAGCTATTACGAAGAACCGTGTGTAGTTTCGCGGATTGGTCTCGATGCCGGCCTTGAGAATCGCGAGTCCGTACGTCGCGGCGGCTTCGGCGCTGGCGATTGCAGCCCACTCAGGTCGCTTCGACCGGGCCACGTGCGCAACCGACGCCGCCGTGTCGTAGTACGGCACCCCTTCGATCGCGGGATACGATTCGAGAAACTGCGCGCACTGCGCCAGCCCTTGAGGATGCGAGTAGATTCGTTTGAGCGCATCGACGCCGACGCCGGGAAATCCGATCAGGTTGTGTATGATCCGAATCTTCTGCTCGCCTATGATCCGGATGTCGGGGTACTGAATAAGCAGATCGTAGTTCTCATGGATCGATCCGGCGAGCGAGTTCTCGATCGGTATGACTCCGTGGCGAACGCCGCCGGAAAGAACTGCCTCGAAGACGTCGCGAAACCGTTTGCAGGGAACGGCGCGAACCCCCGATCGTTCGAAGTACCGGTGAACCGCTATTTCGGAAAACGCCCCACGCTCACCCTGAAACGCGACGTCTCCTTCCGATTCGGAACCGCTGCGCAGAGCGATCGCCTCCGGTTCGGGCAACCTGGCGATCTCCTTTCCGACCACCGGCGCGAGGACATCGATGTCGCGCATCAACTTTTCGAATTGTTCGGGATAGAGCGACTGCGGTCCGTCGGAGGCGGCTTCTTCCGGTCGGGGATGGATCTCGACCAGTAGCCCGTCGGCGCCGGCGGCGATCGCGGCAAGCGCCAACGGCGGCACCTTGTCGCGGATTCCGGTGGCGTGCGACGGGTCGACGATGACCGGCAGATGACTGAGCTTTTTGACGACCGGGATGGCCGAGATATCGAGCGTGTTGCGCGTGTACGTCTCGAACGTACGAATCCCCCGCTCGCAGAGAATGACCTCGTCGGTGCCGTGCGCGAGAAGATACTCCGCGGCCATGAGCCAGTCTTCCACCGTGGCGGCGAGACCTCGTTTGAGGAGCACCGGCTTGGCTATCGCCCCGACCCGTTTGAGCAGATCGAAGTTTTGCATGTTCCGGGTTCCGATCTGGAACATGTCGACGTATTCGGCCATGCGCTCGGCAAAGTCGGCCGAGACTATTTCGGACACGACCGGAAGTCCCTCGGCCCGACCGGCCTCCCTGAGCAGTTTGAGCCCCTCCTCGCCGAGCCCCTGGAAACTGTACGGTGACGTTCGCGGCTTGAATGCGCCCCCGCGCAGCATGACCGCCCCCGATTGCCGGGCGATACGCGCCGTCTCCCGTATCTGTTCGGCGGATTCTACGGCGCACGGTCCTGCAATTACCGCGATTCGTTGTCCGCCGATTCTAACGGGACCGACCTGGACGACCGTATCACTCTTCTTGAACTCCCTGGACGCGAGCTTGTAGGGCTTGGAGATCGGGATGACACGATCCACACCCGGAAGAACTTCCACTTCGCGGAAGTCGATCGGAACCAGACCCACGGCGCCGAGAATCGTCTCCTCTTCGCCGACGATCTCGCGCACGCGGAACCCCCGACCCTCAAGGAACGAACGAATAGCGGCCTTGTCGGATTCTCGAATCGATCGGTTCAGTACGATGACCATCGCACTCCTCTACAAAAGTCGGAAGATTACCGAAAGGCTAGGCATTTCCGGCGGGGGTGTCAAACGACTTCGGCAGCCGGTCGCGTGCATACCACGGTAAAATCGTTTTTCAGATAGCCGGAAACGACCGTCGGTTGAAAGGGACGAAGCACCTCCCACTCGACCACCTGTCGTGGATCGAAATAGCAGTACCGCGAATCCCGATCGGGAGACTCGGTATCGAGCATATTGAACACGAGTCGTTCGCGAAACAGGGTTGTAAGCACCGAGAGCATCGACACGGCGAAAGCTTCGTGATCTTCGATAGACAGATTGAAAGTCCCCGAACAATAGACCACGTCGAAGCTGCGCGGCTCGAAAGGATTCGACTCGATGAGATCTGCGCAGTAGAACTGCGCGTCGCGATGGCGTTGCTTCGCAGCGCCGACCATCGCCTCCAGGATATCCACGCCGACGTAGTCGACCTCGATTCCGCGCACGCACCGCAGGTATTCGTACAGGTCGCCCACGCCGCAGCCGACGTCGAGCAACCGGGCCCCGCCGAGCGACGCGTGTTCGATCAGCACGTCGAAGCGAAGCCGCTGAGTGTCGCGGCTTTCCCAGTCGTGAATCGCGTATCCCTCGTCGTACGCTTCGAGACGCGGCTCGTAGTGAGACTTTAGGTGGTTTTTTCTTCGATCCATCACCATCCCCGGAACGACCTGCATGCTACACCGCCATGAAGAGCGACACAACCACGGCCTTGTGCCTGCCTTGTCGGCGCCCGGTTGATTATCCGGCAAACGTCGGCAAAAGGCAGATCGAAATTCATTATGTCTATGTTTTGCCACAGGACGGGATCAAAGAACTGCAGAGCCGCACTACTAACCAATCTGAATCTGCTCAGCCAAGCCGAGGTCTTCAAATACCTGTTTGAGATCAGTTTCAAATCTCTGCGCGAGCCGTCCGTCAATGGTCACAGAAAACTCGATCCCGATCTTGAGGTCCGAACCGCCGCGCAACTTCGGCAGCACCTTCGTTCCCAGCCGGTTCCAGATCTCCGGAGGCACGTCACCGGAAATTCGGAACGTCCGCCTGCCTGCCGAAGCGTCGGCGCAGGCAGGTGTTCCCGCGCTCGGCGTAGGTTCTGGTTCCGGTTCAGGGGTGGGACCTGGGGTCGGCTCGCCGCGCCCACCGGCAGGCGTGGGTTCAGGTCCAGGAATAGGTTCAGGCCCAGCCCCCGGTTCCTGCACGGTTTTCAGCAAATTGGCCTTTGCCTTCAAGAGAAGGAATACACCCGATTCAAAGGCTACTTCGTCAGCCCCGAGCGGTTCGTTGAACCACACACGCTCATACGTGCCGCCAGGCTTTTGGCCTGAAGCCGGCCCAAAGTCGCCCCTGGAAACAAACTCAACGATTTTGCCTCGCAGCGTGGTGTCCGGATCGAGCAGGCGGGTCAGCGATCCGTTGAGGAAGCTCCGGCGAAGACTCGCAAGCGGCCACGCGCCGGATTCCTTCAGGGCGGGCGGCCGGTTACGCTCGATGTAACCTGCGCCCACGGACTCGTTGAGAAGGGCTTGCGACTTCAGTGCGGTGATAACGCGCCCGCAGAGCGTCTCGCCACCGCTGGAATGACCTGCGCCGAGATCAATGGTCTTCAGTCCGTCCGGCTCCTGGCTGTCTGCGATGACGAAACGGTAGCCACCCCACACTTCATCTTTCGCCGCTTCCTCGGCATCCGACACTTTCGACTGTATATCCGCCCGGTCGGCGCGGTCGGAATCGCCGCCCAGGGTTCCCTCGGCAATCTCTTTGGCCACGCGCTTCCATGCCGGCCAGAGCTCCACCTTGTCACGGTGGTCACGGCCCGGCCTCTTGAGACACCAGACAAGCGAGCCGGGGTACAACCTTGGTGATTTACCGCGTTGCCTGGTCCATTCCGCAATCTGCTCGCGC
>JAJRYZ010000030.1 GCA_024275515.1 Spirochaetota bacterium
CGCAAAGTACCCGAGCTCGGAAAGCGACCGTTCATCGTCATTGATGACGCGCAGGATCTTCCCGATTCAACGCTTGCCGAGATTAAATCTCTGGTCAACTTCGATCTTGATTCCAGCAATTCCATCACCCTCATTCTCGCAGGACAACCGGAAATCATCCGCCGCATCAAGATGGAGCACCTGCGTGCTCTACGACAGCGCATTCGCCTCTCGGTGTCCATGGCGCCGATGAGCTGTGAAGAAAGCGTCGGGTACATCGACCATCATACCCGCATCTGCGGAAATGAGAACACGTTGTTCACCGAAGCAGCGAAGGCCGACATCTTCAAGAAAACCACAGGTGTCGCACGAAAGATCAACACCATTTGCTACAACACCTTGCTTCAAGGCGCCGTACGCGAGTTGAAGATTATCGATTCAAACGATATATGCATTCCCGAACTGATGGATGACTGAATACCGGTCACGGCGTTTGGCAATATTGCGGTTCTTCGGTTAGGCGCGAAGTCCGGTTTTGGCAAGATCGAGAGGCAGGGCGGGGCCAGGAAGGCTGAGAGACAACACCTTACCGTGATTTGAAGCACCGAGCTCACCAACAGGTGTTTATAGTGAATGTGCTCGCACCGTTCGACGATCCTGCGTATTCTCCCGGTTCACATCGTCGTGAGGAGTCCCGGGAGTGAAGTTTTCTCTCTGTGACGGCAGCGGCCGTTTGTGGACCAGATGCCTGTGTGGGTATGCTCGATATTCGCGCGCCCCATGTCCGCCGCCGCGCCACGTCCGTGTGGCGTGGCGGGCTCACAAGATAGAGCACCGGCGCCAGGACGGCGCCGGACGGTGGTGTGGTGAGTGTCGACTGACTGAGTCTCCTTTTGGATGAAGCCTTCGCATTCCAAGGTCGTTTCCCGTCGGGTTTGCTCCCGGAGTTGACCACCGCTACGGCCGGACCACGGAGGAGACGGCGGGATGTTTCGTGGTCGCCAGAACCAACGTCAGGTATTCTCAATATGGAAAACCACGTTGAGAATACCTTGCAACAGCACGCAATTCAGGCTTTCTCGTGGTGATTCGCCGGATTTGGCCGGCGACATCGTAGAGAAAGCTGAAGCTTTCGTCCCTATCGGTGCCAAAATAAGAACTGCTGAACCAACACGCTCCACTATTCACGGAGTCGCGCGGTAGCCCGTTCGTTGTCGGCGGTGAAATCCGACATACTCATCCGTTGCATCTACTCATGGTACCCGTAGTGCCGAAGGTGCCAGAAAAACACCCCCAATCCTCCCCGGAATCCCACCAATATATCCTTCTGGGGCAATCAATGAGAAAAAAGATTCGACGACGGTCCCAGAAACACGCTCTTACCGGGTCCGTCCTTGGACCTCGGCTTTCACTGAAGTAACCCCGACGCGGAAGGACCCCGCGACGGGTCGATATCGAGGGCGCCCCGGATTCGTTATTTTCAGGTTTCCGCCCGGATGAGATGCGTATATTTTGCGGATGATCGTCCGGTAACGAAATTCCGTTCATCTCGATGTCACACGTGCTCCCGACATGGTCCCCACAAGGGCGGAGGTTCCAGAAGATTTCTCTCAATGACCCGCCTTGGCACCCGTAATGGGGAAGGTGCCAAAAAAACACCCCAAATCCTCCCCGGAACCGCACCGATGCATCCTTCTGGGGCGATCGTTGCGAAAAACCTGGGTCCAACGTGGTGTAATTGACAAACGTAACCGATGTGGTTACGCTATGATGTGATCAAGAGCTTTCAGCACAAGGGACTGGAGCGGTTCTTTTATGACGGAGATAAACGCGGTATTCAGGGACAACATGCACAACGCATTGCGGACATTCTGGATCGGCTCGATTCATCGGTTGCGGTACAGGACATGAGCTTTCCGGGATCAGGTTTACACCGACTGAAAGGAACATTGAAAGATCACTGGAGCGTACGAGTTTCCGGCAACTGGAGAATGACATTTCGTTTCGAGGATGGGAACGCGTACGTTGTTGACTATCAAGACTATCATTGAGCGCTATTTTGTGAGGAATATATGACCAATCGAAAACGAAAGCCCACTCATCCCGGTGGAATCCTGAAGCGCCACTACATCGAAACGTTGAATTTGACGGTGTCCGGCCTTGCAGATGATCTTCACGTTTCCCGGAAAACCGTATCCAAGATTATCAACGAGCGTGGATCGATTACGCCGGATATGGCCCTTCGGCTTTCGAAGGCATTCAATACTTCGGCCGAGCTCTGGCTGAATCTACAGACAAACTACGACCTGTGGAACGCCGCTTCAACCTCGAAGGAATGGGAGACCGTGAAAACTCTCGTATCGGCGTAGGAGAATTCCTCACCTCGTCCCGTGCCAAAAATCAGCCGGATTTTCGTATGTTTCGTCGACGATAGGAATTAGCTATCCAATCCGGCTCAGCTGTCGGAGATCCGATTCCGATGTTTAAGACACACCTTCACGGACTAAAACTTCGAAAATGTGATATCTTCGCCGCCATGTCGGAATATCTACGATTCTTCATCCTACTCACAGCCGGCTGGATCAACAGGGATCAGCAGAAGATCATCGATTATCTCACCGAAGAGATCCGGGTGTACCAGGAATTCTGTAAAGGGTATCGGCTCCGATACACTGATAAGCAGAGGCGTAGATTAGGGGTCAAGGCAAAAGCTCTCGGACGGAAAACCCTCGAGCAATTCGCTTCAATTGTTACGCCCGATACACTCTTACGCTGGTTCAGGAACCTTGTGGCTAAAAAATACGATGGAACTGCCAGGCGAGGCCGCGGACGCCCGCGGGAGCGAGATGGAATAGCTGATCTTGTCGTAAACATGGCGAGCAGGAACCAATCGTGCGGATACACCCGAATCAGAGATGCCTTGCGCAATCTCGGGATCACCGTGGACCGGAATACGGTAAAGCGTATTCTTACTGACCATGGTATCGAACCCGCGCCGGAGCGCAAGAGGACGGGAACGTCCTGAAAAACCTTCCTTGCGGCGCACTGGGACGTTCTGGCCGCTATCGACTTCTTCAATGTCGAAGTCCTGACATTTGCGGGTATTATTCGCTACCACGTCCTATTTTCGATACGTCTTGAAACGCGACAGGTGCAGATCGTCGGTATCACGGATCAGCCCTGCGAAATCTGGATGAAGCAAATGGCGCGCAATCTGACCGATCCTTTCGACGGTTTCTTGCGCGGAGTTCGATATCTAATCATGGACAGGGATCCGCTCTTTACGACCTGTTTCAGGAATATGCTCAACAAAAGCGGGACCAAACCGGTGCGGTTACCTTCGCGAAGTCCTAATCTGAATGCGTTCGCCGAGCGGTTTGTGTTGTCGATTAAGACTGAGTGCCTAAACAAAATCATCCCGCTCGGAGAGAAGCATCTTCGCCTCGCCATCAAGGAGTATATGGCGCACTATCACACTGAGCGCAATCATCAGGGATTGGACAACCGCATCATTCTTTCAGACGATAGCGTGGGAAGAAGTGAAGGCGATATCAAGACAAGGTCTCGTCTGGGCGGCTGCCTCAACTACTACTGTCGAGACGCGGCCTGAGGACCTCTATTTCATTCTGTGGTGTTTGGCGTAGCCCGCGTATCGTAGGAAACGGCCGAATATCTATTCCAAAAGTGGCAATTCTACACTGTCCATCATCCGCTATTGTTACATTCTGCCGTGAAGGTTAGACAGAGGAAGGATCCATGTCGTCCCTGCGAAATGAAAAAGAATCCACTATTCCGCTGCCCTGTCGGCAACTTTCTTTCCGCCGTGGGTGACTGATCACCGCGAAGCTACGTCGTTAGAAACCTTTTAGTGACATGTACTGCTCCGAAATACCTTCCGGCTGATTTTTGGCACACCACGGGGTCAGCATCCCTTCGTATGACCTCTTGATTATTCGTACCATGGGCTATTCTTTAGTAATCTGCAATTCGGCGCGTTCATTGAGTTTTGCTCGTTTTGAACTCCGCCATTCGGTGACGATATGCCCCTTGCGCCATGGGGCCGTCGAGCAGGGGATCGTCCGTCTTTTCCATCCAGCTTCGTAGCGACCGGATGAGCTCATCGCGAACTGATTTCTTGTCCGATTCCTCCGCCAGGTTGTGTTGCTCGTGCGGATCATTATCCAGATCGTACAATTCAAAAGGCGGATGATAGTGATTCGCCGATGAAACGTGCAGCGCCTTCGAGATTTCTGGATAGCCCTTTGCGTTGTTCAGATAATCAGGAGATGTTTCCTGCCAGGGCGCACATTCGAAATTGGCGATGAGTTTCCAGCGCTCCGTCCGAATCGCCCTCATCGGATCGTAATATGTGTGATACGTCTTCTCTGCATAGACGACGTCATTCGGTATGTAATCGCCGCCGCTTATGAGACCGGCGAAACTTCTCCCGTGCAGATTCTCCGGACAGGAAAGCCCCGCGAGGTCAAGCAGCGTGGGGAGAACGTCGACGTTGCTGATCATCTCACGGCGAACGAGTCCGGCGGGACCGCCGGGCATTCGAACGAGAAGCGCCGCTTCGATCCCGGGATCGTACAATGTCATCTTCGCGCGGGGAAACGGCGCTCCGTGGTCCGCCGTAAAAATGATGAGCGTACTGTCCGCGATCGCCGACGAATCGACGGATTCAACGATGCGACCGAACGCCATGTCGGCCGAAGCGATCGACGCCTCGTAATCTGCCAGGTCAGCACGCGCTTCGGGAATATCGGGAAGATACGCCGGGACGACGACCCGGTCGGGAGACAAGGATTCAACGTTCTCGTGAGGGAACGGCCTGTGAGGCTCGAAGAAGTTCACCTGCGCAAAGAGAGGCCTGTCGGCGGCGGAGCGGGACGCAAGTAAGTCCGAAAAGCTCTCCGCTATGGCCGCGCAAGGACCGCCGCCATGACGGTACTCATGACCACACCTTTCGGCATTACGCGCCTCGTGCTGAACGCCGAAGAGGTGCGTCTCGTACCCTCCCGCGCGGAGAAGCTGGGCGAGATGCTTTTCTTTCGGATGCAGATCGTTGGCGAATCCCGCGTGTGTCAGCCCCACCACGCCGTTGGCGTGAGGATAGCGCCCGGTCCACAGAGCCGCCCGCGACGGGCTGCATTGCGGCGCAGTGCAGAAGCTCCTTTCGAATCGAATGCCGGACTCAGCAAACGCGTCGATATGCTCGGAGCTAACGCCCCGAGCGTCGTAGCAGCCGACATGCTGTCCGAGATCGTGACAGATAACGACGACTATGTTCAACGGATTCCCCATGTGCTGCCTGCCTGTGTATTGGCTGTGTTTCAATCACAATACAATTACCATGGTATCACGCCGAACTCCAGGAGCATCACAAACTTCTGGGAACAGGTCAAGCGCGTATGGATGAAATGGCTGAACCGCCGGTCTCCAACGGGCGTCGGAGCAGAGCGCTCCCGGTGCCCCGCGCCGTCAGATCATCTTCCAGGCGGTACGTGATGAGGAAATCCACCGACACTCACAACCAATCGCCGGTTTTGAGGCGCCTGTCTATCATGTCTCGCAGCCTTATCAGTCTGTCGTGACCCTCTTCCGTATCTGCGAGCTCGAACAAGTATGTCCACCACACAGCGGGAGTATCCGAAGACTGGATCGCCATATAGCCAAGGTCGATGAGTTTCTGTCGGTGCTCAGACGGCATCATCCCTGCAATCTCAGAAGCCTTCGCCGAGAGCTCGTGCGAGGTTCTCGTGTCGAGTAGTTCGAGTATCAGCCGGTGGAGGTACACCTCCGGTTGTGGTTCCTTACCGCCCGGTTCCTTTTTTTCGTCCATTCAATGCCCCCACCACAAACACTATCGCGGCGCCACGGCTCGTTCAAAACAAGAACATCGATATCATCATCATTCTGTGTGATTCCATCAGCCCTTTTGGCCCCGCTCGACGCGTTAACGTCCCACAGGCTGATAGCATCGCGGCGCACCCGCTCGCCCGGTCCGGCCGGGCGAGCGGGTCTAATACTCCGGCGGGAGCCGTTGCAACTCGGCGAGCGTGAACACCGGCCCGTCGACGCAGACATACTTAGGGCCGACGTTGCATCGGCCGCATTTCCCGATTCCGCATTTCATGCGATTCTCGAGAGACAACACGGTTTCCTCAGGCCCGAAGCCGAGCTCCTGCAAGACGGGAATGGTGAATCTGATCATGATGGGCGGTCCGCAGACGAGGGCGATCGCGTTTTCAGTCGACGGCGCGAGATCGCGGAGCACGTTGGGAACCAGACCGACTTTGCCGTCCCACTCTTCCTCGGGCTCGCGGTCGACCGTCAGAGTAAGGTCGATTTCGCCCCCCTTGTTCCACGATGAGAGCGTCTCTTTGTACATCAGCTCGCCGGGCGACCGGGCGCCGTAGAGCACCGTGATCGCGCCGAAACGACTCCGGCTCGCGGGATCGATCATGTAGGTAATCGCCGAACGGAGCGTGGTAAACGCGAACCCGCCGGAGACGATGACGATATCCCTTCCTTCCATCCGGTCCCACGGAAAGGAGTTTCCGAGCGGTCCGCGAACTCCGATTCTGCGTCCGATTTCCGAGTTGTGAAGCTCGGCGGTCACCGAGCCGGTGCGCTTGACGGTAAACAGCAGATAGTCTTCCTCGGTCGGAGACGAAGCGATTCCGAAGGGAGATTCTCCCATTCCCAGCACCGAGACCTCGGCGAATTGACCCGGAAGATAGTCGAAACGGTCTTCGGCATTCTCTAAAACGAGTTTGAAAGTCTTCAGGTCCTTCGCGTCGTTCTCGATCGTGACCTCTTCGATCGTAACGGGGCAGGGGATATAAGGGTTCGTACGGACGGCGTTGGTGCTCATGAGCGTGAAAACTCCCGTATGACTTCTCGTATATCGAGATTGACCGGACAGTACCGGACGCACCGTCCACAGCCTACGCAGTAGACCTTCCCGGTCGCTTCGACGGTATAGGAGAACTTGTGCATGAACCGTTGTCTCAAGCGTTGCGTCTTCGTCGGCCTGGGGTTGTGCCCCGAAGCGTGTTTCGTGAACAACGGATACTGGCAGGAGTCCCACGTCCGGATCCGTTTACCCTTGTAGAGCCTCGCCTCGTCGGAGATGTCGAAGCAGTGACAAGTCGGGCACAGATAGGTGCAGATGCCGCACCCGACGCAGGCGTTGGTAATTCGTTCCCAGAGTGCGGCCTCGAACTGTTCATCCATCCCGGTCTTGACCGATTCGAGATCCACCTCGACGTCTTCTATCCGCCGTTCCGCCTTCTCGATCCGTTCGGAAATCGCGCGCGCGTCTTCTTCCCTCGGCGCATCGACGAACGCGCGATGCTTCTCGACGAACGCGCTCCCCGCTTCGGTTACGCACTCGACAACGAGCCGATCCCCCAGCTCGTGGACCATAAGATCGGAGCCGGCGGTATCTGCGGGGCCTCCGCCGACGGAGGTGCAGAAACAACCGTCGCACGGCTCGCCGCAGGCGAGCGAGATGATGAGCGACCGTTCGCGACGCGCGGTGTAGTAGGGGTCGTCGTAGCCGTGATTCTCGGGCCCGAAAATCGCGTCGAGAAGACCGATCGCGCGCGCGTCGCACGGGCGCACCCCGAAAAGCACGATCCGCTCGTCGTGTTCGGGGACCGAGTCGATAGTGTCGAAATCGTAGGTGTACAACGTTTCGGTCTGCGGGAAATGGACCGACTTTGCCGAAAGACGCGACTGCGAGAAATCGTAGGCGGGCGACCCGTCGCTTTCCATTCTTCGATACTCGGTATCTTCGTTCACGCGCACCGGAACGACTACTGCCGCCCCTCGCGTCTCTTCGCGCAGGAGTCGATCGAAAGCTTCCCTCGTAACGGTTCCTGCGTACTCCCGTGTGCTACCCATGGGTTTTATGCTCCGGATCGGTAATAAAGCTGTCGGAATCCTGCTCGCTGAAAGTGGAGAGCGGCGGAACCGAATCGGCATCGAAGTCGGGAAGATAGCCGAAGAGATCTTCGACGTCGCGTACGATCTTTTTGGTGTAGGTTCGAAGATCGACGCCCATCGGACAGGCGTTGTAACACGCGTCGCACTCGACGCATCTTCCGGCCTGATGGTATATTCGGATGATCTGAAAAATCATCGCGTCGGTCTGCTCGTTTCCCATACCGATCCACTTGAGATCGGTATGATCGGCGAAACACTCCTTGCACCAGCACGTCGGGCACGCCTGTCGGCACGCGTTGCATCTGATGCATTTGGAAAGTTCGGTCTGGAAGTACTCCCACCTCTCTGCGGATGATTTCGCTTCGAACGCTTCGATCCTCGCGTATCCTCCGTCCCCCGGGCGTCTCGCTTCCGCATCGAGAAGAATATCCACCCCTTCAGGCGCGGGATACCGGCATTCGATGCACGCCTGCTGCAGCACCTCTTCTCGATCGAAGGTGTGTGTCCGGCCTCCGGCGGTGACCACTTCGAGCGTGCCGTCCGGTTTTTCGGTCGAACCTGAAACCTCATCGTCGACGAGTCCGATCACGCGTCTTCGGTCGATCATTCCGGCGCACGGAACGCCGACGAGCACGACCGAATCGCGAACGACCTGCCGTTCTTTGACCAGCGCGACGACCGAACGGCAATCGCACCCTTTTACCGCGATGCCGACGCGCTTGTACGGAGTCTCACGCTTTTTCCTGCGATTCGGCTCGTTTTCGTAGTAACGCTGGAGGTAGGCGGCAAGATTGTTCGAGCAAAAGGAGTTCCACACGAGCCTGTCGACGGGCCCGGCGTTCGACGCTTCCGCCGCGTCGATGAAGCACGGTCTGCTCCTGAGCGGTATCGTCCCCGATTCGAACCCGATGAAAAGGTCGATTGTTCCCTCGTCGAACAGCGCCGCCGCCTTCGATCGGATCTGCCGCTGTACCGCTTCCATGTAGTGTCCCATATGTTGTCGCTATCCCGTTTTGACCAGTCGCTCGGCCGGACCGACACGCTTGACGTCTTCGATGACCGAATCCATAAGCGCGGCGAACCGTCCACCCTCCGACGCCGAAACCCAGGAGAACTGCACACGCTCGGGCTCGATTCCCACGTACTCGAGAAACCTTTTGATGACCGCGAACTTGCGCCGCGCGACGAGATTTCCGTGGATGTAGTGGCAATCCCCGGGATGACAACCCGACACGAGTACTCCGTCGGCCCCGTTCTGCAGCGCCTTGATGATAAACTGCGGGTTGATCCGAGCCGAGCACGGCACCCTGATGATCCGCACGTTGGGGCCGTACTGTAGACGGCTCACCCCTGCGAGGTCGGCCCCCGCGTAGGAGCACCAGTTGCAGAGAAACGCGACGATTTTCGGTTCCCAGCTGTCGTTGTTCATGCGTTCTCCATCACACGGCGTTGATCATGCTCAGGATCTGTTCGTCCTTGAACCCTTTCAGATTCGGCGCAGAGCCTTTGCACGTGGATACGCATGCCCCGCATCCTTTACAGAGCACTTCGTTCACCACCGCTACTTCCTTTTCTTCATCGATCGATATTGCGTTGTACGCACACACCGTGACGCATGCGCCGCAGGCGTTGCATCGCGCGGGGTTGATCGTCGCCGTCTTCCCGCCGGCCTCGACGCTCTCTTTGCTCAATACGGTGATCGCACGACCGGATGCGGCCATAGCCTGAGAAATGGTTTCATCGAGATCTTTCGGGTAGTGTGCGATCCCGCAGACGAAAACGCCTTCCGTGGCGAAATCCACCGGCCGTAGTTTGACGTGGGCTTCGAGGAAGAACCCCGTGTCGGTAAGCGGGACCTTGTAGAGCTTCGCCGTCGTTTCATGGTCGGGATTCGCGTCGATCCGGGCGCTCAGCACCAGAAGATCGACGGGAATCTCAAGCTCCGCCTGCAGCAGCGGATCGAACACGACGACTCGGACGCCGTCGTCCGATTGGGTCACCGCCGGCTTTCGGTCCGGATCGTATTTGACGAAGGTCACACCGAGCTCGCGCGCCCGGGTATAGTACGATTCGCGGAAGCCGTAGGCGCGAATGTCACGGTACAAAACGAATACCCGCGCGTCGGGTTTGAGCTCTTTGATTCGGATCGCCTGTTTGATCGCGGTCGAACAGCAGAGGCGGCTGCAGTATTGCCGGCCCTCTTCGCGCGAACCGACGCATTGAATCATCACCACGGTCTCAGGAACTTCGAACTCTTCGCTTTTCATTCGCTCCTCGAGTTCCTGAAGAGTAACGATTTTCTCGCTGTTCCCGTACAGATACTCGTTTGGCGTACTTTCGGCGCCGCCGGTCGCGATAATCGCAACGCCGTGCTTGATCTCGACGACCTCGGCGCCGGCCTTCGAACCGCCGACGCGCACCTTTGAGACGAAGTTGCCGACGAACCCGTCGACGTTCTCAAGCTCGCCGTCGAGGTAGACGGTGATCCTCCCGTGCGTGTTTACCTTGCGTATCAACTCCCCTAGAAAGGTCTGCACGTCCTTCCCGTCGAGCGTCCGATCGATGTTGAGCGCGTTTCCCCCCAGTCTCTTTGAGCGCTCTACCAGATGCACGTCGAAACCCTGCTCGGCGATCGAGAGCGCCGCGGTCATCCCCGCGACGCCGCCCCCCAACACGAACGCGGTCTGCGTGACCCCGAGCATGATCGAACCGAGCGGCTCGATGACGTTCGCCTTGGCGACGGCCATCCGAACGAGATCCTTCGCCTTTTCGGTTGCCGCTTCGTGTTCGTGCATGTGCACCCACGAACACTGATCGCGGATGTTGGCCATCTCGAAAAGGTTGGCGTTGAGACCCGCTTCGCGGATGGTCTGTTGAAACAGCGGTTCGTGCGTGCGCGGAGAACACGAGGCGACGATGACGCGGTTGAGCCGGTGCTCGACGATACGTTCCTTGATAACGTCCTGCGTGTCCGACGAGCAGGTATACATGTTGTCGGTGGCGTAGACGACGTTGGGCAATCTGGCGGCGTATTCCGCCACCGACGGAACGTTCACAACTCCGCCGATATTGAGCCCGCAGTGGCACACGAACACGCCGATGCGCGGCGGCTCGCCTTCGATCGACCGCTCCGGCGGGAGCTGTCGCTCTTCGACTTCGGTCCCGCGCGCCGGCGCAAGGTCGATCATCGCGCGGGCGGCGGCGCTCGAAGCCTCGACGACGGTTTCGGGAATATCTTTCGGCTGCGCGAAAGGGCCACACACGTAGACGCCGTCGCTCGACGTGGCGACGGTGCTGAACGGCGCGGTCCGTGCGAATCCGTGCTCGTTGAGCTCGATCCCGAACTTCCCGGCAAGCTCGCGAATCTCGGCGGGCGGCTGCAGCCCGGCGGAGAGAACGACCATATCGAACGGCTTCTCCACGTAACGCTGGGTATCCTCATCGACGAACCCGAGCGACAACTCACCGTTTCCGTCGTTCCGCTCGACCCGCGACGGACGGCACCGCGTAAAACGGATGCCGAGGCTCTTGGCACGTTCGACGTACTCGTCGAAGCCCTTGCCGTGAGCGCGAATATCCATGTAGAAAATCTCGCACTCGAGATCCGGCTCATGTTCCATCGCCATGATCGCTTCTTTGACCGCGTACATGCAGCACACCGAGGAGCAGTAGTCATGCTCCGAGTCGCGCGAGCCGACGCACTGGATAAAGGCGAGCCGTTCGGGTTTTTTCCCGTCGGACGGCTTGACGACTTTTCCGTTGCACGGGCCGCTCGCCGAGAGTATCCGTTCGAACTGCAGGCTGCTCACTACGTCGGGAAAGGTATCGTATCCGAGCGACGGACGCCGTGCCGGGTCGAACAGGCAGAATCCCGGGGCGAGTACGACCGCTCCGGCCTCGATTTCGGTAAGCGTGTCTTGCTGCTCGTAGTCAATCGCGTCCACCGGGCAGACCTCTTGGCATATTTTGCACGCGTCGGTGTTGAAATGGACGCAGTTCTCCCGATCGATGACCGGTACGTTCGGAAGCGCCTGGGAAAACGGAGTGTAAACCGCCGGCCTCGCCTTCAGGCCCAGCTCGAACTCCGACGGTTTGGGAGCAGGAGGCTTGGGGTAGACTATCTTTAACCGGATCGAATTTGTCGGGCAGACATGCTCGCACGCCCCGCAGGAGAGGCAGACTTCGCTTCCGCGATGGTACGGCGTGTCTACGATCATATCGATACCGCGTCCGACAAAATCGGAAACCGACGCGCCCATCCGCTCGCGGCAGATCCGCACGCACAGGCCGCAGAGGATGCAGTCGTCGTCGCGCTTTTCGAATCTCGGCTCGTCGATCTTGTAGCGGCGGGCGAGCCCTTTGAGCAACTCGACTTCCGGGCATCTGGCCAACAGCAACTCGACGGTCATCTTCCGGTTGCGATGCACGCGTTCGGAGTCGGTCAGCACCTCCAGCCCGTCCCAG
>JAJRYZ010000031.1 GCA_024275515.1 Spirochaetota bacterium
CGAAGGACATGATTCCCGGATACGACATCCACAAACGCACCGGCTATCGCGAGAGCATCGCCATTCCGGGCCGGCAGACCGCGCAGCAGATCGTCGACGACATCATCCGCGAGAACCGTTTTCTCAAATTCGTCGAACGGCTCGTCCGCGCGCAGGACGTGGGAATCATGGGCCGACGCTATCAGATTCCTTTCTTGCGGGAAATTCTCCGCGGAACGTTCGATTTGGGCTTCATGTACGACACCGTCAACGGGATGTTCGTCGAAAACCCGCGCGAGCGTCGATCGAGGAACTGGGGTGTCCTCGAGCCGGGCGAAGAATACATTGTCGCGTTCGTGCGCATAGATATCGTCGGCAATACCGAGCTCGTGCGGCGCTATCCGCCGGAGATTATCAAGGAAACCTACGAAGATCTTCGCCGCATGGTTGTCGAGTCGTGCGAAGCCAGAAACGGTCGGGTGTGGCTGTGGGAGGGGGACGGTGGGATCGTTGCGTTCTACTTCGGCAACAGACATACGAATGCGGTACTGAGCGCCATGGACGTCATTCATCGGCTGTTTTTCTATAATCGGACCCGCTGTCGACTGAGCGAGCCGCTTCGGGTGCGAGTGGCCGTGCACGCCGGTCCCTGCGAGTACACCGACAACGAGGAAACACTGAAGGGCTTTGAAACGGTCAAGGAGGTGTTCGCTATCGAACGGAACACCAGACCTCAGACGGTTAACATCAGCATCGTCGTAAAAGTCATGCTCGATGAGATCCTCGTCGAGCAATTGACGCCGGTGAACGATAGAAAGAACACCGATTTCCGATACGCGTTGGTGCTCGAGCCGTGATTCCGCTGGTACTCATCACGTCGAACGCGCGGGTTCGGAAGGCGTTCTCGGCCGCCGATCGCTCGCGAACATTTCGGCTGACGATCGGGAGCGCGGCGGAGCTTTTCGACAGTCTGATGCCGGTTTCCGAGCCGACGCTGTGCTATGTAGACCTCGCCGAATACGAAAACGAACCGGCAAAGCTTCTGCGTAAATTGCGGGAAGACGATCTGCTGCGGGTCGGTATCGTCGACGCCCGCGGGGTGGTCGAAGACGTAGCCGCGCTGTTCCACCACGGCGCGGTCGACTATCTCGGCCCGGCTCTTTTGACCTCGGAAGCGTCGACGAAGCGGCTTCGAGCCGCCTTCGAGTATCGGCCCGTCGTCGTCAAAGCGGCGCCACGTGCGGCCTCTCCAAAACCGGCCGAATGGCGCGTGTCCGGAAAGAGCTGGCGCGGAATCAAGTCGGGAAACGAATACACCTTCGTGTTGCTCTATATCGAAATCGATCTGACCGACGAATGGAAAAAGGAGTCGGGCCGCGAACATCTTGATGAGGTAATGTCCGCGTTTCACAGGCACGTTAAGCACGTCATTGCGCCGTTGCGCGGTCGAGTCTGGATGTGGACCGAAAGCGGAGGTGTGGTTCTGTTTCCGTTCGACGGCGTCGTCTGTCCGCCGATCGAAATGTGCATGAAACTCATCGTCGACCGCACCATCATCAGCGTCGAACACTACTCGTACAACACGCGGATCACCTATAGAATGGCGCTTCACATCGGCAACACCTTCTATCAGGTCCGAGGAAACACGGGTACTCTGATATCCGACACGGTAAACTTCACTTTCCACCTCGGACAGAAGTTCCTCGCCCCGGGCAGTTTTTGCATTACCGAAACGGTCGCGCCGTTTCTCGCGGAGGGACTCCGCGACTGCTTCCTTCCCGCCGGCCGGTTCGAAAACGTGGACGTTTTTCGGATGAAACTTCCCTCTACCACCGTCCGACGCGCGCGGTCGTGAGATTGACACCTGAAACGGTTGCGACTATGATGTGTGCGTCCGTTCGGAGGCGGTCGGTGCGCGGCCACTACGGCTTCTTCTCGACGGATTCCCGAACGAGGACGGGGGTGTAGCTCAGTTGGCTAGAGCGCGTGAATGGCATTCACGAGGTCATGGGTTCGATTCCCACCACCTCCAACGACGATCATGAGCAACAACGACGATACCGCCGAAAGCTCCTATTCCGGAGAGATCGATCCCGAAATAGCCGAGCTTATCGGCGTCGACGACGCCCAAGATTCTTCGGAGCGGCCCGATTTCGCCGATCTCTTTGCCTCCGACGCCGACTCCGGGTCGGGACCGGAAGCGAACCTCTCGCGCGATACCTTTCCCGAGATCACGCGGCTTGAAGGACCGCCGAGATCATTCTTCAAAGACAAAAGCTTCTACAAAACCGCTCTCGGCGGAGAGGGCGAACCGGCAAAACGGTTTCACGCGCAGTTGGCGCAATTCCTCAACGCCGAAGACCCGCAGGATCGCTCGCTCTATCGAGGGCGAGTCATCTCGGCTTTCTGGAACCTCGCCGAGAGCATCGCGCTTAAGAGCCACACCGACCTTCCCGAGGCCAAACGCGTCGTGCTGCGCTACGGTGCGGTCGTCCCGACACTGATCAGTGCCGAACAACGGGACATGCTGCACAGGATCGTCTTCGACGATCAGATCGGTGAACCCGTCTATTACCTCGACGAATGGCTTCAAAAAATCGCGCGGGGACAGATAACTCCGTCGGCCACCGACGAAGTACGCGTGTCGAAGCGGGACCCGGGGGCGAGAATAGCGGCGCAGCTCGATAAGGCCCGCGGACATCGGGATACGCAGTTCGGGCTGCTCAGCGCAAAACTCGCCGAGCTTGACGACGCCGAAGCTCAGCTCGGCAACGCGGTCAAACAGCTGGTCACGCGGGAACGACACCCGACCTACTCGAATATCAGACTCGGATACGGGCCGGAACAGAGAGCGCAACTCTCGGCGATAAACGCGCTCGTTCGACAGATCGGTGCGATCGACAAAGAAACGGAAAAACTATACGAACAGTTGGAGCGCGCGACCAAACAGCTCGACGCGCTGGAAGAGCAGGCGAAAGAGGCCGGTGTCGAGCAGCGGAACGTCGACGTCGGGGCGGTTCGGCAGGAGTTCGCCACCGTCCGGCAGATGGCGAAGCTATGCGTCGGCCGGCAAGGCAATCATATGCCCGTTTTGATGAAGCAGTACTTTCGATCCCGGATAGGCGAAATCGGCACCCGGGAAAACGTCGTCATTCAGATGGCCGCGGTCGAAGCCATCGACCCCGGAGTTTTCAAACGGACGTTCAAGCGCCAAACCAGTCGGATCGTCCCGCACGTTATTATCATCGCCTGCTACGGCGACACCGGGGTCTGCTGGGAACCGTTCGAACGATTCAACCGGGCGACCAGCCGGGGCCGAATCGCGATCCCCATGTTTCCGAAGGACCTGCGGACGGCGGTTATCCGCGCCCTCGGAGATCTGAGATGGCAAGTCGCCAAGGAAAAAGCCCAGCACTACTGGATGGAAGAGGGGCTCACCGGCCACTACTACCAGTGGTTCAACGGGGCCGGACGCCGCGGCGACGTTCGCGAATCGTTTCTACAGGATTACCTTTCGTGGATCGCCAAAGAGAGCGAGGGCACGCAAAAGCTCGATCGGGAGGTGCGCGGCATCTTCTGGCGGGAGATTCCGTTCGCTCAAAACATCAAGGACAATCTGAAAAACCGCGGGTTCGTCTACAGCGAGCTCTACAAAAAAGACAAGAACCGCGAAGCCTCCGACGGGTATTGAGCGCTCACGGTTTTCTCGGCGGGTTCCTGCGCGGCCGGAAGATAGGATGGAAGTATTTGTCCATATCGATCTTCGCGGAGAGGAACTTGATAAACCTATTGTAGAGAAAAAACGAAGCGCCGATGGCGACGAAAAACAGCACGATCATCAGCACCGGTCCGGCCGATTCCTGAGCCGATTCCGACACAAATCGACTGACCAGCATCAACCCACCGACAAGCACGATAAGCATGACCAAGATGTTGGCGATGGTCGCCCCGAGCACGAACAGTACCGTATTGACCTTTTTATTCATTGATTTTCTCCTTGCGAAGAGTACGCTCGCGCACCATGAAAAGGATCACCAACAGGATACCTGAAACAACAATGCTCGAATCGGCAACGTTGAACACCGGCCACCGTTCCATTCCCAAAAAACCGTACACCCTCACGTGCACGAAATCGACTACTCCGAGAGGCCGAAATACCCGGTCGATGAGATTCCCTATCCCTCCACCGAGAATCCCCGCAAGGCACCATCGCATGCCCGGAGTCAGGTCGTCGCTGCGGAAATAATACACCGCGACGACCACCATAACGAGAGCCGGAACGGCAACGAACCAAACACGCCTCGCAGGCCCGGGGAGCGCGTTCCCCAGGCTGAAAGCGACTCCGAGGTTTCGCACGTGGACGATTCTCAGAAAGTCGTTGAGCAGCGACACGCCGATCCTGTTGAGCGGGATCGTACGAACGATAATCAACTTGACGATTTGATCGATCACAACGATCGTCGCGGTGAGGACGAACGGTATCAATAGTGTGCTCCGTTTTTCCATCGGCGAGCCGTCTACAGCCCCGTCGGGACGTCGATAAATACGGCGTCGAGTTCGGTTTCGTTTTCGAAAAACTCCGTCATCCGCGCCACCCCGAAAACCTCGGTTTGATAATGCCCCCCGCAGAGAAGATTGACCGACTCGTCAAGACAGAAATGATACATCGTGTGCGACGCGTCGCCGGTGATATAGAGATCGAGCCGTTCTTCGGCCACCTGCGCGACCTCGTGAGTCGCGCCGCCGGAAACGATCCCGACGGTTTCGATCCGCTCGGGACCAAACCCGAGTACAGCCGGAGAGGCGTCGCGATCAAGTGCGAGTATATCGACGACTTCGTCGAGTGTCACCGGTGTCGCGAACTTTCCTTTTCTGCCGATTTTGACCCCGTGATACGTCCCGAAGGGCTCGATTGCGGTCAGACCCAACTTTCGGGCAATCACGGCGTTGTTTCCAAGCGTCGGATGAAGATCGAGCGGAAGGTGGACGGCGTAGAGCGCCAGGCCGCTTTCGACGAGGAACCGAACGCGTTCGTAGTGCGAGCGGACCAGCGGAACTCCGGCGCCCCAGAAGAGCCCGTGGTGCACGAACAGAATGTCGGCGCCGGCCTCCGCGGCTCTCCGGAACGTTTCCATACATGCGTCGACCGCACACGCCACCGTCGTGATCTCGGGGTCCGGCCGCCCCACCTGAAGTCCGTTGACCGCCGAATCGACGCCGGCGGTCTCGTCGACGGCAAACGTTCGACGCAGAAGATCGTCAAACTCGTCGAGATGCATCGCGGCGCCTCCCCTTCCGTGATTGTTGAACCACACCCATTATACGAGGACCTCCAACGATCTGACAATTCGCCGGGAATCGCCTCGGCGCCGGTTCGTCGGACTCGTCCGACTCGTTGTTGACAGCTCAAAAAAAGAGCATATATAGTTATCGGAAGTCCTCCGGCTCATCGGACCGTACCGTCCACGGCGGCCTGGCAAGTGTGTGGGTGGAATCGTTCCGTAAGGCGGGGAATCGCCGTCAGGTGGTAGCACATGTCCCCAAAGATCGATGTCGAACAAGTCAAACGGGCCGCACGCAACTCCGTTCCGCTCTCAATCAAAACGTACACGCTTCCGCACGAAACCGAAGAGTATCTGGAACAGATCCTGAGCATTTTTCTCGATGAGTTCGGGCAGAATCAGATCAAGGATCGAATCGCCTATTGCATGAAGGAATTGGCGGTAAACGCGAAGAAAGCGAATACCAAACGCGTCTTCTTCAAGGAACGCGGACTCGATCTCGACGACCCCGAGGAGTACGAGCAGGGAATGAGGGATTTCAAACAGGAGACCCTCAACAACATTCAACACTACCTGGAGCTGCAGAAGAAGGAAGGGTTGTACATCAAAGTCGTTTTTCACGGCCGGGAGAAGACATTCACGATCAGCGTTCACAACAACGTCCTCATCTCCAGAAAAGAGCAGATGCGCGTGTATGACAGGATCGCGCGGGCACGCGCGTTCGAAACGATGGAGGAGGCGCTTTCGACGGTCCTCGACGATTCGGAGGGCGCCGGTCTCGGAATCGTCATTATGGTTCTGATGCTCAAAAAAATCGGGCTCGACGAGGACGCCTTCGACATAGACGTCGTGGATTCGGAGACCGTCGCAAGAATCACCGTGCCGTTTTCGCAGATCCATGTGGAGGACCTCGACTCGCTGTCACGGGAAATCGTCGCGGAAATCGACGAACTGCCTCAGTTCCCCGACAACGTCGTCTATCTGCAAAAGCTTATCAGCGATCCCGATTCGGAAGTCGCCGACATCGCGCGACAGATCAGTATGGACCCTTCGCTCACCGCCGAGCTGCTCAAGCTGGTCAACTCCGCGGCGTTCATGTATCAAAAGCGGGTGGACAACATCGTCGAGGCGGTCAAGCTCGCCGGAATGCGGAACCTGCAGGCGATGCTCTACCAGTACGGCACCCAGCTGCTGCTCGATAAGGGACAACGGTGGCTCTGGGATCATTCGTATCAGGCGGCCTTCTACGCTTACACGTTGGCCCGCTACGTGCTCAAGAACAAAGCGATCCTCGATGATGTTTACGTGGGCGGCATTCTTCACGACATGGGGAAGATCATTTTCTCCAGCGTTCACCCCGAACTGTTGGCAAAGATCGAACGGTTCACCAAGAACCGAAACATCGACCGCGATCTTCTCGAGGATCTCTCGGCGGGGCTCAATCACGCCGAAATCGGCGCGCTCATCGGTGAAAAGTGGAACTTTCCCGAAATCCTGATCGCGGCGATTCGTCATCATCATGAGCCGTACAGCGGGCCTAAGGATTTCGCCGAGGTGATCGATACCGTCTATCTTGCGAATGCGATGTGCGACATCGAAAAGCAGGCGCTCGTCTACGAGCAGCTCGATCACGCGGCGCTGCGGCGGTTCAACATCGTCTCCGAAGAACAGTTCACCCAGATCCACGGACGGCTGAAAACCGCCTTCAACCGGGAAAAAGAACAAAGCGACGCGATGTAGCTCCGATCGGTCGGGAAAACGGTTGACACGATCCGCATAATATAGTACTTTTTCTATATAGACCGGAGGTGAGTAATGGCGGTTTCTATCTACACCACACCCACGTGCAGCTACTGCACCATGGCAAAAAACTACTTTAAAGAGAGAGGCATCACATTCACCGAGTACAACGTGGCGCAGGATCTGCGACGAGCCGACGAAATGGTCAAAAAATCGGGCCAGATGGGAGTCCCGGTGCTCGATATCAACGGTCGTATCATCGTCGGTTTCAACAAACCGCAGATCGAGCAAGCGCTTAGGCGCTGATTCTCAGTATTTCGGGGATCCGACACGACGGGTCCCCGGAATCCCTCCTTCCGTATTTTCGGCCGCGCGCGATAGGATCCGGCCCGTTCGGCGGCCTCTATCGAGCGACCGGCCGAAGGCGCCTCGCCGTTTTTCGAAGCCGCGTCGTCGACGGGAGACTGCGGAGCTTGCGCTCGGTGATCACAGAGCCGCTTCGACGATCGCCGCCGAATCGGCGACGCCGACCGCGCCGAACCGGCCCAGAACGTCGAGTGTTTCGACCGTGCCGCCCAATCCCCGGCTCTCCTCTCCGCTCAGTCCCAGATCGCGCAACCTGAGCGGAAGATCGTGGGCGCCGAACAGTTCGCGTATCCTCGCTTCGATCCGCTCAGGCGTCGCCTCCGAAGCGCCGATTCGTTCGGCGATCCCCTTCGCCGCCTCCGGCGCCGCCCGCACCATCGTCGCCGCCGCCGGGCCGGCGAGCGCCGAACACGCGGCGATTACTCCCAGACCGCGTCGGGCGTGAATCGCCGCGCTCAGCGCCGTCCCCGGTCCCAGCCCGATGCGACGCGACGCGTAGGCCGTCAACAGCGATACGTCCAACACCTGCGACTCGAACGGATCTCCCTCGATCCGCGACTCGCCCGACGCGTCGCTCCGATCGAGGATCCGGACGGCCCGATCGATCGCTTCGGTGTGGAGCGGAATCGAAAGCACGGTTCGACGACGGCTCAGCAATCCTTCGACACTCTGCAGAAGGGCCGAAGCGGTCGCGAGGTAGCCCTGCATCGGCGTCATACCTTCCAGGACTTCCGCGTCCATCAATACGTAGGTCGGCGCGTCGGCCCGGCGAAGCAGTCTCGCGCTCCGGTTGCGCGCGTCGACAACGAGGCACTCGGCGGAGAAGAGGAGAGGATCGAACGGCTCGGACGGTATCGCGACCATCGGGACGCCGGCGTCGAGAGGCCGCTCCGAATCAAGCGCTTCGTCAACGCCCATGTCCGATCGCAGGAGCGCGCCCACGAATCGTGCGAGACTGAGCGTCGTCGACGTACCGAATCCGATGACCGCATCGACGTATCCGGCGCGGGCGAGATCGAGCGCGGCGCCCGCGGTGTCGCTGAGAGAACCTGAGTCGAAACCGGTGCAGGACGCCACTGAAAGTCCGGCGTCCTCGAACGCTTCCCGCATCCTTTCGGCGGATCCGGAACCCGCAAGGACGGCCTCGGTGATCATGAGCGCACGTCTCGCGCCGCTCCTGCGCAACTCTCTCGCCGCGGTCGTCGCGATTTCCCGGCCTACGATGAGGTGCGGCGGGGTCTGCAAACGAAAAGTTATCATCGCGCTCCGTCGTGCCGTTAGTCGCCTCGCCCGCCGCCTACGGCCTTTTTCCGGCGCACACGGCGGAGCGACTGAAACAGCTGTGGACAGCCTACCCGATATACCCGGCCGCCGCCACCGCCGGAGCCCGAAGGGCCTTCCGCGCGAATGCGTGCGGCGGTGTCCGTCCTCGGGAAAAGAAACGGCCGCCCGTCGGGGCGGCCGTTGTATGCCGGATGAGAATCAGATCTGAAAAAGGTCGAGAACGCTGTCCGCGACGGATTCAACCACTTTGTCGTCGATATACGCGGGGTCTTCGAGCTTCTTTTTTACTTCCGCCACTCTGTCCAGCCGAACTTCCGGAGCAAGCTTCGCTTCTTCGGTGGCTTTGTAGATTTCACCCTTCGACCTGGCTTCCTCCGAGAAGGAAATAGAGTCGCTCGAGTCTTTCTTTTTGGGCTTCGAGACTTTCTCCGTCTTATTGTATTTGGAGATAGAATCAATCGGCCCTAATTTGTCAATCGTCATCGCCGACCCCACCTTTCACTTTTGTATATCGTCAGCATTACGGTAGATGTTAACCGTTTTTCTCCGCCTCGACAAGTACGGTAAACTCTCCCTTTTGGACCGGACGCTCGCCGAGGATCGTCAACAACTCGGACGCCGTTCCGTCAAGGTACTCTTCGTGCAACTTGGTCATTTCTCTTCCGATGAATACTCGCCGCTCAGGCGACACATCGGCGAGATCGCCGAGCAGCTTGAGCACACGAAACGGCGACTCGAACAGAACGAACGCGATCTGCAGGGCGCACAATTCCCTGAGTCTTCGCTTTCGTCGTCCTCCTTTGGGACTCAAGAAACCCTCGAACAGCACCGCTTTGCCTCGGTGCCCGGCGACGCTTAACAACGTCGTGTACGCCGAGACGCCCGGTATCGGTACAACGTCGAACCCGGCGCCGCGCACGATACCGACGAGCACGCGTCCCGGATCGCTCAAACCCGGTGTTCCCGCGTCGGAGGTGTAGGCGACGTCACGTCCCTCGCCGAGAGCCCGAACGATCGGCTCGGCGGTCCGCCGTTCGGTGTGAGCATTGCAGCTGATCAGCCGCTTCGATATCCCGTGCGCCGTAAGCAGTTTTCGCGTCGTTCGAGTATCCTCGGCGGCGATCAGATCAACCGCACCGAGAACGTCGAGGGCGCGCAGCGTGATATCGCGAAGGTTGCCGATTGGCGTGGCAACGATATAGAGGACCGGCACGCGCCAAGTGTAGTCTTCGGACTATACACTTGCAATCCGATCGGGCACGACCGTACACTTCGACTCGGGGGTCCGCGCATAGAACTCATCGTACTCGCTATCCTTGTAGTCGTCGTCGTTTCGCTTCTCGCGCTCGCGTTTCGGCCGCGCCCCGGACGAAGGGAGCGGCCGGCGCCGCCCGCCGCCGCCTCGACCCGCAGATGTCCGCTGTGTGGATCGTCTCTGGCACGCGGAGAGCGCGTCCGTTCGGTCATCTACCCCGGTCCCGGAGACACGCTCGCCGAGATTCACGGCTGCCCGCACTGTCGCGGCCGAGCGGCGAAGCGCGTGAGGACCTGTCCGGTGTGTCGCCGGACCGTCCCCGTCGACGGCCATGTGGTCGCACGTGTATTCAAACGTCCGGATCGAATGCATATGCACGTTTTGGGATGCACGGGGTGCCGTCGCGCATAGCCTGGGTCGGCCGACCGGCGGGCTGCCGGTTGATGCCGCTTCGATCTCAGTGATAGATTCCTCAGTCATGGAACGATTCAAAAGAACCGCGACGTGCGGCGAGCTTGACTCACGGCGCGTCGGCGACCACGTGGTGCTCAACGGCTGGGTCCACAGACATCGCGACCACGGAGGAATCCGCTTCGTCGATCTTCGCGACCGCTATGGCGCCACTCAGGTGGTCTTCGACCAGCACACGAACCGGGAACTGTTCGACCGGGCCCACGGGCTCAAATACGAGTACTGCGTCGCGGTGTCGGGAATCGTCCGCAGGCGTCCCGACGCCATGGTCAACACCGAAATGGCGAGCGGAGAGATCGAAGTGGCCGCCGAAGAACTCGAGATACTGTCGGAATGCGATACGCTTCCCTTTATGATCGAAGAACGTACCGAGGCGAGGGAGGACGTTCGATTACGCTATCGCTTTCTTGACCTGCGTTCGACATCGATGCAGCGCAAGCTCAAGATTCGCCACGCGACCGCGTTCGCGATCCGAGACTTTCTCAACTCGAAAGGATTCATGGAGATCGAAACTCCCACTCTCATTCGTTCCACGCCCGAAGGAGCGCGGGATTTTCTCGTTCCTTCACGGCTCCATCCGGGGAGATTCTACGCGCTCCCGCAATCGCCTCAGCTGTTCAAGCAGATTCTCATGGTCTCCGGTTGCGACCGTTATTTTCAACTGGCCCGATGTTTTCGCGACGAAGACGCCCGGGGGGACCGGCAGCTCGAGCACACGCAAATCGACATCGAGATGAGCTTCGTGTCGAAGGAGGACGTTTTCGAGGTGGTCGAAGGAATGCTCGCGCATGTTTTCGAGAGCGTTCTCGACGTTCGACTCGAAACTCCGTTCCGCAGGCTCGGCTATACCGAGGCGATGGATCGATACGGAAGCGACAAGCCCGATCTTCGCTATCGAGTCGAGCTTTCCGATTTCTCCGATATCGCCGAACGCGGCGGTTTCAACGTTTTCAAATCGGTTCTGTCGGGAGGCGGCGCGATCAAGGCGCTGGTAGCGCCGGGCTGCGCCCATTACTCGAGAAAACAGATCGACGAGCTCGAAAACATCGCAAAGATCTACGGCGCCCGAGGGCTTGCGTGGATGAAAGTAACCGACGACGGCCTCGAAGGAGGAGTGTCGCGATTCTTCGCGAACCTTACCGACGAGATCAAGGAAAGCCTCGGCGCTGTTTCCGGCGACCTGATCCTCGCGGTCGGGGACTCCTGGAAGACGAGTTGCGTCGCGCTCGGCGCGGTGCGGGAGCGAATCGCCGCCGACCGGAATCTTATTTCGGAAGGTTTCCGTTTCTGCTGGGTCGTCGATTTCCCGCTTTTCGAGTGGAACGAGGAGGAACGGAAGTGGGATCCCGCTCACCACATGTTCACCATGCCGCAGGAACGCTACCTCGACTCGCTCGAAGACGACCCGGGTTCGGTCAAAGGAGACCTTTACGACCTCGTATGCAACGGACTCGAGCTTGCCTCGGGATCGATACGTATTCATTCCTCTTCGCTTCAGCGACGCGTCTTTTCCATTCTGGGAATCGGTCCGGAAGAGGCTGAGCGTCGTTTCGGCTTCCTGCTTCGGGCGTTCCGCTACGGTCCGCCGCCCCACGGCGGGATTGCGCCGGGGTTGGATCGACTCATCATGATCATGACCGGGGAATCTTCCATAAAGGAAGTCATCGCGTTCCCCAAGAACACCGTCGGTGTTTCGCCGATGGACGAAGCGCCCTCCGTAGTCGAGGAAAAACAGCTCGCCGAGCTTCACCTCCGGATCGTCGGCGACGTCGAGGAATAGCGATTGAAAGTTCGCCCGGCCGACCATTACGCGACGATACTCGCCTCGACCGAGCATCGCGCCGAGCGAATGCTCGGCTTTCAACAGCTCGACGGCTCGCCGCTCGTGCGCCGCGGCGTTATCGACCCCTCGGACGGGATGATCCATCCGGGGCCGAGCATCGGGCGTTTGCTTACTCTGATTCCCCTCTTGGTAAACGACGAGTCGCGCTACTGCGGTTCACGACTCATCGAACGACGAATCGGCCTTACGCTCGATTATGCTCACGCCGTCCAGCGGGGGGACGGAACTTTCGACCTGCTTCCGAGCAACTTCTTCTCGAGTCCCGACGGGGCGGTGTTCACCGGAAACTCTGCGCGGCAGGACAAAGGCGAAGGAGCCGGCGGCAGATTCTTCCCGACGAGCTACTATCCGGTCTACCTCGCGATGATCGAGCGTCGCTTCGATCCCCGCTACGTGTACATGGTTGAGACGATTAATCGGCAGACGGTCGCCGAAGGGGGGCCGGGCGCGCTCTATCGGTTCATGCTGGACGAGCGGCTCAAACACCGCGAATGCGATGCCGAAACCCCGTCGACAAACTCGCTCCACTGCTTCGCGGCGTCGCACATCGCGCGGATACGTCGCGGGAGACTCTCGGTGACTATACTCGCCGGATCGAGTAGCTTTCTCTTCGTGCAGTCCGGACCGTTTCTATCGTCGCGACTGCGCCGACATCGGTCGATTGTTCTTACTTAAGGAAGGAAAATCATGCAGAAATCCATCGTGCGCTCGAAGATCGCCGCCGGGCGGCCCGTCCTTGTCGCAAAATCGAATTTCCGCAGTCCTGAAATCGCCGAAATGACCGGATTGCTCGGGTACGACTGCCTCTGGATCTGCAACGAACATCTCTACTACGACGATTCGCAGCTCGACCACATTGTTCGCGCGGCAAGAGTAACCGGAATGGATACCCTGCTGCGTCGCAACATCTCCGGCTACGAACGGGCCTTGATTCCACTGGAGTCGGGCGTGAACGGGCTGATGATCCCGCGCGTACGAACCGTCGAATATGTCCGGCGGGTCGTCGAATACGTCAAATTTCCGCCGTTGGGAAGACGCGGCATCGACGGCGTCAACGCCGACGCGGATTTCGGACTCGTGGAACTCGACGAATATCTCACGCGCGCGAACGAGCGCACATTCCTCGTCATTCAGATCGAGGACCCCGAGGCCGTCGAAATCATAGACGACCTTGCGGCGATCGACGGTGTCGACGTATTGTTCGTCGGTCCCGCCGATCTTTCACTCGGTTACGGGGCGCCGGGGCAACTTCGACATCCCCGTGTGGAGAAAGCGATCGACCTCGTCGCCGACGCATGCGCCAGACACGGCAAGGCGGCGGGAACTCCGGCGATCGACGCCGAAGACACGCGCCGGCTTCTCGATCGTGGTTACCGGTTTTTCACTACGAGCGCCGACTACCGTTTCGTTCGAAACGGTCTCCTGGAGACCAGATCCGCCTTCTCGGAGCTCGGTTTTGCGTTTCGGGATACGAACGGATAGCCCGACCGACCGTTACCCGTCTATCGCCTCGAGGCGCTCGCCGGCGAACAACTGCATAAAGCGACGAAGTCCCTCTCGCGCCGATGCGCGGGCGGCCTCTTCGGCCGCGTCACCGTCGCGTCGTGACACCGCCTCGCATATGGCAAGATGTTCGGCAAGCACGCCCGACCGCAGCTCGGCAAGCTGCGTTTTGGACATCTCGTAGGTTCTGGGGGTAAATCGAGTTCTCGTGACGTAGTGGCATTCCTGGTAGACGTCGGTGAGCTCCGCGATAAGCCGATTGTTCCGCGATCCGCGCACGATCGAAAGATGGAACTCGAAATCGTAGCGATGAAAGACCTCGAAACGTCGGGCGCCGACCTGGCGTCTCATGCCGGCGAAAAGCTCCTCGACCAGCCGGACCTCGGCGTCGTCGGCCCGTTGGCAGAAAAGACGAGCGGCCATCCCTTCGAGCGGCTCGCGGTAGTGATAGAGATCGAGCAGCTCATGTTCGTCGTATGTTCGCGTCACAAGTCCCTTGCCGGGCACGTACACCAAAAGCCCCTCAAGTACCAGACGCTGCAGGGCCTCCCGAATAGGCACGCGCGACATGTCGAGTTGCTCGGCCAACCGACGTTCCACGAGATGAGTGCCCGGGGATATCTCGTTTCTGAAAATCATGTCCCGGATCCTTACGTAGGCGTCGCGCTTGGGAATCATGGTTGCCGAGCATTGTATACCGCGGTCCGCCGTTGTGTCCAATTGACGGCCGTTCGCATACAACGGACCGAAGTGGTTGACATTACGAACGAATACCACTATCGTCGGGAAGGTATGCAACAGCTTTGTTGCCGATACATCTCATATCCCAATACAAGGAGTGTCTCATGAAAAAGGTAACTCTGTTACTTTTCTCGCTGCTGCTCATTACGGCGGTCGGTGCGTTCGCGGAGGGCGCAGGCGAAGCCGCATCAACCGAGCGGCCTGAGTTCGAGATCACCACGTTGTACCACTTCGACAACGGTGACGCGACTCAAAACCCGGATCTCAAGCAAGAATGGAAGGAGTGGTTCGCCGACTATTTCGGTGTCGATTTCAAGGTCAACTACTACCCGCGCCCGGAGTACATGCAGAAGTTTACGCTCGCGATGTCTTCGGGTGAGATTAAGGGAATCGGACAGATCTTCGGTGGCGCCTACGCCGACGACTTCTACAACGACGGCGCTACCGTCGACATTCTTCCTTACATCAAGGACAACCCGAATTGGAAGAAGCTCAACCCCGATATGAAGGCCGCCTACATGCGCGGCGACAACCTTATCGCCTTCCCCTCCAAGTGGGCGCCGGGCGGCTACTTCGTCCGCTCGATCCGCAAAGACTGGTTGGACAAGTTCGGGCTGGACATACCCGAGACCATCGACGAACTCTATGAGGCGGTCAAGCTGTTTACCGAAAACGATCCCGACGGCAACGGCAAGGACGACACCGTTGGAATGACCTCCGCGGGCGTGTGGAACATGCAGGACATTTTCCACGCTTTCGGCGTCCCGACAAACCACGTCGGCGCACACCTGATTACGCCCGACCCGCACGACGGTATGCGTTTCAACGACGGCATGCTCAAACCGCAGATCGTCGACTGTCTCACCTGGCTTGCCGACGTCTATCAGAACGGCTATATGGACCAGGAAATCTGGACCAACGGCGGTTCGCAGATGCGCGAGAGGATGCAGTCCGGTTACGCCGGGAGCACCTACTATTGGACCAGCTGGGTATTCGGTTTCGAGAGAGGGGCGAAAAAGGCCGACCCCAACGCGGACATCGAACCGATTCTCGGTCTGACCACCGAGTTCGCCAAAGAGTACACCAACCTCGGCGGCGCGTACGGCGCCGGAGTTCCGTGGCCTCTGATCGGCGGGACCAGAAACGCCAAAGAACAGGCTAATCTCTTCCTCGACATCTTTGTCGGCAACGAAGTCGGTCACTGGTCCGGTTGGTTCGGCGTATACGAGAAATACTGGGAGTTCGGTCCGAACAAGGAAATCGTGCGTCTTCCCTGGAAGTACAAGGACGACGGAACGCCCACTTTTGCGCGCGGACCCAACGTCATGGCCGGCAACATCGAACCCTTCTACATCCTCGCCGAGCAGGGGTACATCCTCAAGGGCAACGAGCAGGCGTCGGAGAACTACATGCGACAGCAGAAGGCCTACGCCGATTGGATCGAGCAAGGTCGCGCGAGGAATATCTTCTTCGCCTACAAAGAGACCGAAAAAGAGCCGCAGTCGGAGACTTTCCGGAACATCGGCGCCGATATCGAGCGGATCTTCGTCGAAGCGGTGACCAACGCGATGACCGGTCAGGTGACCCCCGAAGAAGCGGTAGCGAGCTATCGCCAGCAGGTCAAGGCGCTCGGCGGGCAAAAAGTGCTCGACGAGGCCAACGCCTATCTCGGCCGGACCTCTTCGACCGTCTACAGGTACTAGTCTGCACGCGACGTGCACCGGTGAATAATTAGTCGCCTGATATCGGGACCGACACGGGCTTGCCCGTGTCGGTCCCTTTGTTTATTCTGTGGCCGCCACGCCGGCACACCAATCGGACCCGTAGAGGGGGAATACATGGCAGAAGCACAGGCTACCGCCGAGGCGGTTTCTCATGTCGGACCGCACGCAAAGCCGAAGGAAAAGTTTTTTAACCGTAAGACCACGCCGCTTTATCTGATGATTCTGCCCGCGCTCGTTTTTACGTTCCTGTTCAAGTACGTGACGATCCCGGGCAGGCTTATCGCGTTTATGGACTGGCGCGTTTCGGGGTTTCAGGGATGGGTCGGGCTCGCCCATTTCAAGTTCATCTTTGCTCTCGACTATTTTTGGAGCGCGTTTCGAAACCACTGGCGTTTTATCGTTCTTGGATACATTTTCGTCTTTCCCGCACCGATCATTCTCGCTCTGCTATTGAACGAAATCAACTCCCTCACGTTGAAAAAGAGCGTCCAAACGCTTACGGTGCTCCCGCATTTCATCAACTGGGTCGTCATCGGCGGGATATTCATCAACATCCTCTCCCCGCGTTTCGGATACGTCAACGACGTTATCCGCGTATTGGGCGGCAAGCCGATATACTTTCTCTCGCTGCCGAAGCTCTTTCCGTGGATGCTTACCTATTTCCGGCTGTGGAAAGGCGTGGGGTATTCGGCGATCATCTATCTCGCCGCGCTTGCGGGCGTCGACGCCGAACTCTATGAATCGGCGGTGATCGACGGCGCAGGGAGGATACGACAGACCTTTGCGGTAACTCTTCCGGCCATCGCGCCGACGATCCTCGTGCTCTTCGTTCTGAGTTTCGCCGACGTGTTCGGCGGCCTCTTCGAGCCGATACTCGTACTCAAGAACCCGATGATCATCTCGACCGCGGAGATCCTCGATACCTACATTTACGAGGTCGGACTAAAACGGAGCCGTTTCGGACTAGGCGCCGCGGCGGGTCTGTTCAAAGCAACGATAGGGATTACCTTGCTTCTCACGGTCAACTGGGCGAGCAGGAAATTCACGCAGGAAGGCAAGGGAATTTTCTAGGAGGGTTGAGATGTCGTTGAACATAGACACAACCGGCCATCGCATATTTCGTTTTTTCAACGGGCTGTTTCTGCTCATTCTCGCCCTGACGATGCTTATCCCCATGTTGGCGGTGCTGAAGGACTCGCTCGACCTCGGTGGTCAGGCCGAAATCCGCCTCTCGCTGATCCCGAAGCAGTTTACGCTCATGTATTACCAGATGGTTTTCGATGATCAGACGGTCTATCGCCCCTTCCTGAACTCGATTTTCATCACCGTAATCGGGACGACTTTCGCAGTCTTTATCAACGCAATGGCGGCGTACACGATGTCGCGGCGGGACCTGCGGGGCAATAAGTTCTTCGTTTATTTTCTTGTTATCGTTCCCATGGTTTTCGGAGGCGGCGGCATCATCGCCGAATACATCTGGTTCAAGATCATCGGCATACTCAACACCTACATGGTCATGATTCTCCCGTTTCTCGCCACCGGGTTTTACATGATCATTATTCGTACGTTCTACTGGTCTATCCCTTTCAGCCTGACCGAGTCGGCACAGCTCGACGGCGCGAGCGAGTTCACGATCTTTCGTCGAATCATCGCTCCGCTTTCTAAGGCGGTCTACTCGGCGATAGCGCTGTTCACGGGAGTCGGCTTCTGGAACAACTGGCTCTATCCGTTGCTTTTCGTTCACGACCCGAAAAAGTACACCTTCCCGGTCAAGCTCAGGTCGATGATGTTCCTCGGCCAGGACTCCGAGCGGCAGATGATCGAGTGGGCGCTCAACAACGGCATCGATGTAGAGAAGGTGCTGATCGTCTTTGAAGGACTCTCCGGTGCGATCATCGTCGTAGCGGTCGTTCCGATCATTTTGATCTATCCCTATCTGCAGAAACACTTTGCGCAGGGAATCCGCGTCGGGGCGATCAAGGGCTGACCGGCGCACCGGATCGAAGTACGCCGACGCGGTGAGCCGTTACCTTGCATCGATACGACGTGTTTGTTACTTTCTACCTGCGCGATGTTCACATCTAAAGGAGCAACCTCGATATGAAGATAGCCGAATGGGCCGACAGTATTAAGTCATCCATCGGAAAGGTGATCTACGGTAAGGAGGACGTTGTCGAAAAACTCCTCGTTGCGCTTCTATGTAAAGGGCACGTATTGCTCGAGGACGTCCCCGGCGTGGGCAAGACGATCCTCGCGCGCGCGTTTTCGACGACCATCGGGGGCGATATGCAGCGTATCCAGTGCACCCCGGACCTTCTTCCGACCGATGTGCTGGGTGTATCGATCTACAACCAGCAGACCGGCGATTTCGATTTTCGGCAAGGCCCCATTATCACCAACGTCCTGCTCGTGGACGAAATCAACCGTGCCACGCCGCGGACCCAATCGGCGCTTCTCGAAGCGATGGAAGAGGGACGAATTACCGTCGAGGGAAACGCGATCGAGCTTCCCAAGCCGTTTTTCATGATCGCGACCGAGAACCCGGTCGAGTTCGAAGGAACTTTCCCGCTTCCCGAGGCGCAGAAGGATCGTTTCTTTCTCTCGACCCGCATGGGCTATCCGCCCGAGGCTTCCGAGAAAGACATTATGGATTCGCAGCGCAGAATCACCCACCCGGTTACCGATCTTAAGGCGGTCACCGACACCGAGACGGTTATCGAGTTGCAGAAGAAGATCCTCTCGGTCGCCGTCGATCCGTCCCTGGTCGAGTATATCCTCAATCTCGTCGAAACGACCCGAAGCGACGACCGGCTCAAGCTCGGAGCGTCGCCGCGCGCGTCGATGGCGTTGTATAAGGGCGCACAGGCGCTCGCCGCGATGCGTGGCCGCGAAGAAGTGATCCCCGACGACGTCCAAGATCTCGTCGGTCCGGTGCTTTGGAAGCGGATCAGCGTCAAGTCCGAAAACCTCCTAAAAGGACTCACCGAGGAGCGGGCCATCGAGGAGATGCTCGAAACGATCGAGGTGCCCCCGCCGCAGAGCGCAGCATGAAGAAAAGCCCGAAACGGATCATCGGTTATATTCTTCTGATCCTCGTGCTGCTCTTTTTCTTTCTGTTTTCGCCGTCGAGGGTCCGGTATATCAGCATCTTCATGCTCGGCGCGATCGTGTTGACGTATCTGTACGGCAGGTTGATTCCGCTTTTCATCGCCGCCAAACACCAGCAAGAAGTCATCCGGGGAATCAAACTGCAGCAGATGGTCGTGAAAATCGAGGTGCGGAACCGATCGTTCCTTCCCATCTCGTATTTTACGCTGGAAGACACGACGGGCGAGATGTTCGCCGAGCAGTACACTTTTCTGCTCAATCTTTCGCCGTTCGAAAAGCGGGTGATCACCTACAAGACGCGCGGCGACAGACGCGGGGAGTATTTTGTCGGTCCTCTCAAGCTCAAGGGGAGCGACCCTCTCGGGCTGTTCGAATGGTCGAAACGGATCGAATCGCGAATGCGCGCGATCGTCTATCCCACTATCCGGTCGGTCGACCTTCTCAATCGACAGGGACTTCCCGCGGGAAACATCAATATCAACGATAAAATGTACGAGGACGTTACCCAGTTTCGCTCGCTGCGAGAGTATGTTCCCGGCGACGACATGAAGCGGATCAACTGGAAGGCTTCGGCGCGGACAATGAAGCTCTACACGATGGAGTTCGATTCGACGCTCTACTTTCCGGTGCTGATCGTGCTTAACTTCTGCTTCGACGATTATCCGGTGCGAATGCGGACTCAGGTGATCGAGCGCGCCGCCGAAGTTGCCGCCTCGCTCGCCTTC
>JAJRYZ010000032.1 GCA_024275515.1 Spirochaetota bacterium
AAAGCCGGTTCACCGCTCGGCTTCGTCGCCGCGTCTGCGGCCTGCTATCTCGATAATGAGATCGGCGATCGTGACCAGGCCCGAGAGCGAGAGCCCCGATACGAGAAGCCCCGTACGCTCGGCGGAGGAGAAACTCCCGAACTCCGCCCGGTCGACGAGGGGCGTGCGCGCGATCGAATCGCGGGTCGCGCGAAAGGCTTCGTAGGAGAGCGATGCGAGAAGCAAGGTGATCGGGAACGATCCGATAAAAACGACCTCCGCGCGTCTCAGATCGTGCATCCACTGCGGAAACTCATCGTCTTCGTACGGAACGTACGAGTCGGCCGGCGTCGACTGCGCGAAGCCGGGAATCGGCGGACCGAGAAACGCGGCCGCAACGGCGACGAGAAAGAGCCTCCGGCCTTTCATGACGCGTCGCGCGCGCCGAATAGGATCGTCCCCACGCGAATCCGGGTCGCGCCCTCCGCTATCGCCCACTCGAAGTCATTCGACATTCCCATCGAAAGAGTCTTCGCGTCCGCAAGTCCGAACTCCGAACGAAGCCTCTCGAGATGATCGCGAAGCGAGGCGAAGGCGGCCCGCACGCGCGCCTCGTCGCGGGTGAACGGCCCGACGGTCATGAGTCCGTCGATCGATACCGCCTCGATCGTGCGCAGATCTTCGACCAGCCGAAACAGCTCGTCGCGACCGGCGACGCCGTATTTGGTCGGTTCTCCGGAGGTGTTCACCTCGACGAGAATCGATACCGGCGTTCGATCCGCGGGGAGATGACGAAGAAGCGCCTCGACCGTCGAGAGCTTGTCGATCGATTCGTAGGCGTCGAAAAGCGCCGCCGCGTCGCGGGCCTTGTTTCGCTCCAGATGCCCGACGAGGTGGATTCTCGATCCGGGGGGAGCGGGGTCGTACTTTTGACGCGCCTCGGCGACGCGGTTTTCTCCGAACAGCCGGATTCCCGCCTCGTAAGCATCGAGCACCGAGCTTCGCGGGTGGGTCTTCGTCACCGCCATCACTTCGATCGTCGCAGGATCGCGGTTCGCCGCGACCGCGGCGGAGCGAACTCGTTCGGTCAAGGCGGCAAGGTTGGAACGGAGGTCGGCCATGCGAATGAGCCTATCATATTCTCACGATCATGCTCAAACGCCGGAGTTCTCGGTTGAGCAAATCTCGATATGGCGAGCCATATCGAGATTTGCCTGGCCGCGGCGCCCAAACAAGACGCTCTCGTGGCGATTTGCCGGTCCTGACCGGCAATTTCGCAGAGAGCGCCGAAGCAAACGCAGGTTTCGGTCTTATTAATGAGAATTCCTGTTCTCGGTTGGCGCCCGACGGTGAGAATCGTTCGCTCGAACCGCCCGAGCGCCGGGCCGGGCGATCACCGCGTCTATTCCGAGATCGGAGTCGTGCGAGTCGCCCGCATCTTGACTTTTCCGAGCGGTCCCACTACTTTTTCCTGGAGAACGGCCTCGGTCAATATCCACACGACGGACGGTGATAATCATGAGCGACGATCTGTGGTCTGCACGTCAGAAATCCACATGGCGAAACAAAGTGGGGCTTGCGGAAATGCTCAAGGGCGGAGTGATAATGGACGTCACGACCGCCGAACAAGCGAAGATCGCCGAAGAGGCGGGAGCGGTCGCCGTGATGGCGCTCGAACGCGTGCCCGCCGACATTCGCGCGCAGGGCGGGGTCGCGCGGATGACCGATCCGAAGATCATCAAGGAAATTCAGCAGGTGGTGTCGATTCCCGTGATGGCCAAATGCCGTATCGGCCACTTCGCCGAAGCGCAGATTCTCGAGGCGCTGAAAGTCGACTTTATCGACGAGAGCGAAGTGCTCACGCCCGCCGATGATCACTACCATGTCAACAAACACAAGTTCCAGGTCCCGTTCGTGTGCGGCTGCCGCGATCTCGGGGAGGCGCTTCGGAGGATCGGCGAAGGCGCGGCGATGATCCGAACCAAAGGCGAGGCGGGTACCGGCGATATCATCGAAGCGGTCCGGCATATGCGCGCGGTAATGGACGGGATGCGCCGTCTTACCGTGCTTCCCGAAGAGGAGTTGATGAGCGAGGCGAAAAACCTCGGCGCACCGTACGAGCTCGTGCTCGAGATCGCGCGCACCGGAAAGCTTCCGGTGCCGAACTTCTCAGCCGGC
>JAJRYZ010000033.1 GCA_024275515.1 Spirochaetota bacterium
GCATCTTGCCCAGAACGAAACGGACATCGGTTCTTTTCTGTCGACGTTTCGTGATCGAATAGGCCATTTTCACGTAAGCGGAGTTCGTCGGGGATTCAGTCACAGCCGTGTTTCCCTTCCGCAGAGCGAGGTCCGCGTCGCCGAGTATCTCACCGGATTCGATCGATCCGACATGATCGCGTGCGTCGAGAACAAAACCGTGGAGTTGGCCCGATGTTCGCTTCGCGTCCTCCGCTCCCGGTATGCCGCGCGGGTCGACGCCGAGGCGTAAAGCCGGCCGTACGCCCGTGGCGGACCGGGCGATCGAAAAGAGAGTCACGCGAAGCTCCACGGAGACGGGAACGGCGCCTCGTACTTCAGCATCGCGCAGTAGATGGCGCAGCTGTCGATTTCTTGCGCGTTGACGGGCGGAAACACCCATCGGGTCGGCTCGGTGTGGACGTGTTCGTGAAGCATGCTTATGACGCTGACGCGGTAGAGAAGATACTGAGTATCGCCGTCGTGCATCAGAAGCTTTCCCATGTCCACCTTCGGCGACGCCGACCGTCGAATAGGAAGTCCCGCGCTTACGGTGTCGAACACGGTACGCCGTTTGGTCGCACGGAATCCCGCGCCCGGATCGATATTCCAGCAGTACATCGGGTCACGGCGGTTGTGGTACGGTGAAGCGAAACCGTCGTCACTCAGCAACCGAAGCACTCCGTCGGGACAGGTGTAAATGTTGATCGGCGCCTGCACGCGAGGCTCTCCCGGAAACTCAGGCGACGAAGGCGGCCCGAAGGGGTCTTCCGTTCTTACCCACCCGAGCCCGTCGCCGTACGTCACGTGGTTTTTGACGTAGTCCGTGCGAGCGGCGACGATCCATTCGTCTCCGTAGCGGGCGAGAGAGAAATCCCCGAAACGGTGCTTCGCGCCGGACGGGAAGAGGAACGGTCCGGTTTCGGTCCATTCGTATTTCCCCGACGCGACGTTAAATGTGTGCTTAATCGCCGACCCACGTCCGCCGTCGAAAGTGGTGCAGTCGACCCATTCGGTGCAGTCCGACGAGTAGGGTACCGCCTGGGTGTAGTTTTGCGTCGCCCACGCAACTCCCGGCGCGCTGCAGAACGTCGGCCCCGATTCGAATCCTTTTTGTCGAAACTGTTTGACCGGCTCGATGATTTCGATATCGTCCTCGGCTTCGTTGAGTCTCACTTGAGTCCACTGGACGCTCTGCGTGCGCGCGACGAGCATCGGGTCCCGATCGGTCCCCTCGACTTTGTTCGCTTCGGCGTCGTATTCCAATCCGACAATTCGCCACTTGAGCACGAAAACGTTGGCGCTGATCGCCGGTTTTCCCCCGATGAGCGCGCCCTTCGGGACGCCGAAAGCGACCGGGTGCCCGTGTTGGCGAACGTACTTTTTCCCGTTGCCGAGCGGCTGCCAATCGTCGATACTCTTCGCGAGCATTCCTTCCTTGACAAGTCGACCGGCAGGTGAATCGGCTCGAATCTGGTAGATGATACTGCAGTCGTCGTCGTTGCCCCTAAACTTGCGCGTGGCGTAGAGCAGAAGCCAACGCGACCGACCGACGCGAATGCCGTTCGGATGCGCCGGAACAACCAACCGGTCGCGTCCTTCCCCGTCCAGGCTGCACTCGTAAATCAATACACCCTTGTGTTCAATTCTCGATAACCTGTCTCTGTGCATGTGTCGATCTCCGATCCGCGTACGGTAGGTCGTTCTATACGCCGTTTCCGAACGGATGATAATGCGGAAGCGCCTCGAGCCAATCGTCGGTCGGCGCGTCTCGAAGCGCTGCAAGCCCCGGCCATCTTCTGCTTTGGGCTTCCTGCGCAACGTCGACGTGCTTGCGCAACGTCTCCGCTATGCGCCGTACCGGTGCGTCGGGGTCCAAACCCTTCAGGATCAAATCGAAGCCGGCGCCCACGACGGCCGCACCCGCTTCGAACGCTTCGGGGATCATCGTTTCGTTCATTCCCCCGGTCACCATAATGGGGCAGAAATCGAAAGTCGCCGCGGCTCGGCAGAGTCGAACGAGCGAGAGATCCGCTCCCGACAGTTTGACGAAATGCGCGCCGGCGGCGACTTGACGAAACGCTTCGGTGACCGTCATGGCGAAGGGGATCACGATTCTACGGGGAGAAAAGCAGCGAATTCGCTCCTCGTTCCACCCGACCATCGACACGAAACCGTCGATGTCGTACGCGTCGAGCTCGGCCGGCGTCATGAGTTGCGGGTGGCGGGAGCGCGCGTGTGCGACGATGCGTTCGTCGTCAAGAGTACTGCCGACGAGAAGGTAGACATCGGGGTATTCGGCGCGAATGCGGGGGATCATAGCGCGCGCGTCGCGACGGCGCAGCGTGTACTCGATGGAGTCGAGACCGGCCTCCAGGCACGCGTCGATGAGCTTGCCGCTGTCGAAGTCGTCGTCGACGAAGATCGGCACCATGGCCTGCCGATGGAGGGCCCTGTACGCGTCCACCAACCGAGTCATCGCGCGTCTCCTTCGAATTTCATCGGCGACGCACTGCCGCATTCTTTCGTTTCGCTGTTAATCACGAAAAGGAGTGTAGCCCGGGGGGCTTTCGATGTAAAGAGGTATTTGTCCGATATGCGGATAATACGACATTTTTTTTGAAAAAGACTTGCGCTTCGACGACAAGCTGGATTATCATAAACGAAATGTATCCTAGCAGATCCACAACGAGGCGTATCGTTACCGTCGCGCGGCGCGCGGTGAGCCCGTTCGCCAAAACGAAGATCTACCACAGCCTTCGGCGAGACGGCGGGTTGTACGTCATGCTGCTGCCGGTGATCGCGGGGTTCATCATCTTCCAGTACATACCGATGGTCAACAATTTCTTTATCGGGTTCGTCAAATACGATTTGATGAAAGGAATGTGGGGAAGCAAGTGGGTCGGGTTGCGCTACTTCAAGCAGTTCTTTAACGATCCTTTTTTCTTTCGCCTCATAAAGAACACTTTTCTTCTCGGCTTCTACGGTCTTGTGTGGGGGTTCCCCGCACCGATTGTCCTGGCGCTGCTCTTCAACGAGCTCAGAAGTCACCCTTTCAAGAGGTTCGTCCAGTCGGTCTGCTATCTTCCGCACTTCATTTCCACGGTGGTCATCGTCGGAATACTGTACAAGATCTTCGGTCATTTCGGAGTAGTTAACGATTTTCTTCTCTTCCTCGGCTTCGACCGCGTCAAGTTTGTCGGCAATCCCGCTTGGTTCCGAACGCTGTATATCGGTTCGGGAATATGGCAGTCGGTTGGATGGGGCACCATCATCTACATGGCCGCGATAGCCGGAATCAATTTGGAGCTTTACGAGGCGGCGATCATCGACGGCGCTAACCGCCGGCGGCAGGTCGTCCACATCACACTGCCCGGGATGGCGCCGGCGATAACGATTCTGCTGATCGTAAACGTGTCGAAGATTATCTCGGTCGGCTTTCAGAAAGTCTATCTGATGTACAGCCCGGTCGTCTATCAGGTTGCCGACGTCATCAAGACCTACGTGTATCGCCGAGGAATCGAAGGGATGGATTTCAGCTACGCCGGAGCGGTCGATTTCTTTAGTTCGGTCGTGTCGGTGTTGTTGATCTGGATCGCGAATTGGGCGTCGAGGCGCTTGTCGGAGACGAGTTTTTTCTAAAGGCGAGATGCGAATGAAGTACAAGCAGAGCTTTGGATCGAGCGCCTTCGACGTTGCAAACGTTATTGCCATGCTTTTGCTCGTGTTCGTCATGATCTACCCGTTTCTCTACGTGTTTTCGGTTTCGGTCAGCGACGGCGCCGCGGTTCAGGCCGGACGTGTAAAGATCGTTCCCGTGGGATTCAACCTTGACGGTTACAAAGCGGTTTTCAGGACCAACGAGACCGTTCGGGCTTATCTGAACACGATCAACTACGCGGTCACCGGAACGGTTGTTATCCTCCTTGTCTCCTGTCTAGCCGCATACCCGCTTGCACAGACGAGACTTCTCGGAAGAAAGAGCATCACCTTCGCGATGGCTCTTACGATGATAATCCCCGGCGGGATGATTCCGAATTTCCTTCTCGTGCGTGATCTGCATCTGCTTGACACGATGTGGGCGATCGTGCTCCCGCCGGCGTTCAACGTCTGGTATATCGTGCTTATTCGCACCAACATGCAGCAGATTCCGAGCAGTCTCACCGATTCGGCCTATATCGACGGCGCCGGGCATTTTCTTACGCTTTTTCGCATCGTACTTCCTCTTTCCAAGCCGATCCTGGCGACCGTTGCGCTTTTCGCGGCCGTCTACCATTGGAACGGCTTTATGCACGCGCTTTTGTATCTGAACGACATCAGGAAATGGCCGCTGCAGATGATTCTGCGCCGCGTCATCAGTTCCGAGATCGAGAATCTGGGCGTGGCCGAGATGATACTCAAGTCGGGAAACATGCCCGGGTTCATCGAGAAAGTAAAAATGGCGACGGTGGTCGTATCGATCGGCCCCATCGTTCTCGCCTATCCGTTTCTACAGAAATATTTCGTTCGTGGGACGCTGGTCGGATCGCTCAAGGGTTGAGCGATCTTGACGACCGAAATGGAGGAACAACGGAATGAGTGTCCAAAGATCGCCGCCCGCTTGAGGTGCAGTGGATCGAGGTGGATCGCGACCAAACGCGTCGCGACTGATTCGACTTTTCCCGAGAGGTACACGGGAGGTACCATGATTGGTAGTAAATCACAGACATGTTCGACACTAGCATTCGGCGTCGTGCTCACACTCGTGATCCCGGCCCTGGTTTTCGCCGGCGGGCAGGGTGAGAAGGAGGTCACGACCGGAACACTCACGCAAAAGACGATAACCGTCGTATACGAGGACGACGGAGCGAAACCGTGGGGCGATCCCGACTACCCGACGATGAAACTGCTCGCGGAGTCGGGAAATGTGATAATAAAGCCGATGCCGATTCCACGGAAAGAAATGTCGGCAAAAATGACGACTATTATAGCAGGCGGGAATATACCGGATTTGATGTACATCCGGAGCGTTCCGAACCTCATGAAGGAATACGGGCCCAAGGGGCTGTTTGTTGCGGTCGACGAGTACTTCGACAGAGTCCCCAATTTTGCACGTCGGATGGAGACGATACCGGGACGGATGGAGGAGTATCGGCGCATGTTCAAGGCGACCGACGGACATATCTACGCTTTCCCGTTTATCAAAGACAGTCGGAGCATCATCGCGACGGCGCCCTATATTCGTTCCGACATTCTGGACTACGACGTTCAGCAGATCGAAACGCTCGACGATTTGTACGAGGCATTGAAAGAAATCAAGGAGATAAAAGGGAATCCGCCGTGGATCGCCCGACCGGGCACCGATCTCGCCGCGGTGCTTCTTGAGCGCGTGGCCCGGCTCTATCGAATCGGAATACACGTTTACTGGGACACCGACGAACAGAAATTCAACTTCGGTCCTTACCAATCGGAATACAGATCGATGATCGAATTCATGCGGAAAGCCTACGCCGAGGAGATTTTTCACCCCGACATCTTCACCATGGCGGACAAACAGTGGGAAGAGCTGATGCACAACGACGGCGGATACTTCACCATCGACAACTTCAAAATAAACCTCGAGAATTGGGAGGTCATTCTTCCACCCAAAATAAACGGTGTGCGCGGGTTTGCCTCGACGCTCGCTTCGACGTTGAATTTGGGGAGGTACTGGGTGATCTCGGCGAAGACCGACGCGCTCGACAACATTCTGCAATTGGTCGACTACGGTTACAGCGAAGAGTTTACCCACCGCTGGGCCTTCGGCGTCGAAGGAGAGACCTACGAAACGACCGCGGACGGGCGTCATGTCGCCATCATCAAGCCTGCGACGGACGACGACCCGCGGGGCATCAAACATATCTTGGACTGGTACCAGCAGAACGGCGGAGGCACGGCGCGCAACTGCTTCCTGTACGAGGGAGAGTTCTACGACGGCAGATTCTTCAAGAACAACTACCTCTTCGAAGTGGCAGATCGCCTGCTCAAGGCCGACGCGCTCGCCGAGGACACTCCCGGGTTGACGTTTACCGAAGACGAGTTGGACATGAAGAAGACCCTCGAGACGCCTATCACGACCTATATCGACGAAAGCGTGGCGGGATTCGTCACCGGAAGCAAGCCACTTTCGGATTTTGACGACTTCGTGACCCGATTGAAAAAAATGGGCGCCGATGATCTAATGAAGATCTACGATGCGGCCTTTGCCCGCTATGTAGAGTAACGAACTGCACGGTGACCGTTCCGGAGGGCGCACGCTTGCCCTCCGGAACCGCGAAACGGTTGCTGTTCGTCGTCCGCCGTTGCTTTGTGAGGTATGGAATGCCGCCCGATTCGCTCGTTTCGCTCGACAGGACCGATCTTCCCACTCAGGCCGCATCGAAGATCCGCGAATATATTCTGAGAAACGGCCTGAAGGCGGGCGACATGCTGCTGACCGAGACGGAGCTTTCCGAACGCCTCGGTGTGAGCAGGTCGACGGTTCGCGAAGCTTTGCGCAGTCTTAAATCGAGCGGAGTTCTCGAATCGATTCGCGGAAGCGGTACGCGGATCAAAAAGTTCGATTTCGACGAAGCTTTCGCCAACCTGGCGCTTGGTTTGTCGGTCGACACTAACCACGCCTCGCTCGTGAAGCTCGCCGAGGCGCGATACGTGACGGAAGTGTCGTTTGCTCCGGTCATCGCCGCGAATGTCACCGACGACGACATTTCCGAGCTCACGGTCTATCAGCAAAAGAACGCATCGGCGAAGTCCCGACCGAAACAGCTCGAATGGGACATGGCGTTTCACAGAAAGCTGATAGATTCCAGTCATAACAAGTACCTGTTAGCAACGGCTATCATTATTCTCGAGTGGTTCTCTACGGAACGGACCTTTGCCGGGACCGAAACGGCGCCGAGGCACGCCCACACGATTCGTGGACACCTTCGCATTATCGACGCTTGTCGTCGAAGGGACGCCGAGCGGCTGGAGAAGGCGTTAAGAGATCATCTCGCGCTCTATCGCGATTTTCCGGTTGATGTACTTTAGCGGCGCGGCGTCGGTTGAAACGGGGGAGGACCATTGTGAGCACGAACGACGGTGGACGACGAACGAATGTCACTCGAAAAACGCTCCGCGGAGTCCTGCCCGCCGTCATTACGCCGTTCGACGAGGACGGCGCCGTACGATTCGACCTGTTCGAAAAGCAGGTGGATTATCTTATCGCGGCCGGAGTCAACGGGTTTTTCGTCGCCGGAACGACCGGCGAAGGGGCGATGATCACATCGGCCGATCGCCGCCGACTGTTTGAAGTTCTGTCGGATCACACGAGCGATGACCATGTTCGCTGCGTGGTCGTACTTCGCCCGGATACACGCTCGGTTCTGCGTGGTATCGACGAGATGGCGGACCTGGCGCCGGACTACGTTTCGGCGGTCGTTCCATACTATGTCGCGGTAACGCAGGCGGAAATAATCAGCCATTTTACCGAGATCGCGGATCATTCACCGGCGCCGGTGTTGCTATACAATATCCCACAGAATACGCACAATCGAACGTCGCTGGAAACCGTGTCGCGGCTTGCACGGCACCCGAAC
>JAJRYZ010000034.1 GCA_024275515.1 Spirochaetota bacterium
AATTCGAAATCTGGTGTGCCTGATTTCGAATTGCCGCCTGCAGCAACCGAAAGGACGCCGTTTTCGTGGCGATTCGGCGGTTCCTCCGACTAAACGTCAGAAAACGGCGCAGCGTCCGGCGTTCCCAGGGTCACATTTCGAATTGCTCTACCGAAGTGCCGCGCGCTAACGCGGGACGACGATCGTCCCGCCGCGATCGAGGACGACGACCCGGTCGCGGCGAGCGTCGGGAAGCGCGTCGACAAAAAGCCCGGGATCGATCGTATTGTTCCTGAAACAGCCGAAGTGGCAGGGAACGACAAACGCCGGGTCGACCAGTTCGACCAACGCGGCGGCTCCGAAAGGGCCCGGGTTGTTGTACCCCTCGTTGATCGGGACCGCCAGAAGATCGGGTTTCAGTCCGCAGACCGCCTGGAATGTGTCACGGTAGCCCGCCGGATCGACCCGAGTGTCGCCGGTCACATAGATCGTCGCTGCAGGAAAGCGGAACACGAAACCGAGGTGTGTCGTACAATCGGTATCGCCGGTGTTCTCGGCGTCTACGACGTCGACCGTCACGCCGCGGGCCTCGACGCTCTCACCGGCGGCGACTCGTCGCACCCTTTCTTCATCGATGCCGGTCGCCACACAGCGGTCGCAGCTCTCGGGGCTCCCGACAAAAAGACACTCGGGGTTGCCGGCCGCGATCGGTCCGAGCGTATACGGGTCGGTGTGGTCGCGATGATCATGAGTCAGGAATACCAGGTCGGCCGTTGCCTCCCCGGGGCGAATGAGCGGACGTGGGTGGACGTGGTTTTCCGGTTTGACGACGCGTGAAAGGAACGGATCGACGTGAATCCTCACGTCTCCTCCGTTCTGCACGGTTTTTCCGCCCTGCAAAAGAAAGTGGTTCTGCTCGAACCAAAAGACGCCGACTCGGCCGGCGGGAATCGAAAGGGAAACACTCATCGGTCGACGCCTCTCTCTCCTATCGTGATCGCACGGGAAGCTCGGTCCCGACGACTCTCCGGACCGGTTCGCCCCGAAGCACCGGATCTTCGCCTTCGCCGATTCCGACGATTCGTACGTCGACGAAACGGTTCGTCGACGGCGGGTCCTCGCCGCTTGAAGCCCGCTCCGGTCGGACTCTCCGCTCTCCGCGCCCGCCACCGGCCGGCGCGGAGAACAAGACGCGTACCGGAACGTAGTGCTCCCCGTATCCGGTTAGCTCTCCGTCGCCGCGTTCAATAAGCACTCGTTGCGTCGATCCGATAAGCCTGCGACGGTAGGCGATCTTCAACTCCTGCGCCAGTCGTCTTACCCGTGCCGAACGTCGACTTTTCGTTTAGTGGTCCACCTGACCGGGAAGCCGCGCGGCTTTCGTGCCGCTTCGGCGCGAGTAGGGGAAGGTGTGGATGTGAGAAAACCCGACCGTCCGGGCCACGTCGAGCGTCCGCGCGAAGTCGTCTTCGCTTTCCCCGGGAAATCCGACGATTACGTCGGTGGTGAAGTTGAACGACTCGTCGCATCGACGGATCGCATCGACGAAATCGAGGTAGTCGCCGACGGTGTAACGCCTGCGCATTCGCCGCAGCACGCGGTCCGAGCCGCTCTGCAGACAGAGGTGAAGATGCGGACACAGCTTCTCGTGGGCGATGAGCCGTTCGAACCCGTCGCCGCGAAAATCGGGCTCGATCGAGGAGAGCCTCAGCCTGAACTCGCCCCGAAGACCGAGCAGCAGCTCGACGAGGGCGGTAAACGTCGTCCCGTCATGATCGTAGCGTCCCATGTTGACGCCGGTAAGAACGATCTCTCGCGCCCCCGCGCCGATTATCCTCCGCGCGTGTTCAAGAACGTCGTCGACCGGCCTGCTCTCGGCGCGACCGCGAACGAAAGGGATAATGCAGAATGTACAGAAATCGTCGCATCCGTCCTGGATTTTCAGCGCGGCTCGGGTGTGAAACCCGTCGAGCGCGTCGCCGAAACGAAACCTGTCGGCCGGAAGCTCCGCCGGGCGGCCCACCTCGCCGCGCATATGAGCGTCGACGAGGTCGAAGATCGTATGCTTGCGTTGGTTGTCGACGACGTAGGTGACCCCCGGCCGATCGAAAGCGTAGCCGTGGCTGCTTTCGACGAAGCAACCGGTAACGACGACGACCGGCCCGCCGGCGACACCGGTCGCCCTGTTTATCAGGTTCCGAGATTTTCGATCGCTTCGATCGGTGACGGTGCAGGTATTCATAATGTAGCAATCCGCCTCATCGGAGAACGGAACGACCCGATAGCCGGCGCGGCGAAAATCGGTCACGAGCGAGTCGGTTTCGTACTGGTTCAACCGACAACCGAGCGTCTGAAACGCCACGCGCCTGTTCATGACACTATCCGGCGGGCGCCGGTCACGCGCGCGTCGCGAAGACGGGCGGCGGCGGCGCGGCCGGCGGCCCGGTCGGCAACGGCAAGTTCTCCCTCTACCGACATCTCGGCGGCGCCGGTCACGGTGACGGGCACGAACTCGCCGATCAATCGGTCGTCGCCCGACGGGAACCGGACGATGATCTTCCCTTCGGTTCGACCGGTAAGATAACGGTCGTCCCGGTCTCTCTCGTAAACGAGAACCGTGAGGGTACGGCCGATGAGTCGTCTGTTATGCGCGAGCGAAATGTTTTTCAACTCTCGAGAGAGCTCGTGGAGCCGGCGCCTTTTCTCGTCGTGTGGAACGTCGTCGTCCCACGTCGAGCTCCTCGCTCCCGGTCTCGGCGAGTACATCGCGATATATGCCATATTGTATCGGAACTCTCGCATCGCCGCTCTTGTTCGCTCGAACTGCTCTTCGGTTTCGCCCGGAAAGCCGACGATGATATCGGTAAAAAGCGTCGCTTCGGGCATCACCTCGCGAATCGCCTGAACCACGCCGCGATAACGTTCCACAGAGTAGTTCCGATTCATCCGGTTGAGGATTTCATCGTCTCCGGACTGAAGCGGCAGGTGGAACTGTTTTGCCAGGTGCCGATACTCGGCGACGACTTCGACCACCTCACGACTCATGTCGCGCGGGTGAGGGGCGGTGAAATAGACCCGAAACTCCCTGCCGGATGCGACACCGATTTCTCCGACCTTCCGGAGAAGCTCGGCAAACCCGATCTCGTGTTCAGGATCGTCGAGACCATAAGAGTTTACGTTTTGCCCAAGAATAGTTATCGAGTGATAACCCTTTTCGACCAGATCGCTTACCTCGGCAAGTATCTGATCGGATCGACGCGATACCTCACGACCTCGGGTGTACGGAACGGCGCAGAACGAGCAGAACTTATCGCAACCGTTCTGGATCGGCACGAACGCGTCGAACGCAGACGCGTAGGAGGGCCGGATTCGCCAAAAGTCGCGCTTCGCGTCGGCCGCGCCCGTGGCTGCCGCGCCCGTCGCCGCCGCGCGCGTAACCGACGTCTGCCTCGCCGCGGTGTGCGTCGGCGTCGCCGGTGCACGCGTTGCCGACGCGTATGGTGCGACCGCGTGTATTGAAAGCGGTGTCGTAACGCCGTACTGTTCGATCATCCGCGGAAATGAAGGAAGCTCGCCGATATCAAAAACAAGGTCGAACAGATCGAGAAAGCGGTCGCGGTCGGCGGGAAGAACGCATCCGGTTGCGAAGGTCAACAGATTCCGACCGTTCTTCCATCGATTCCATTTCCGGATTCGCCCGTAGGCCCGATCGATCGCACGCCGGCGGACCGAGCAGGCGACCAGCCCGAGCAGATCGGCTTCTTCTTCATTGTCGGTGCGTTCGCAGCCGAGTCCTTCGAGCACCGAGGTAACGCGCTCCGAATCGGAGCGATTCATCTGACAACCGAGACTGACCAGACAAAACTTCATTACGGTTCAAAGTATCTCAAAAGCACGCATCTGCAAACATATTTGTCGTCGTCGCGTTCGGCCGTGCCTTTTCATTGCCGGACAAACAGCGTACTTTATAGCCGATGGATAATGAGCGCAACGATAACTACAATAACAATAGCGCCCCGGACAAACCTCCGCGGATGAAATTGAATCTCGGAACGGTGCTTTTGATCATCCTCGGCGTCGGGATCTTCGTTCCGATGATCGCGAATATGATTTCCGGGTCTTCAGGGAACAACGCGATCAGCTACAGCACTTTCAAGAATGAGCTCCGCAACAGCAACGTCGCGATGATTACGGTTCAGGAAGAAAGAATAACCGGGACGTTCAAGCGTTCTCCGACGACCGGACTCGCCTCCGACACGGGTTCTCTTTCATTTATCACCTACCTGCCGTCGTACGGCGATACCGAGCTTTCGTCGTTGCTCGAGGAGCAGGGTGTTCGCGTTTACACGAAACCGATCAACAGAAACTCGCTGCTCGCGATCATCCTCAACTTGCTCCCCTTCCTGCTTCTGCTCTTCATTCTCTACTCCTTCTATCGTGGAAGCAAAAACCAGGGGAACAGCATCTTTTCGGTCGGCCAGAACAAAGCGAAGCTCTATCGAAAGACGACCGAAAGCACGACGTTTGCCGACGTGGCCGGCGTGGAAGGGGCGAAGGAGGAGCTTCAGGAGATCGTCTCGTTTCTCAAGACGCCGGAGCTGTTTCAGAAAATGGGGGCGAAAACGCCGCGGGGCGTTCTTCTCGTCGGGCCTCCCGGCACGGGCAAAACGCTGCTCGCGCGGGCCATAGCCGGCGAGGCGGATGCGCCGTTTTACAGCATCACCGGTTCGGACTTTATGGAGCTGTTCGTCGGCGTCGGCGCTTCACGGGTCCGCAACCTTTTCCGGGACGCGAGAAAACACACGCCGAGCATCATTTTCATCGACGAGCTCGATTCGATCGGACGTCACCGCGGCGCCGGACTCGGAGGCGGCCATGACGAACGCGAGCAGACTCTCAATCAGCTCCTTTCGGAGCTCGACGGTTTCGAGCAGAACGAGTCGACCATCGTCGTCGCGGCGACCAATCGACCCGACATACTCGATCCGGCTCTGCTCAGGCCCGGACGGTTCGACCGCCAGATTACCGTGGACCGCCCGACCGTCTCCGAGCGCACCGAAATCCTCAAGATTCACGCGCGCAACAAACCGTTCACGCCGAGCGTCGACCTCGAGCAGGTCGCCAGGGCGACCCCCGGCTTCAGCGGCGCCGACCTTGAAAACCTGTTGAACGAATCGGCGCTTATCGCGGCCAGAAAGAAGAAGAGCATAATCGAGCAGGACGATCTGGACGACGCGCAGGACAAGATTCTGCTCGGGCTCGTCCGGAAGAGCCTCGTTCTGACCGATGAAGAGCGCAAAACGGTCGCCTACCACGAGGCGGGACACGCGGTCACCGCTGCTTTTCTCCCGAATGCCGAACCGGTACACAAGGTCACCATCATTCCACACGACCGATCGATGGGGGTTACCCAGCAGCTTCCCGAAGGTGACAAGTACCTGTTCAATCGAGAATACATCCTCGACCGGATAGCGGTTACCCTCGGCGGACGAGCGGCCGAAGAGCTTCAGATGGGAACGGTTACCAGCGGTGCGGAGAACGATCTGAAACAAGCCACCAAGCTGGCGAAGAAAATGGTGCTCGATTGGGGCATGAGCGACAAGCTCGGCACAATCGCGCTCGGCAGCGACCGTGAACATGTTTTTCTCGGTGAAGAGATTGCGCATCGACGCGAGTTCTCGGAAGAGACCGCGCGCGACATCGACGCCGAAATCCGAAAGATCCTCAAGACCGCCTTCGAGAGAGCCAAGAACCTGCTTAACGAAAAGAAGGAGTCGGTCGTCGCCGTCGCGGACGCGCTCATCGAGCGCGAAGAACTTCTGGGCAAGGACATCAGGAGAATACTCGGTCTTCCCGAAGAGACCAAGGAAGAATGAATGCTTAGTGCCCGGAAGCTTGCTAGTTTACCAAGAGCCAACACACGGCGCCGTCGACATTTAGATGGGGTGCTTACGGGGTGTTTTTGAAAGAGGCACAAACGCCGGCGCTAAGTAACGATTCGGTCGTGTTTTATTCCGCTGCCGAGCATGTTCGTCCGCGTTCTCGTCAATCGATCGGCGGAACCACCCGAACGAACAGCTCGCGCAACTGCTCATCGGTCACCTCGCTCGGCGCGTTCATCATCAAGTCCTGCGCCCGCTGATTCATCGGAAACGCGATCACTTCGCGAAGATTCTGCTCGCCCGCGAGCAACATGACGATGCGATCGATTCCGGGCGCGAGCCCCCCGTGCGGCGGCGCACCGAAATGGAAAGCGTTGATGAGAGCCGGGAACTTCGTGTCGACGATTTCGCGATCGTATCCGGCTATCTCGAACGCCTTGTACATAATCTCGGGACGGTGGTTTCTGATCGCGCCGCTTGACAGCTCGACGCCGTTGCAGACGATATCGTACTGATAGGCGAGCACGTCGAGCGGGTCCATCGATTCAAGCGCTTCCATTCCGCCCTGCGGCATTGAAAACGGGTTGTGCGAAAACTCGATCTTTCCGTTTTCAGGATCGAGCTCGAACATCGGGTAGTCGACGATCCAGCAAAACCGATACGTGTCGGCCTCGATGAGATCGAGATCGTTTCCGAGTTTCAGTCGCACCTCGCCGGCGATCCGCGCGGCTTCCTTCTCGGCGGCGCAGACGAAAAACACGACGTCGCCTGTTTGCGCGCCGCACTCCTGTTGCAGTTTTCCAAGCCGACCCTCGTCGAGAAACTTGGCTATCGGCCCTTTTACCGCCTCCGTGTTCCAGACCAGGTAGGCGAGCCCCTTCGACCCGATCGATTGGGCGTATTCGATCAGTCGATCGAAAAAACTCCGGGGTTTGTCCGCGATCGACGGAACCCGTAGCGCTCGAACCACCGCCCCGCGCTCGACCGCGGTCGCGAAAGCGCGAAAACCGCTGTCGGAAAAAAGGGAGGTCGTGTCCACGATTTCGAGCGGAATTCTCAGGTCCGGCTTGTCGGTGCCGTAACGTAGTATCGCCTCCGAGTATGGAATTCTCGGGAACGGCGGTTCGGTCACTGTCCGGCCGGAAAACTCACGAAACGTCTCGTGGAGTACGCCTTCGACGACACCGAAAATATCGTCCTGCGTGGCAAAGGACATCTCGATGTCGAGTTGATAGAACTCACCGGGACATCTGTCGGCCCGCGCGTCCTCGTCCCGGAAACACGGCGCGATTTGAAAGTATTTGTCGAAGCCGGCGATCATCACCAGCTGCTTAAACTGCTGCGGGGCCTGGGGGAGGGCATAGAACTTGCCCGGATGGAGTCGCGACGGCACCAGATAGTCGCGCGCGCCTTCGGGGCTCGAGCTCGTCAGGATCGGAGTCTGAAACTCGAGGAAGCCGCGCTCGTACATTCGGCGCCTGAGCGAGTGGATAACTTGCGAGCGCAACACGATGTTGCGATGCAGTCGGTTCTTTCTCAAATCGAGGTAGCGGTAGCGGAGACGAGTTTCCTCGGGTGCTTCCTCTTCGGGAAAAATACTGAAAGGAAGCGCTTCGCAGGGACCGAGCACCTCGTAGGAGGAGACGTCGAGCTCGACCTCTCCGGTCGCCATCTTCGGGTTGATATTCTCCTCTTCGCGCGGTATGACGTTGCCCTCGAATCGGACGACGGTCTCTTTGTGGAGATGCGAGACTTCATACTGGAAACCGGTATCGGGCCTCACGACAACCTGAGTAATTCCGTAGTGATCGCGAAGATCGATAAACAGTACGCCCCCGTGATCGCGACGGTTGTGAATCCATCCGGAAAGTGCGGCGTGCGTGCCGACGTCGCTTCTGCGGAGGTCTCCGCATGTGTGTGTTCTGTATCGGTGCATAAGGTTAGACAGGGGTTCTCATTTTATGAGACCGAAACCTCCGTTCGCTTCACCGTCCTCTGCGATGTCGTCGGAGGAACCGCCGAATCGCCACGAGAACGTCTTACTTGCCTGCTGCCGCCCGGCGATTCTCGATATGGCAGACCATATCGAGAATCGTTCGGGTTAGAGGGCCTTTATAGAACAATAGAGATGAGTGTGCAAGGCCGCTCGCGTGGTCACGAATTTGACTTCGGCCCAAGCAGCTAGTAATCTTCCGATGTCTGCGAATCCCGGTCGAACTATCAGTCTACAGAAGCTCAACGAGGTACGACGACACTGTGTTGAAAAAAGGATTCCCCGCGGTTCATTTCTACGATCAGGACTTCGTGGATATCTACGACAGAACGTGGGCCTGGATACAGGATTTCTGGCATCGGGGTACTCCCAAAAACGGACTTCAAAGCAAGTACTTTCGGTATCCGGAACGAGACACCATAAGTCAGTTCGAAAGCATCCTCTCGACGTTTTTTCTCGTGTATTCCAACCGTGTCTATCCCGCCGGTCCTCAGTTGGACAACTTCTACGAAAAACAGGAGGAAAGCGGCGCCATCCGGGGTGAATACTCGGTGGAGGACGGAAAAGCGGTCACATCACGATACAACAAGGAAGGCGTACAACCGCCGCTCTTCGCCTGGGCGGAGTTCAACCTCTACCACAAGATTGGAAACAAAAAGCGGCTTCGCGACGTCGTCCCGGTATTGTGCCGCTATTTCTCGTGGCTTGAGGAAACCTTCAAAGCGGACAACGGGCTCTATGCGGTGCCGATCGCGGCGACGATGATGCCCAACGCCCCGAGAAAGGGAATGCGGTATCCGGTAGATTTCAACGCTCAGCAGGCGATAAACGCGCTCTACATGTCGGCGATCGGAGACATCCTCAACGACAAGGAGCTTAGTTTTCGGTACAAACGACAATACTTCTCGATCAAGACGCGGATCAACTCGCTGATGTGGAATGAACAGGCCGGCTGCTACGTGGACCTCGACGACGCCGGGCAACAACTACCGGTTAAGACGATCGCGACATTCTGGGCGCTGCTGGCCGAAATCCCGAACGAAGAAAAGGCGAATCGATTGATTCGTCATTTGAAGGATCCCGACACCTTCGGCGCCGAGAATCCCTTCCCATCGCTCGCCCTCGATGAGGAGAGTTTTGACGAACGGGGAATGGGATTCCGAGGATCGGTTTCACCCGCGTTCACTTTTATGGTCATCAAGGGGCTGGAGAAGTATGCCCGGTACGACCTCGCACGAGAGTGCGCCATCCGGCATCTCTACTACATGCTCGATACGCTTCATCCCGAAGGAAAACAGAAGGGGAATCTCTACGAAGCGTACCTTCCGCGCAGAGACGGACCGGCCGTCTGGCCGACGAAAAAAGGATGGCCCCGTCCTTTGTATCTCGAGTACGCTGCTCTTTCCTCGATCACGCTCATCATCGAAAACGTCATCGGGCTCTACATCAGCCTTCCCCGCAAAACGGTCGACTGGATCGTGCCGGCGATGGAGATCATGGGAATAGAGGACCTGTCGCTCAAGCGGAACATGATCACTATCCTGAGCAACAAGAGCGGGAGAGGGTGGGAGATACGACTCGAATCGGAGAAACTCTACTATTTTACGATCAATATCCTCGACGAAGGAAAAAAGAAAACCCTCCCGATTCCGTCAGGGAAGTGTTCCATGTTGATAGATAAGTTATGAACCGTGAGGAATCATGAGCTTCTAAACGGAAATGGAGCGGGTCACCCTCAGATTCTACGAAGAGCTCAACGACTTTCTCCCGTCGCATCGAAGGAAACGTGATTTTGAAATCGCCTTCGAGCTCCCGCGGTCGGTTAAGGATCTTATCGAGTCGCTCGGAACGCCGCACGTAGAGGTGGATCTGATCCTCGTAAACGGGGTGTCGGTCGGTTTCGACCATATCGTCGGCAACGGCGACAGAATCAGTGTATATCCGGTCTTCGAATCACTCGACATTGCAGGAGTCACGCGCCTGCGCCCGGCGCCGCTTCGTGTGCCCAGATTCGTCCTCGACGTCCATCTGCACGTGCTGACCCGCCGGCTCCGTATGCTCGGTTTCGACGCGTGGTGGAACAATCACGCGGAGGACGACGAGTTGGCCCGGTGCTCGGTGCGCGAAAAGCGTATTCTCCTGACCCGCGACCTCGGACTTTTGAAACGGAGCGTGGTCACCCGGGGGCTCTTCGTCAGAGCGACCGATCCTGAGAACCAGATTATAGAGATTCTCGATCGCCTTGATCTCTACGACCGTATTCGTCCGTTCGCACGGTGCATTCGATGCAACGGCGCGATCTTCCCGATTCGCGATCCGGAAGCGGTACGCGATGAGATCGACGCGTCGGTACCCGTCGGTGTTCGAAACTGGTGCACGGAGTACCGTCGTTGCGAAGCGTGCGGTCGTTTCTACTGGAAAGGAAGCCATTACGCCCGGATGCTCGAGGCGGTGCGCCGCATCCGTCGAGCCCGCGCGGCCGCGCGGACGAGGTTACGGTCCGGATAACGAGATTCGTCCCCGTATCGAGCGCGCAAGAGTCAACCTGTCGGCGTACTCGAGATCTCCCCCGACCGGCAGCCCCGATGCCAATCGGGAAACCTCGACTCCCTCCCCGGCGAGGAGCTGCAATAGATACATCGCGGTGGCGTCGCCCTCGACGGTGGGATTGGTGGCGATGATCACCTCCTCGATACGGCCGTCGGAGAGCCGTTGCATCAATTTGTCGATTGTAAGATCTTTCGGCCCAACCCCGTCGAGCGGCGATATCACGCCGCTCAGAACATGAAACAGTCCTCGGTACTCGTTGGTTTGCTCGATCGTCAGTACGTCCTCGGACTGCTCAACCACGCACACGATCGACCGATCGCGTCCCGGGTCGGTGCAGATTCGGCAGGGGTCCTCCTCGGTGAAATTTCCGCAGATACTGCATTGCCGAATCCGGCGCTTGAGTTGAGCTATCTCTTCGCCGAGTTGTTCGGCGAAGTGTTGATCGGACTTGAGGATGAAGTAGGCGATTCGTGAGGCGCTCTTCTTTCCGATCCCGGGCAGCCGGGAAAGATGCTGCACCAGGCGCTCGAGAGTGGTCATTTCACATTCCCATAAGCCCCGGCGGCAGATTGAGACCACCGGTGATGGTGGTCATCTCTTCGCGGATCTTCTCCTTGACTTTTGCCGACGCATCGGTAAACGCCGCCAGAACAAGATCCTCCAGCATTTCAATATCGTCGGGATCGACGGCTTCCCGATCGATGCGTACACGCTGCACTTCCATCTGACCGTTGATTTCGATTCGAACCATCCCGCCCCCGGCGCTCCCGGTAGCCGAGAGCGCTTGCAGACGCTCCTGCATGTCTCCCATACGTGACTGCAGATTCTGAAGGTTCTTGAACAGGTCCATCGGGTTCATTTCAGGTATCTCCTACCTCCCGTAGTCGACAATTTCACCCCGGAACACTCGTTTGATCATCGCCACCCGCGCGTCGGTTTCCTCATCGTTTTCGTCTTCGACATCGTCGGCGGCGGTTCGGACCTGAACTCGAAGCGCGCGTCCGACGATCGCCTGAACGGCCCCGACGATCTGCGGCAACTCGCGTTTAATGCTCTCCGCATGAAATTGCGACGGGCACGGGATGGCCATTTCATCACCCGATATCGACCACGCGCCGGTTTTTTCGAGCGTGGTGGCGAGCGAGAGGCGTGTTCTCCTGATCGTGTCGATAACCTTTCCGCGCTGCGCTTCCGGGAGCACATCGGCGCCGTGAACCGTCGACGACACCCCGAACTCGGGCGGAGCGACGCTCGGCGCCGCGTCGGCAGATACTCCGCCGCTCAACTCTCCGCCGCGCGGTACGCCGCCCGAGGTACCGTCCGTACGCCCGGCCTCCGCCGAGCCGTCGGCTTCGCCCGCCGGAAACCTCCTCTCCCCGACGGATCGGGAAGCAGGGGACGGCGCGCCGGCCGCCGAAAGACCGTTACGCAGCTTCTCGATCCGCGCGACAAGTTCTTGAGGATCGATATAGTCGGCGGCGATTGAAAGCTTGCTCAACAGAAGCTCAAGTTCGTAGCGCCGACTCAGACTGTAGCGCATCGCCCTGTAGAAGGCCAACAGTTCTCCGACGATATACTCGATCTGACGAACCGAAAGCCGCGACATTACGGTTTCGGAAAACGAATCCGGGCTGAAGCCGAGCAACGATTCGCGCTCGATGCCGTGGTGCGCGAGAAGCACACCGCGATAGTAGTCGGTCATGTCGTTAATCAACTGCTCGACCGCCACTCCGCCGGCCATAATTGCCGCCGCCGTCTCGATGGCGCCCTTTGCGTTGCCTTCGGCGAGTAACACAGCAAGCGTATCGACGCGTTCGAAGCCGACAAGACCGAGCTTCTCCTGAATCGTCGCCATAGAAATCGTGCTCTCGGCAAACGAGACGATCTGATCGAAGAGCGTGTAAGCGTCCCGGAGCGACCCCGAAGCTTCCTTGGCAATCCAGAACAGCGCTTCGCGTTCGGCGTCGAGTCCCATCTCCGAGACGACCGCGCGCAGATTCTCAACGATGGCTTCGATGCCGATGAGGCGAAAACTGAACTGCTGACAACGCGACCTGATGGTCGCGGGAACTTTGTGAACCTCGGTTGTCGCGAAAACGAAAACAATATACGGAGGCGGTTCTTCGATCGTTTTCAACAGCGCGTTGAACGCGCTGTTGGACAGCATGTGCACCTCGTCGATGATGTACACCTTGTACCTTGACGAACTGGGAGAGAAGAGCACTTCGTCGCGGATCTCTCTGACGTCGTTTACCGATGTGTTCGATGCTCCGTCGATCTCGATCACGTCGAGCGAGTTCCCCCGGGTGATTTCGATGCAGTTGGCGCATGTGCCGCACGGCGTCGCGGTAGGACCTTTTTCGCAGTTGAGGGCCTTCGCAAGAATCCGAGCGGCGGAGGTCTTTCCGACGCCCCGCGGACCCGAAAAAAGATAGGCGTGGGCGATGCGTCCGCTGGAAAGCGAGTTCGACAACGAGGCAACGACAAAATCCTGGCCGTCGAGCTCTTCGAACGATTGCGGACGTTTGCGTGTCGCCGTTACCTCGTACGCCATACTCCCACTCTCAGAAAACACCCCTTTAGCTCCGGTCGAGAGCACTGCTGCTCAACGAACAACCGCTTACCGCTGCTACCTTCCGGTCCTGACGGGGTTGGGCGGTCGTCGACAGCGCAGGTCCCGGCCATCGACGCTAAAGGGGATTTCGCGGAGAGAGAGGGATTCGAACCCTCGGTACCCGGATAGGGCACACACGCTTTCCAAGCGTGCACCTTCGGCCTCTCGGTCATCTCTCCCGGACAACGACCGAACGGGGTGGCCGGCCCCTTTCGGTGTACTCGGTTTCGAACGCCACTGAACATCGAGGTCGTCGATCCCAGGTTGGGCCGAACCGCCCGATACCTGCCGCGCGCAGGAACTCCGGCTTCGGAGTCCCGCTCGCCGAGCCGTCCCGCTGGCCGCATCCGAAATCAGAGATACGGAGAGAGAGGGATTCGAACCCTCGGTACTGTAAAACAGTACAACGGATTTCGAGTCCGCCCGATTCAACCGCTCTCGCATCTCTCCGTACGCAGTGTGCCCAAGAGGACTCGAACCTCCGGCCTTTAGATCCGCAATCTAACGCTCTATCCAGCTGAGCTATGGGCACACGATGAGCGGAGAGGGAGGGATTCGAACCCTCGGTACCCGTATGAGGTACAACTCCTTAGCAGGGAGCCCGATTCGGCCGCTCTCGCACCTCTCCGTATTGTCGTAAGACCGCTCCCGCTAATCCGGAGAAGGTGGGATTCGAACCCACGGAGCCTCGCGGCTCAACGGTTTTCAAGACCGCCTCCTTCAACCACTCGGACACCTCTCCAGGTCCCCAAAAAACGCGCGACCGGCGTCGTCGCGTCTCTCCACGCCTTTCACTGCCGCGCAACGCAACGGACGGCGGCGTGGCAACACGGGCCCGCCACGTAGATTCATTGCTCCGTGATTTCGTGGCGGCGAAACGGCACTCAAATATACCGGCGCCACCTCTCGTTGTCAATTCCGTTCTTAGTGCCCGGAAGCTTGCCGGTCGATGGGGAGCCAACACACGGCGCGGTCGACATTTAGACGGTGTGTTTTTTTTTATGGCATCGACCCCGGCGCCAGGTAACAATCCTGCAGTGTTTTAGCCGTCATGGGCCGGCAAGCTTCCGGGCACTATATTACTTTACGAGAGGCGGCAATTCGAAATCAGGCACACCAGATTTCGAATTGCTCTACGAGAGAGCATTTCAGCAAACTCAGGAGCGCATACCGTGATATATACATCGGAAGAAATGGAAAAAGGCCCGATCGAAATGATGGGAAGCTCCGGTGCGGACGCCGTCGACGCCCGGCGACTCGATCAAATCGAAGCGCGCAGTCGCTACTATCGTGTCGAACGTGTCTTTCGGCCGCTCCGCGCGAGCGAGCTTGAAACGCTTGTCGTCAACGGAAACATCGCGACCGATTGGGACACCGTACTGGTCGCAGACGGCTTCGACCCTCGATTGGTGCACAGATGCAGTTTTGCAGGACTCGTGCGGATCGGCGCTCTTTCGACCTCGTACTTGCGATTTCATGACTTGACGCTGCCGATAGGCCTGGCCGACTCGATGATCCAGTCCACCGATATCGGCAACGACGTAGTCATTCGGAACGTCCGCTATCTTTCCCGTTACGTAATCGGAGACGAGGTAATCCTGTTCAATATCGACGAGATGGCGACCACCGATCACGCGAAGTTCGGCAATGGGATCCTTACCGAGGGGGAGCATGAGGACGTCAGGGTATGGCTTGAGATAGCCAACGAAAACGGGGGTCGACGAATCTTGCCGTTCGACGGAATAGAGACCGGCGATGCCTGGCTCTGGGCTCATTTCAGGGACGATGAGAAACTGCAAAAAGCCTTCAGAATAATGACGGAGTCGGCCTTCGATCCGTCTCGCGGTTCCTACGGCCACATCGGAAAGCGAACGGTCATCAAGAGTTGCCGCATCATCAAAGATGTATGCGTCGGGACGCACGGTTACATTAAGGGTGCGAATAAGCTCAAGAATCTCACAATCAAGAGTAGAAAAGAAGCAACCTGTCAGATCGGAGAGGGCGTGGAACTGGTCAACGGAATAATAGAATCGGGATCGCGCGTGTTCTACGGTGTAAAAGCCGTTCGCTTTGTAATGCGTACGAACACGTGCCTCAAATACGGAGCGCGATTGATCAACTCAATCCTCGGAGACAACGGGACGATATCATGCTGCGAGGTGCTCAATTCGCTCGTTTTTCCCGGGCATGAACAACACCATAACAACTCGTTTCTGTGCGCCGCCACCGTCCTGGGGCAGAGCAATATTGCCGCCGGCGCAACGATCGGGTCGAATCACAACTCGAGATCGAACGACGGAGAGCTCATCGCCGGGCGCGGGTTTTGGCCGGGTCTCAGCGTGACTCTCAAACATTCGAGTCGATTCGCATCTTTCTGTCTGCTCGCGAAAGGCTCTTATCCCGCCGAACTCAACATTCCGTTGCCGTTCACACTCGTCGCAACGGAGCCGGACCGGCTCATCCTCCGTCCGGCGTTTTGGTTTATACACAACATGTACGCCCTCGCTCGAAACAGTTGGAAGTACCGCGACCGCGATGCCAAGTTGTACGAGTGGCAACACTACGAATACGACTATCTCGCCCCCGACACCGTAGATGAGATTTTAACTGGAATAAATATAATAGAATTTTGGGCGGGTCGTGCCGATTCTCGTGGTCGGGTCGAGCTGCCCCGAGGAAGTTGCGGCGCATCGTATCTGGACGTTCCGGACGCGGGAAAAGTGATGGAGGTCGGAAAACGCCTGCTCGGCGCTGCGGCTGCCGACGAGAATAACTCCCGACGCAAAGGAAATGCCTCTGCCGACAATTCACTTCGGGAAATAGTCCTACTCGACTCCGGTCTGGAACGATCGGCGCGTCCGGTCGTCGTCTTCGATCTCCCCGAAGCATGGAGGGTCTATCGTTCGATGGCGATACTCTATGCGGTCAAAGCGATTATCACCCGGCTCGATGAAAACTGCGGCCTCGACTCAAAGCAAACCGGCGGAAAGCGGAATCTCGAAGTCGGCCTTGTCCAGACGCAGCTTATCGAGTGCCGGCGGGAGAGATGGTACAATGTGGGGGGACAACTCGTCCGGGAGGACGACCTCTCCGCGCTGCTCTCCGACGTTCGAGACGGGACGCTTGCCGCCTGGAAAGACGTTCATCAACGGTACCGAGATCTCGCGGCGCGCTACCCCCACCGTCGCGCGGAACACGCCTTGTCGGTGCTGTTGCGTCTTTTCGGAGAGGACTCGCTTACACACGAGATATGGTCCGCCGCAAAACAAACTGCCGCGAAAACGCAACGCCTGATCAGGGAGCGCACGATCGCGTCGCGGGCGAAGGACTATGAAAATCCGTTTCGCCGTATGACCTACGACTCGGAGGAAGAAATGAAACAGGTTGTGGGAGCTCTCGAAGATAACTCATTCATTCGCATTGTTGACGAGCACACGCAGGCGTTCTGCTCGAGGCTCGAAGGCGAATAGTCATTCGCCGATAAATAAATCGTACAGTCGCTGAAGGTCGTCCTTTGAAAAATAGGCGATTTCCAGAGTGCCCTTCGAGACTGAGCCCTTTATTCGCACCTTCGTTCCGAGCGCCTCGATGAACTGTTGTTCGAGAGTCTGGATCTCGGCGGACCGATTGCGTACGTTCGTCTTTCGCTGAGTTCGTCCGGTCGGTCGTCCGGTCTGAAGTCGTGCTATTTCTTCTACTCCGCGCACCGAAAGCTGCTCCGAAACGACGCGCTGAAACAGCGCCTCGCGTGAAGGTCCATCGGGAATCGACAGCAACGCTCTCGCGTGTCCCGCGCTCATCTCCCCGGACCGCAAGGCGCGTTTCATCTGGTCGGAAAGATTGAGCAGACGCAGACTGTTCGCGACCGTCGCGCGGTTCTTTCCGATCTGTCGCGCAAGTTGCTCCTGGCTCAGACGAGCTTCCTCGATCAATCGCCGGAACGCTTCAGCCTCTTCGATAGGATCAAGGTCTTCGCGCTGCAGATTCTCGATGAGCGACACGAGCAATCGCTTTTCCGCGCCGTATCTCGCGATCACTGCCGGGATTTCGGTTAGCCCGGCAAGTTTTGCGGCGCGGAATCTGCGTTCGCCGGCAACAATGGCGTATCGGTCTCCTTTCGCCTCCAGTACGACCGGCTGTATGACACCTTCGCGCCTGATGGACTCGGCCAACTCGGCGAGTCGTTCATCGTCGAAGTGTTTTCGCGGCTGATCGGTGGACGGATCTATCCTATCAATCGGTACGCTCGTCGACGAAGTAGCCGACTCCTGGTCGCGCGAATCGGTCGCCTGGATCAGAGCATCGAGACCCTTGCCCAGTGCTCGTTTAGACACGCTCCATCACCTCCCCGGCGAGTTTTTCGTAGCTCGCGGCGCCGATGCAACCCGGATCATACGAACTGATGGGAACACCGTGTGACGGGGCCTCCGAAAGTCGCACATTTCGCGGAATGATCGTTCGAAATACGCGGTCGCGAAAGTACGCGGTAACCTCGCTGACCACCTCGTGCGCCAGTCGCGTACGCGCGTCATACATCGTGAACACGATTCCGAGAACGTCGAGACCAGGATTAAGACCGGCCTGGACCGACCGGATCGTCTTGAGAAGCAAGCTGAGTCCCTCGAGCGCGAAATACTCACATTGGAGCGGAATGATAACCGAATCGGCGGCGACAAGACCGTTGATCGTGAGAATGCCGAGTGACGGGGGACAGTCGATCAGAACGAAATCGAAAAGCTCTCTGGTGCCGACGAGTGTTTTTCGGAGAAAAAACTCTCTGTCCTCCTGATCGACAAGTTCGACGCCGGCGCCGGTAAGATCGATACTCGACGGTATCACCGAAAGTCCCGACAGACCTGTCTCACGGATAGTCTCGGACACCTCGACGGTCTCCGACAAAGCTTCATAGATGCCCGCCCCGGCGGCGGAAACACCAAGGCTGCTCGAGAGGTTTCCCTGTGGGTCGAAATCAATCAGGAGCACGTTCTTCCCGGTGGCCGAAAGGTAGGCGCCGAGGTTGACCGCAGTGGTCGTCTTTCCCACACCGCCTTTCTGATTGGCGAAAACGATTATTCTGCCCATAGGTGATTCGGGCAGTATAGTGGAAACATCGCGCCTCAGCAATTCGCGGATCGCCTTCACTGCATCTGTGAATTTGACGAGCCGGATTCCAAGCCGGCTCAAGCGGTCGGCTTCCGTCGCCCGTTTCGGCGGTGATTTGCGGATTTCTCGCGCGATATCGCGGGAAACGGCACGTGAAGGGCAATACGTTAGTCTGAATCGAGAATGCCGTCGCTTTCCTCGCGGCATCCCGGGAATGGACGACGACGCCCTCGCTCAATCTGTATGTTTCAGTTATACTTGCCGAACTGTCGATAGAATGGAGGTGCGTGATGAGTACGGAAGAACAACTTACGTTGAGGGACAAGGTCGCGGACGCCATCAACGAAATTCGCCCGGCGCTGCAGATGGACGGCGGCGACATTGAGTTGGTCGCCGTCGGCGAGGACGGTATCGTTTCCGTCAAACTCACCGGCGCATGCGCGGGTTGCCCCATGTCGCAGATGACGTTGAGCCGGGGTGTGGAGAAACATCTAAAGAAGACTGTTCCCGAAGTGAGCAGTGTCGTCGCCGTCTGAAGCGAAAAACTGCAGGTTTTTGCCCGTAATGAAGTAAAATTGGTATGTGAAATGGGAAGTTTCTCCGATAAGAGTAGAAGAGAATCGATATCTGCTCTTGGTATCGGGGTGATGGAACCGCAGAAGTGAAGAACGCCGGCGCAGGCCAACGGGCAAATCAAATGCAGAAACTCAGATCCCTCCTACTTGAAGTCCCGAAAACCGAGATCCATCTTCACCTCGAGGCTCTCGCGTCGGTGGATACGATCTGGACGCTGATGAAAAAGCACAAGATATCCTACGCGGATATCTCGAGCAAGGACGATCTGCGCAAACGGTTCGAGATTAGTAGTCTGAACGAGTTTCTCGATCTGTTCATTAATGTCATACAGGACTGCTTCCGGAAGGAAGAAGACGTCGATCTTCTCATTAAAGACGCTCAGAACTATCTATCACGAAACAATATCGTCTACGCGGAGATCTTTTTCGCCCCGTCGAAGTTTCTTCAGAACGGACTGGAGTTCGCCGAGCTGATAAAAAGGCTTAGTGCCGGGTCCGGCAACATCGAACGAAATACGGGAATCGAAACGCGATTCATCATCGACGTATCTCGAAGCTTCGGCCGCGACAACGCGCGGGCCAACCTTGACCTGACGCTTAAACATCGAAACGGCACGATAGTGGGAATTGGCCTCGGCGGCGCGGAGGAAGCCGGTCCGGCGCGAGATTTCGCGCCGATCTTCGAGATTGCTGCGGCGGAAGGCCTTCACGTCGTTGCTCATGCGGGAGAAGTCGTCGGACCGGAATCGATATGGGACGCTCTCAAACTCCTCAAGGCCGAAAGAATCGGACACGGCATCAGCGCCATCCAAGACGACACGCTCGTTGAGCATCTTGCCGAGCGTCAGATACCACTTGAGATTTGCCCGACGAGCAACTTGCTCACCCAAAAATACGTCAAAACCCTTAATGAACACCCTATCCGCGCCCTCTACGATCGCGGCGTCAACGTGACGGTTAACACCGACGACCCGACGCTTTTCGGTATCGATCTCGTCGACGAATACATGCGGCTGACGAATCGTGGTTTCTTCAAACCGGATGAGATTATCAACCTCGTAAAAAGCAATACCTACGCGACCTTTCTGCCGCAAGAGCGCAAGGACGCCATCTGGGCTGCCGCTCAAAAAATCGTTGCCTCATATTCCGCGGAGCTTGAAATCGCCTGAAGACGAGGTGAGCGCCTTCCGCTATCCCGCCGAAACCGAACTGTTTCACGTGGAACAAAGCTACTGCCCCGAAGCTTGCTAGGGAAAGCAGTATAGCTTCCGTTGCGGTAACGGATCGATTCTCACGGCGCGCGCACGGCGCTCAATCCGCTGTTTCCGGTGAACTATCTCGATCGGCAAATGCGCAAGGATCTGGCCGAACACGTCTGGGAGACGGTGTGTTTCGGCAGGAACGTGAATCGGGTGATGGATCGGGTGGCAATCTGTGCGGCGCATCACAACCTGCGCAAATCGTATCGGGAGGCGAAGGGGGATCTGCGCAGCCACGCGGAGGTGGCCGGGTTGAGCGCGGCCGCGGTAAGGAGGTTGCAGTACGGGATGTTCACTCGGCGGACGTTCGCCACGAGGATCGACATCCAGCCGATCTATCGAAAAATCCGGCGACGGGAGCATGTGACTCCTTTGAAGGGGAAAGCAGACAATCTGCCCTTTCACGCGGAGGCGTGACGTCTGACAAGCTTCGGG
>JAJRYZ010000002.1 GCA_024275515.1 Spirochaetota bacterium
GTCCGGAGAGGAACAGGAACTCCTTCTCCTGAAAGCGCACATCAACGTCTGTTCGCTCATGCGCTCGATCACCGCGAACGCCTTTTCGTTCCAGAGCGGCGACAAGCGCGTGGACAAGACGAAACAGCCATCGTTCTGGGCCGACCTTCAGGGCGATCTGGAGAAGGACTACAAAGATCGTGTGAAGAAAGCCTCCACGGACGGCGGGGGAGAGGTCGTGGACGACCCTGACAGCGGGATCATGGCCGCCCCGTCGGTAAAACCCGTGGTTTACGAGCGAGGAATTGAAGAGGACGAGAATGCTGCTCTCGGATAAGGACAAAGCCTTTATCGCCGAATGCACGGCGAACCTCATCACCAGTTCCGGCCAGACAGGGAAGCGGTACGTGCCCGATCCGAATGTGGAGAAGATTTACGGCACGGACGACGCGCCTTTTATTCTCGATTGTGAATTCCCGTTCGAGTTCGTGGAGACGCCCCCTCAAATTCTCACCACGCAGAAGACGGACGCGGCGATATCCATCCTGCCGGATCAAGAACTAAGAGAGGGTGACCATATTGAGTTCGAGGGCGTGCGGTACAAGGCGCTGACGGTCGAGTCGCTGAATGTGTTCGGGGTCGTCAGCCATAAAGTAGTCACGGTTGCGAGGTTGTACCCATGAAAGTGAAAAAGTTCGGAGACTGGAACCGGCTGGATGCGGCGCTTAAAAACTGCCTTCCGGCACGGATGGAAAAGGCTCTGAACCGCGCCGCCACAAAGAGCGCGCTTCTTCTCGTGCGGGAGATAAAGAAGGGAATCAAGTCGCAGGCGCCCGGAGGCAAGGCGTTCGAACCGCTCGCGAAAGCGACCATCGAGAAAAAGGGATCATCCAAGGCGCTCATCGACACGGGATTTCTTCTGAGCAGCATCACGCAGATCATCAAAAGCGACAAAGCGTTTGTGGGATTGCTTCGCGGCACACGCAACAAGGACGGAGACGAGATCGTGAACATCGGGGCGATCATGGAATATGGAGCAACCATCAAACACCCGAACGGCGCAACCATCATCATTCCGCCGCGCCCGTTCCTTCACCCGGTGATGGAACAGTATAAGGACGAGATCAAACGCAATTACCAGGAGGCAATCCTTGGGCTCCTTCGTTAGGGAAACGGTCGAGACGCTGATCCGGAAGCTGCAGGCGGACGTAACGCCTCATACGGTGCTGGTACCTCCGAACGACTACTACGAGATCAAGCACACGCCATCTCTGCTCGTTATCGGGCCGAAGATGGAGGAGAACCGGGCAAAACGGATTTCTGAGAAGATCGTCGAGATTGATCGCGGCGCCCTCACCTATACGGAGGGCAACTGGCCCCGGTTCTATCACCTGGATTTCGATTTCGTTCTCACGGCGGCCAGCGGGATGGAACTGCTCGAACTTCAGGAGAAAGTCATCACGTTTTTTCTGGACAACCGCGCGGTGGCCGTGCCCTTTTCCGGCGGATGGGGCCTCGGCCCGTTAGGCATCGAACCGTGGGGATCGGAGGACGTTTTCCTTGAGTTTTATCTCCGCGAGATGATCCCCGTCGGCGGGCTGGAGCGTCCCAATCTGTCGAATCTGCGGCAGGCGTCCGGCAGGTACCGCATCGAGGACGTGCCGATCTTCGATCACGCCTTCGAGGAAGGCAAACTCGTTCTCTACCGGGATTTCGTTCTCTGCGATTTCGCAACGAGGACGCCGGTCGAGACATTTTCACGATAACGAAACAGAGGTGATCCGTTTTGAAAAACATTCTTCTGAGAAACATCTCCGGCATGCTTCTGACCGTGAACCTCGGACGGAACCGCGGGCTGCATCTTCTGGCCGGTGAGACGAAAAGAGTTCCGGCGGGAACGATTGAGAACCCGGACGTATTCCGGCTTTTCCGAAAAGGATTCCTTGCGGTCATGGACGAGAAACCCGCCGCGCCGAAGAAAAAGAAAGCCAAATCCTGAAAGAGAGGTAATCCATCCTCATGCCCGAATATTTATCCCCTGACATCTTTGTCGAGGAACGGGAAAGCACCCGGCACACCATCGAGCGTGTCAGCGCGTCGGTGGCTGCTTTCATGGGTATCGCCGAGCGCGGGCCCGTGGGTATTCCCATCCTCATTACCAGCTTCGCGCAGTTTAAGCGCATCTTCGGCGGCTATATCCCGAACAGCTATCTTGCATACGCCGTGGACGGGTTCTTCAAAAAGGTCAAAGGGCGCTGCTACGTCGTCCGCGTCGTGCATTACACCGACATAACGGACGCGGCCACTGCAACTTGCGCCACGAGCCTGACCACGCTCACGGATCGCGCCGCCACGCCCGTCGAAACGCTTGGCGTGAAAGCCGTGTCGCCCGGAAAATGGGGCGACGACATTTCCGTGAAAATCGAGGTGGCGACAAACAACCCGGCGATTCATTTCAAGATGAAAGTCTAGCTGGGGGGAACGCTTGTCGATCTGCACGACGACCTGTCGATGGACGCGGCGTCGGAGAACTACGCCCCGGAGCGCATTAACGGAAAATCGGAATACATTCTCGTCGAAGACCTTGACAGCGCATCCGCCGTCCCTGAAAACAGGCCTGCGGAAGGTTCGTTTTCTCTCACCGGCGGCGACGACGGCCTCACGGACATCGGCGACAC
>JAJRYZ010000035.1 GCA_024275515.1 Spirochaetota bacterium
CTCGACGGCATCCCGCAGCGCAGGGAAATAGACCTCGTCGAGCAAATCGATCGAGCAGATCGGCCCGTCGTTAAAGCAGATATCATCTCCCGAATAGACGTACGGCGCGATGTCGTAAGTTCGGACGGCATAGGCGATCGCGCGATTATATCGTTTCGCCTCTTCGCCCTGCACCGCGAAATAGTCGCGAAAAAGATCGGGGTAGAGCAGTAGCGCCGAAAGGTATGACTCGTACGACCATGTGGTGTAACCCGACATAAACGAGGGGATACCGAATGCGCCGATGTAGAGCGTTCGGTCCCGCGACAGCCTGCGGAGTTCGATCAGCTTTCGCGCATAATCACGTCCGGTTCTTTCGACGTCGAAGTCGGAGTTCGAAGCGCGCGAGTCGATAAACGCATCTATGTCGTCCCGAACATCCTCGGGAGTGATGTTTCTCGTCCGGATCTTTCCGATGTCGTCGGGCGCGCCGAAGGGCACGTTGAACGGATCGCAGGCGCGATGTTCCTGAAAAGGCGACGGTATGATGAACTGCGGATTGAGGTTGCAGCCGGCGTTGGCGAAAGCCTCGACCGCAGTCGCTACCGGTTCGGCGTAGATGTTGGAGACGCCCGCGTACTTCTGAAAAAACGACCGTTTCATGATCCATGCGCCGATCAGGCACGGCTCTTCAACCCGTTCACCATTCAATGTTCGCCGGGCGATTTCGGCGCCGGTCATCCGGTTGACCTCACCGCATCCCCCGACTCGACTGCATACTCAACAAAGCGCTCACCACCTCAGACACTCGGTAGGACCCGTACTACCGTACGGCCTCATGGAAGGCGACGATGCTCGCGGCGTTTCGCAGGCCGAGAGCGACGGGGACAAGATCGGGCTCTCGATGGCGCAACGCTTCCAAAGTCCGTTGTCGCGAGGTCATGTTCCGTTGTATCCTTTCCGCGCAAGGTCAAAGCTCACGGTGCACCCGGTCCGATCGTTTTCGTCTTCGACATTCGGATTCTACCATCTGTTCGGGCCACGTGACTATTCAACTGTTTCCGGGCGACTGTTCCGCGACATCGTGGCGCCGGACGCAAACACCGTTTCGGCGATTGCAGGTGATGACGTTGCATGATTTTCTTGTCGTCTTTCGCCCGCCAGGAGGGACGCCTCGCGCTATGAAGGGAACCCCGGTCGTCCTGATCACGCTGGTCGTTCTGTATTCGGCAACGGCCTCCGGCTGCGTCTCGACGAAGCATCTCGTTGTCGACGAAATCGTCCGCGAGACCCACCACGTCGAAGTCGAGCCATGGGAAGACGGACTTCGCACCGACCCCGAAGGCGACTCGTTCGAATGGTGGTATTTCGACGCGTCCTTCTCCGACGGTTCGACGATGGTCGTCGTTTTCTCAACAAAAGACATGTTGGATCCGAAAGGGCCTCCGAAACCGAGCGTCAGCATAACGATCACCGATCCGAACGGCGGAAAGGCGTCGGCGCTGGTCCAAGTTCCGTTTCTCGACTTCTCCGCGTCGCGAGAATCTCTCGACGTCACCATCGGAGAGAACTACGCTCGAGGCGACCTTTCCCGCTGCTCGGTTCAGATCGCGATGGAGGAAATCGAAGCCGATCTGACCTTTACCTCGCAATCCCCGGCGTGGCGCCCCGGATCCGGAACCATGTACTTCGATCGGAAGAGAGAGCGCTATTTCGCCTGGCTTCCCGCGATGCCGTTTGCGAGGGTGGAAGGTTCGCTTCTGTACAACGGGAAACGTACGACGGTGTCCGGGACGGGGTATCACGATCACAACTGGGGCAACGTGAGGCTCGACAAGGTCATGACTCAGTGGTACTGGGGACGGGCGCGAATCGATGACTACACGCTCATTTTC
>JAJRYZ010000003.1 GCA_024275515.1 Spirochaetota bacterium
CTCCTGCGGCGCCGGCTCGCCCGATCCGAGCCAGTCCCCAACCATCGACACGGCGTCGGGAAGCGATGCCGGCGGCCGATCCGCATTCTCGGCGTCGGTGACCGCAATCCTCTTCTCGGCGTGATCGAGGTCGCATGGCCGGAGGACCCAAGTATCGAAAAATGCCTTCGCGCTCGGCCTCATGCTTCCAGTATACGTATGTTCACACACGGGGTCGAGAAGCGAGAACGGGCGACTGCGTCGTTCGGCAAGCTCGTCCACCGTCCGACGTCGTTGCTCGGCCCGTCGGGGGAGGATCTCCACTACCGCAAGGCAGATGGCGGCGGTAGACCGCGGTATTCTCGTCGCGAATCCCCGGTAGAGGTGCGCGCGTCCGAATCCGGGCACGGCATAGGCGCCGCGGGCAAGAGCCCGGATGGCCGAAGGCGCACATCAAGGGTGGCTTTCACGGATTAGACCGACCGAGGCTCTTCTGTTCCTTGAGGAGAGCCTCACGACGCGAATGGAGTTCGTCGGCCCGGTGTCGATTCCCGAAGTCCGCCCGCGGTTTCTTTCGATATGCGCGATCACGCCCGTGAGAAGAGGGAACATTCCGCAGCGTCCGATGTCCGACTCGACGGAGGCGATTGGCTCATCACTCTTCAAGCTGCTCCCATGCGCACTGTGCATCTACACTTTCCGTCAAGCCGTACTTAGTGGCGAGAATCCTGTGGATTCGAGGCGTGGGGCGCTGTGGGTAGGCCCGTCGGCCACGCCGATCCCCTCTATGTGGAGTTCTCCACAGGATTCTCGCCATTAGGCAAGCCGTACGGGTCCATTCACATAACTACGTCGTCGTGCGAGAATACCGCATGGATACATACGGTTTGATGGGCTCGCCGGTCCCGGTGTATCGTTGCGCACGAGCGACCGAAACGCCGACTATCGACGGAAAGCTCGATGATCCTTGCTGGGCGGCCGCCTCGTATACTCAGCCGTTTCGCGACATGGTCACCGGATCGCCTGCCCCACTCGATACGACCGCGGCGCTTCTCTGGGATGATCGCGCCTTGTACATCGGTTTTCGCGTCGTCGAGCCCGACCTTCAAGCATCATTGACAGAGCGCGACTCGTACATCTGGCTGGAGAAAGACGTGGAGGTGTTTCTTGCCGGACCGGACAGCTACTATGAACTCGAAATAAACGCACTCGGAACGGTTTACGAGGCGTTGTATGTCTGGAAAGACGCCTACACCAAAGGGAGCGCCTTCGCGCGCGATCCGCAGTTCGATCTGATTGAGCGGCATGTCGATATTCTTGGGGGTTTTCAGGATAGCTTCGATCATCCCCGAGGCGTTCGATGGGTATTCAGAGACTGGGACTTTCCCGGGCTCCGGACGGCAGTTGCCCTCGACGGCACGCTCAACGACTCAACCGACACCGACTCGGGGTGGACGGTGGAGATTGCGCTGCCGTGGAGCGGGATGGCGGCTCTTTCAGGCGGCGTCGTGAAAACGCCGGCGCCCGGGGACCGATGGAGAATCAATCTGTTTCGGTTTCAAACGATCGAGCACAACGGGCGAAAAATCGAGCCGTCGGCCGGATGGGCGTGGGCGCCGCACGGTGTATATGACTCGCACATACCCGAGTGCTTCGCGGAAATCGAGCTTGCCGGCGAGAATTCCGTGGACAAGCCGTATAGGAGGATCACGCGATCGCGAGACGGATGATGGATCAACGAAGAACAAAGATCGTGTGTACGCTCGGGCCCGCCAGTGAAAGCGAATCGATCATCGACGGATTGATCCGGTCCGGGATGAACGTGGCGCGGTTCAATTTTTCCCACGGGACGCACGAGTACCACGGTCGCATAATGCGATTGCTGCGGCAAAGGTGCGCCGCGTTGGGGACTGATGTTGCGGTGCTTCTTGACACAAAGGGGCCGGAGATTCGCACCGGAGAAATCGCGGGCGGCGGAGAGATTCGCCTCGCGCGGGGCGACAGGATTACCGTTACCACGAGATCGGTACCGAACACGAAAGAGCTTCTGTCGGTTTCCTATCAGTCTCTTTCGCGTGAGGTCGGATCAGGAAGTCATATCTACATTGCCGACGGGCGGATAGACCTTGAAGTCATCGAGACCGATCCGCCGGATATCCACTGCGAGGTCCGCACCGGCGGCGCTCTGGGGAGTAGAAAGAACGTCAACGTTCCCGGCATCAGGTCTACCATGCCAGCGATTACCGATAAGGATCGGAGCGATATCTCTTTCGGAGTACGCTGCAACATCGACTTTGTTGCAGCATCCTTTATCCGCACGCCGGAAAACGTCGAGGCGATTCGTGAGCTACTCGACTCCCTCGGCTCCAAAGCGCAAATCATCTCCAAGATCGAAGATGAAGAAGGTGTCGGGAATATCGAAGAGATCATTCAGGTTTCGGACGGAATCATGATCGCTCGAGGAGATCTCGGAGTCCAGCTGCCCATTGAACAGGTACCTCTCGTTCAGAAGCGAATCATACGACAGGCGAATGCAGCGAACCGGGCGGTGATTGTGGCCACACAGATGCTCGATTCGATGATCCATGACCCAAGGCCGACGCGGGCCGAGTTGACCGACGTCGCGAATGCGATCTTTGACGGTGCGGATGCAGTCATGCTCTCCGGCGAAACGGCGTCGGGCAAATATCCGGTTGAATCCGTTGAAACGATGGATAGAATCGCCCGCACCGTCGAAAGCTCGCCCGAGTATCGCGATCGCAGGCGTATGCCGGCCGAGTATGAAATGATCGACGATATGTCAGGGGCCATTGCACGCTCGGCGTGCGAGGTCGCCGATTCGGTCGACGCCGTGGCGATCGTATGTCCAACTCTTCGTGGAAACACGCCGCGGATCATAAGTCGGTTCAGGCCTCATCAAACGATTATCGCGGCCACGACAAGCGAATCGGTACTTCGCAATCTGTTGTTGTATTGGGGTGTTTTCCCGGTCTTGAGTGAGCGCGCCTCCGATTCGGAGACAATGGTGCAGAATGCGATACGGGTTGCCATGGAATCGGGCATTGTGTCCCACCTCGACAGGCTCGTGAGCGTCGCCGGCGTCCCGGTCAACTCGCCCATCATGATGAACACCGTTCGCGTGCACTTGATCGGGACGGTGCTCGCCAAGGGCAAACACGGCGCGGGCCCGCTTCGTTCAGGAAGAATCGTGAAAATCCTTTCCGGAAAGGAAGCGCGCCGATTGGGAGCGAACGATGTGGCGGTCGTAAAGCGTCTTGATCGAGCCGGCGCCAGGAATCTTGCGGGAGCAGCCGCCGTCATCGTCGAGGGTAAATCAGCCGTTCCTGTTGATCTGTTTGGCGAGTCGGGCGACATGGTCTCCATCGTTACCGAAGTGACCAACGCGTTCGATAGCTTGGAGGACGGCGCGACGGTGACCGTGGATGGAAGGCAGAAACTCGTGTACGACGGAGTCATGATTACTTAATGGCGAGAATCCTGTGGATCGGCGTGCTCATCCGCCACCGGTAGGACCTGCGATGAGCGATCGGCGCCACCGATGGGGTTTTCCACAGAATTCTCGCCACTAAGCGGCTTGCTCGCAAGCCACCGGGCGGATATAGTGACGCATTATGAATGACGACGCGTGGAGCTTTGTCTATGTGACCGACATGCAACCAGGCTCACCGAAATCGTATCGATTTCGACCGTCGTATCTCGACAATTGGAAAACCGCGAGAAAGCAGATCATCGAAATCAAACCGGATTTCATGCTTGTCGGAGGAGATATTACGCGTGACGGCACTCTTCATGTGTGGGAGCTTGAAGAGATGCGTGCGGATTTCGAATCAATGGGAATCCCGTACTACGTCGTCCCCGGCAACATGGACGCGGGAAACAAGTTTACCGATCTGGAAGGTCCTCACGCGAATCGTCGTGACACCGAAATCTGCATTACGTCGGATTCGCTTGAACGCTTCGAATCCGTCTTCGGCCCACATGCGTGGAGTTTTACGCACAAGAATCTACGCGTTTCGGGTTTCTGCGACATGCTACTCGGCTCCGACTTACCGGAAGAGCGACACCTCAAGGCGTGGCTGGAGGCGCAACGATCTGAACAGCGAGAGAATCCGCAGCGCGAACACAGAATCTGGATTCTGCACTATGCGCTCTTCGCCGACGCTCCCGATGAACCCGCTTGGGACATTCGCAAGACGGAGGAATACACCGGATGGTACTTCACCGTCGATCATGCGCATCGTGACTGGTTGATGAAGCTATTCATCGACGCGCACGCCGAGAGAGTCATCACCGGCCATATTCATTGCCGAAAGGACTACTTTGTCAACAATATTCATTTCGACCTCGCTCCGAGCACTGCATTCAGCCAGTGGGATGATCGTTGGCCCGACGGCGATCCCACCCTTGGGTTCTTTCGCTTCGACGTCAACGGACCGGACATGAAAAGGAGTTTTGTCCCCCTCCGGACGGTCTCGCAGCGGACGGACGGATACGGGCCGGGAGGCCACCCGACGCCGGAGATGCGCGATTACTCTCTCGCATGGGAGAAATGACGGCGTATTGTTTCCTCGACCCGAACGGTGCGGGAGAACAGCTTACACCTTCCATGTCGACCTCTTCGCGCGGGAGCGGAGACTCTCCCGCCGAAACTCTCGTGGCGTGGAAAGAGTACGCGAACGGAAACGAGCGGATCCTCTGTCGCTTTTTTGATCCGGACAATCTCACCGCAGCCGGTCCGGTCACCGAGGTTGCCGGTGCCGGCTTGCCCCGTGATCCGGTAGTAGCTCACCACGGTGTCGTTCCTCTGGTCGTTTGGATCGCCGACGCACCGGGTGCGCGGGTGAGCGCGGCCGACGGGGGAGTGTTTTCGAGGCAAAGCGTGTATTGTTCGCGTTTCGTCGGACACACATGGTCGGATCCTGAGATTGTTGCGACGGAGGATTCGATCGGCTCGGTCGATCTTGCCGCGAGTGAGTCGGCGATCCACATAGTCTGGTGCGCATCGTCGATGAAAAGACTCGATTACGTATGCCAATCTTCTTTCACGGCGGACGGGTGGTCGGAGCCTCTCGTGCTGGAATCGGCATCGGGCGGCGTCTCGCTTGCCAGACCCTCGATCGCTCTCAACGGCGGCGAGTGCGCGGTGTGCTATGATCGATACGAGACCAACGCCTATCAGATCCGGTGCGGTTTTATCGGGAAGGACCGACGATTCCGCATCGAAAACGTCCTTCCCTCTGCCCGGATCGAGCAAAACGAATCATGGGAACTCGCTCCACACATCACAGTCGACACGCTCGGCCGAATCTGGGTCGCGTGGCTCGCGATCACCGATGTCATGGATCCAAACGGTATCGTGGATCAATATCCGGCCGTGCGCGTCGGCGTCCGCATTCGCAACGAATGGGTTCCAGTGCAGCCTCATACCGGAGGGAAATCCTTACCGACGCTCTGCCGCGCCGCCCGACCGCTCGACCTCGCTTCTCTTGCCTGGGGACTCCTCTCGTTCAGGGGCGCCGCAGTATGGGGATACCTCGGTCGGCGTAGGCGTCCATTGCTGACGCCTACGGGTGGAGGCGATGTATGGCTGCTATGGGAACGGAAAGAAGACCACGATGGGTCGACGACGGCCTCGGCCGGTATACTGTGCGGGAGGCGCCTTACAGTTCGAGACCGACGTGCGGTCGCCGGAGAAACGAAGACCTTTATGCGCGGACCACGATGGTATCAACCCTCTTCTTCCGGTGTGTCCGTTGAGGGTGGGATACCTCAGATTGTAGCGGTCGCGCGGGCGAGCCCCGTTGCGTCTACTGAAAAGCTCGTCATGCTGCGGGTTCGACTCGATCGGGCGGAGCGATTTATCGAGAGCGGCTCGTGGAACGAGTGGTTGCCGGTGGAAGTCAGGTCGATAAACCCGGTGTGGCGGTTTTCGAAACCAAAGGCGCAGGTAGCCGTTGGGCACATCTATTGGGCGGACCTCCACGTGCACACGCGTTTGTCCGCGGACGCGGAGGGGCATATCGACGAGCTCGTTCACTACGCCCGCGACAAGTCCGGCCTGGATGTTCTGCTTCTTCAGGACAACGACCATTACCAGTTGAGCCTCACATCGGCGGAGTATGAGTATTTCCTCAGGCGGGTCGAGCGTTTTAACGATGAGGGATATTTCATCGTCATTCCCGGGTTCGAGTGGACCTACTATGAAAACGTCAAGGGATTTCCGAGTCACCGGACGGTTTTCAGCGCTCGATCAACGCATCCTCTGCTCCGGAACACCGAGGCGGGCCCGGACCCCGTCGCTCGGCTCAGCCGGTTCATCACGAAAAGCGGAGCTTCCGTGCATATCCATCATGAGCGCTTCACCCCGCTTGCCGACCGACTCGATACAAATGTTGAGATTTGCTCGGGGTGGGACAATCATATGCTGACGGATGAGCGCCGCGAACGCTATCACACGTTGCTTGCCGCAGGCTACCGCGTTGGGTTC
>JAJRYZ010000036.1 GCA_024275515.1 Spirochaetota bacterium
CGCGGCGCTGCCGGTCGCCTCGGGCATTTCGTTGTTCTACGCGGTACCGGGTCTTCCCGGATTTACCGATATGCGCAGATTCCCGGCGGGGACGGCGCTTCTTGCCAAGGGCTCCTCTGCGACGCCGTGGACCGGATCGCTTTCCACGCGGGAGATGGTGACCGCGTTTCGTCTTTCGCGGTTTCTTACCCTGCGCGCCGCGGCAAAACGTTCGGCGCGGCACGGGGAACTCATCGGCAGATGCACGCGCGAGCGAAAGCTCTACACCTACCGATCCGACGGGACTCTCCGGATCGTCGAAGCGCCGAACACCGACGGCAGGATGGCCCGCGAGTTTTTCGCGGCTATTGACAGCGCGCCGAACTCGTCCTTAAATGCGCCGAGAACGCTCGACTGAGCCGAAGGAGTAGGCCATGGCCAAGCCCGAACCGTTTGGAATCGCGATAGTCGGCTGCGGTACCGTCGGAGGCGCCACCGCGCGACTTCTCCAGTCGGAGGCCGCCCGTCTGCGGGAGGTATCGGGCACGGGAGTCTATCTCGCCTGCGTGGTGGACGTCGCTTTCGATCACGCGCGCAGTCTGGGTATCGACGAATCGCTGTTCCGCACCGACATGGCGGAACCGCTGGCCGATCCGGAGGTCAAACTCGTCGTCGAGCTGGTGGGCGGCACCACCGTGGCTAAAGAGATCGCGGCAAAGGCTCTCTCCGCCGGGCGGCACGTGGTCACCGCCAACAAAGCGTTGCTCGCCCACCACGGCGCCGAGCTATTCGCCCTTGCGAGACGCAACGGGGTGACGATCTCTTTCGAGGCGAGTTGCGGCGGAGGGATCCCGATAATTCGCGCTTTGTACGAAGGGCTCCTCGCCAACCGGATCGATGCGCTTTACGGTATAGTCAACGGCACCTGCAACTATATTCTCACCGCGATGGTGCAGTCCGGACGGACCTACGCCGAGGCTCTCGGCCAGGCGCAGCGGAGCGGCTTGGCGGAAGCCGATCCTGCGCTTGACGTGTCGGGACTCGATTCGGCGCACAAACTTGCGATCCTCGCCTCGCTCGCTTTCGGCCGACGAATCGATCTCGACCGGATCCCCGTCGAAGGGATCGACACGCTCGAGACCCTCGACGTCGCGTTCGGACGTGAGCTTGGGTACGTCGTCAAGCTCCTCGCGGTTGCCGGACGCGGGCCCGACGGTGTTTCGCTCCGCGTACGCCCGTCGTTTATCGGTCTCGATCACCCGCTTGCGTGGGTCTCGGGGCCGTTCAATGCGGTGAGCGTTTACGGTCATACGGTGGGTCACACGATGTACTACGGACGCGGCGCCGGAGGCCCGCCGACCTCATCGGCAATCGTTGCCGACGTCATCGCGGTGGCCGTCGGAGCGTATCAACATACGTTTCGGTCGTTGACGATCTGGCCGGACCTGACCGAGCCGGTCCGACAACTACCGATGGAGCAAATCGAGAGCCGCTACTATCTGCGGGTCACGGTCGAAGACAAGCCCGGCGTGTTCGCGCAACTCGCCACGGTCCTCGGGAACCATCGGATCAGCATTTCCTCGGTGCTTCAAAGGGAACCGAGCGAGCATATCGATGCTCCCGCCGCCGACGATGCGTCGGATCGCGCGACGAAGACGCGCGAGGACTCGTCGCAGGTGACGGCGGTTCCGGTCGTCATAACGACTCACCGCACCAACGAAGGCAACGTACGCCGCGCGCTCGCCGAAATCGATGAGCTCACCGTCTGCACACGGCCGAGCGTCTGCATCAACATCATCGACGAACACGAGGAGACGATATAGCGGCACGCGGGTCGTGCGGCGCTGCGGTCATCGTCCGACCGAAATCATAAGAGGCCGAGCACGATCGGCTCGGCGACGGTCGCGACGAGCACCAGGAGCAACGCCGGCAGAAAGTTTCCGGTCTTCATCGATTTCAGGTGCAGCAAATTGAGGCCGATCATCAGAATGAGCACGCCGCCGGTCCCGCTGATCTCGGAGAGCACCAGGTCGCTCACCACCGGTCGCAGCGCACCGGCGAGCATCGTCAACCCGCCCTGATAAATCAGAATCGTAATGACCGAAAACGCCACACCCGGACCCATCGCCGCGGTGAGAAGGATCGCCATCGAGCCGTCCATTACCGATTTGGTGAGAATGAGGTCGTACTTGCCTTCGGCGCCCGCGCGGAAGGCGCCGACGATCGTCATGGCGCCGACACAGAAAAGGATCGACGCGTTCAGGTACCCGTGCGCGAAGCGCGATTCGTGCGACGCGCGCGATCCGCCCGAACGACGCGAAAACTTTCGTTCGAGAAACGAACCGAAGCGGAGGATGCCCCCTTCAACGTTCCACCAGGCGCCCAGCAGCCCGCCGGCGACCACCGAAAGCGCGACGTAGAGGATCCTGGTCGTCTCTATCGACATGATGATCCCGATGAGCAGCGTTATCATCCCGACCCCGGTGTAAACGATCTCCTTGAACTGCTCGGTGATCCGACGATGGAAAAGCAGGCCGACGAGGGAGCCTACGAGTACGGCGATGCAATTGACTATGGTCGCGATCATGACCGGCCGATTATAACGAGGCCGCAATGAGTAGGGAAGCGAATCGCGCCCGCACTCTAAACATTGACCGCGAAAAGTCGATCATGTTAATATGAACCTCGTCGCACAAGGAGGGTCCTATGGCGAATAGCCAAGGAGCTCCGTCCACGTCCGCCGGCACCAGGAAGGAAAAGATCTATTGCGCAAACTGCATCAACTGCAAACTCGTTCGTTCCGCGAGCGATGAGGGTGATCAGTACTATCTGCGCGTGCGGTGCGCCGCGGGAAAGTGGCGCAAAAAACTCGGGGGAGAGAAGGTATACAAATACTTCACCGTCGCCCGTCGCAACATTGATGAGTGCGATACCTATGAGCCCATGGGGGACGCCCGTGAGTTCATTCGGGAGCTGAAAAAAAGCCTCCCGATCAAGGATGAAGTGTACAGCTCTCAGCCGTAGTCTTTACGAACGAGGCGATATATGATGCTCTCCAACCACGCCGAATCTCCAGTCGCCGTCGGCATCGACGTATGTCGCCGAATCGGTCGTGCGGTCCGGCGTTCGCCGGCGACGCGTACGCATCGACGATTTTCGCCTCTTCTTCCGGCGGCGATTCTGTTTCTGCTGTCCGGTTGCGCCTCGACGCCGACGACGATTCCGACCGATCTCACCGCGAAAGAGTATTTTCAACGCGCGCAGGAAGCGGTAGTCGAACGTGGCGACTACAAGACCGCTTTGCGGTACTACGAGACCTTTCTCGATCGATACTCCGAAGAGATTCAGCTTATCGTCGAGGCCGAATACGAAATCGCCTTTATCCACTACAAGCTCGGCGAGCTTGAGCTCGCGAGGGAGCAGTTCCAGGCGCTCCTTGCCCGCTACGAGAGCGACGACGCGCAGCTTTTGCCCCGATGGCCGCTTGTTCTCGCCGAGCAGGTTCTTTCTAAAATAGGCGCCGCGAAATCTACTGCGGAAGAATAATCGTATGCAGCTCTATGCCGGCGGAAGCGGCGTCGGCATAGACCATTTCTTTCGTCACTCGTCCTCTCGGGCGCGGATGCGCCGGTGCATCGCCGACCAGCACGATTATCTTTCGCTCGGCCTCCCAGGGAAACCGGTGGATCCCGGCGTATAATGCTTCATGAACCGCTTCGGGAATATCGCGCCCGCCGAACACCGTTGTCGTATCGAGAATCCGCTGCGCTCGTGAGAGGTCGGTCTGAAAAGCGAAGGTTCTGGTCACGTACTGCTCCGCGTAGTCTTTATACAAAACCATTCCGAAGCGGAAGGAGTCGTATCCCGAGGTGATGGATCGAAGCATCGGGACGAGTGATTCTCTCAGATACGGAAAATCGTTTTTCATGCTTTCGGTGGTGTCGAGCGCAAGCACCAGATCGAGGCTTCCGCCTCCGTCCGAACCGATAACCCGTCTTAGCTTTTCGACGATATCTTCCTCTCCGGAGGAAAGCAGCGCGGTCCCACCGCCCTCTTCGGCGATCTCCCGATACTCTTCGAGCGTTTCGCTCATATAGTTGTCTTCGGGCGGGCCGGCAAGCGGTTTCTGCACCATCCGCATGATAAACGGATTGTCGGCGAAGCCCGCCCCGTAGTCGGCAAAGGGAAGTGGAAACGTGCGAACATTGAGGTAGGTCCCGTCGACGATGTGGATTTCGCCGGACCGAGACCATGGATAGCCGTACACCGCCACGTACGGTAAATAGATATGAAACGCTTCGCCGAATGGCTCGTACGGCTCGGGAGTAGAATCGATTAGCGAGTAGAGTCCGTTTGTCGTGTCGAGAAACTCGCCGTTGAGCATGCGTTTCTCGTCACCGTTGACCGGATGATAGTCGGGGTCTCTGAGCGCGTACACGGGTTCGGTCCGGGTCGGATCCGCGGTGGACTCGGTTATTAACACGCTCGCGATGTCTTCGGTCTTTCGAATCCACAGGTGATAACCGCCGTCGGCGCCTTGTTCGACGACGAGATCGTCGGGCGTCAACGACAACTCCTGCGCGAACAGGGAGACAATGCACAGAAAGAATAGAGACGACAACGAAAACGCACGTCTCGCCCGCTTGTCCATGGTGAAAATGCCCATGTCTACAATTTCGGCCGATTGCAGGCGGCGGATAATACCTCATGTCGAGAGGCCCTTGGGCGCCGCATCTCTTGCTCCCGCATGGAATATTTCGCGCGGATCGGGTATTTTTGCTTCAATGTCAATCGAAAGCGTAGTAATCGGCGTCGATCACGGCGGGTTCCGCGTAAAAAGGGAGATCATTTCGCATCTTCGCGCGCGCGGCATTCGTGTGACCGACGTCGGTGTGCACGATGAGACCTCGGTCGACTATCCGGACATCGCCGAGACGGCGTGTCGGGAGTTGCTGACCGCAGAACACGACCTGCTGATACTCGCGTGCGGGACGGGAATAGGCATCTCGATCTCGGCGAACAAGATTCGTGGAATCAGATGCGCTTTGGTCCACGATCTCTACACCGCGGAGAAAGCTCGCACTCACAACCGGGCGAACGCGCTGGCTTTCGGCGGCCGGGTCGAATACTCGGTGTCCATCGGAATGATGATCGACGCGTATCTGGACCACGAGTTCGAAGGTGGTCGGCACGCGCGACGCGTCGCCAAGATCAGCGCCCTCGAGTCGTAACCCGCGGCGCCGCCTGGACGCGCTTCAACGCAGTTCCAGCACGGCGGGAAACGGCGGTACGGTGTCGTCGTCGACGACCTCGAGAAAATAGATAAACCGATTGACGAAGGCGTCGACGAATCCGCACGTATCCTCGTAGGCCGTGGGAAACCTGATAAACAGATTCCACCGACGGTCGTTCTCAAGATAGACGACGGTCGACTTCTCCTCTCGTTCCACGACCAGCAACTCGGCCGTCGGGCAGGGGCGTCGTAACCACGACGGGAGGACGGGAATCGGCTCGCGCGTGTAATAGACCGTGATCGGCTCGTCATAATCCGGATCCGAGTATTCGCCGCGGAAATGATCGATGACATTGACCGGCAGAAACAACAAGCCGCGGGCCGGCACCGGTCCGACATCGAGATAGAGCTTGACTTCCCGGGAGAAAGCGGGGACGAACGGCGCGACGAGCATCACAAGCGCGAGCCGGTGAGCCGCTCGCCGTGCCGATTTCATTCGACGGTAACACTTTTGGCGAGGTTTCGCGGCTGATCGACGTTCCGCCCGAGCTCACGGGCGCAGTAGTAGGAAAACAACTGCAGCGGTACGACCATCAGAAAAGGATACATCAACCGGTGCGTATTCGGCACGGTTATCACATCGTCGGCTATCTCTCCGATTTCCTCGTCGCCGTCGGCTACCACCGCGATCACCTTCCCCTGCCTTGCCTTTACTTCTTTCATGTTGGAGATGATCTTATCCCTCAGCCGATCGTTCGGTACCAGAAACATGCTCGGTGTCGTCTCGTTTATCAGCGCAATCGGACCGTGCTTGATCTCCGCCGCACTGTAACCTTCCGCATGAATATAAGATATCTCTTTTAGCTTGAGCGCGCCTTCCAGCGCAACGGGATAGTTGACTCCGCGCCCGAGAAACAGAAAATCGCGCGCGCCTGAGTACTTTCGTGCGAGACTTCGGATATGCGCGTGCTGATCGAGCGCCTTCGCCACCAATTCGGGCGTCTCCTCAAGCCGCTCGAGAACCTCGGCGCCTTGTTCAAAAGAGAGGTGCCGCATTCTGCCCATGAGCAGCGAGAAAAGATAGAGCACCGACAATTGCGAGGTAAACGCTTTCGTCGACGCTACCGCAATCTCGGGGCCGGAGTGAATGTAGACGCCGCCGTCGGATTCGCGCGCGATGGTCGATCCGACCACGTTGCAGATTCCGAGCACGGTCGCTACTTTGCGTTTGAGCTCACGCAAAGCGTAGAGTGTGTCCGCCGTTTCGCCCGATTGGGACAATACGAAATACAGAGTGTTCCGCTCGACGATGGGGTTGCGATAACGCACCTCCGAAGAGAGCTCGGCGGTGCACGGGATTCGCGAAATAGATTCGAGAAGGTAGGTGCCCACCAATCCTGCGTGGTAAGAGGTCCCGGTGGCGACGATCTTGACGCGTTCGATGTCGAGGAGCTGTTTTCCCGAAAGATTGAGCCCGCCGAGGTGCGCGGTCGCGTTGGTCCGGTCGAGTCTGCCGCGAAGCGCCCGCTCGATCGATCGGGGCTGCTCGAAGATCTCCTTCTCCATGAAGGTCGGGAAACCCCCCTTCTCGATTTCCTCCAGTTCCCAACCGATATGTTCGATCTTTTTCTCAACGGGTCGATCGGACGGATCCGTCGTTCGATACTCGTCCGCGCTCACCGAGACGATCTCCCCGTCTTCGAGGTAGACCACCTGCTTGGTGTGCGCGAGCACCGCGGTAACATCGGAAGCGAGGAAAACCTCTCCGTCTCCGACACCCAAAACCAGAGGGGAGCCGTTCCTCGCGCCGACGAGTCGGCCCGGTTCCGCCCGATGTATGCAGACGATTCCGTAGGTTCCCTTCAGTAGCGGCGTTGCATCCTTTACCGCCCGTTCAAGGTCGCCGTCGTAGAACGATGAAATCAGGTGCGCGATCACCTCCGAGTCGGTCGTGCTCCGAAACGAGTGCCCTTCCGACTCGAGCTTGGCTTTGAGGACGGAGTAGTTCTCGATAATTCCGTTATGAACGACCGCGAGATCTCCGCCGCAGTCGGCATGAGGATGCGCGTTTTCGTCGGTAACTTCGCCGTGCGTCGCCCAGCGCGTGTGGCCGATCCCGCTGGTCGCGGTGAGCGTATCGGGCACGATCCGTCGCAGATCGCGAATTCTCCCGCATTTCTTGAAAATCCTCAGTCTTCGGTCCTCGGGCACGCAGAGCCCGGCGCTATCGTACCCGCGGTACTCCAGACGTCTGAGTCCTTCGAGCAGAATCTCACTCGCGCGTCTGGCGCCGCAATAACCGACTATGCCGCACACGTACGGCTCCTCATGTTGCCCCCTTTCCGCCGGCGCTTTCTGCGATCGACGTCAGCTTTTTTCGGTCGAGCAGCGTCACGGTGTTTTCAGCTATCGAAACGACTCCCGCATTCTCCAGACGTTTGATAAAGGCCATGCTTCGTTCCTGCGGAACCTCGAGGCTGAGCGATATATCGCGCGTCGTCTTGTGCAGATCGATCGTGGGCGGTTCCGTTCCGGTCTCCGCGAAGGCGTAGGAGAGGTTGAGTCCGATCAGGCCGGCCTCGTTTCTTTTGACCAATACCTGAATCTGCGCGTTTGCCGCCTGAAGCCGCCTGCACAGCTTGTCGATAACGTTCAAGGCAATCCGCGCGTTCTTTTCAATCATGCTGAGAAACCCGGCTCGATCGAAGGAGAGTAGTCGCACCGTACCCACCGCCGTCGCCGTCGCGGTCCGCTTTACACGGGTCACGATGGCCATTTCGCCGAAAAAATCCCCCTTACCGAGCACGGCGAGGATGTGCGGTTTCCCGTCGATCATCTTCGAGATGCGCACGTTCCCCTCCTGGATGATGTACATGAGCTCGCCGACCTCGCCTTCGCGGAAAATCTCTTTTCCCGAGTCGACTACGATTCCGTATTTCTCAAACAGGTTGGTCGACGCCATGATTCGTTCTCCGTTGAATCGGAAACGCACCGGATGATGTAAATGCGAAATGAAGTCCCCTTGAAGGAGCAAATCATGCAGATCGGACGGTGCTCTATCGCACTTCTCATCGTGCTCTCCGGGTCCACCGGGTGTGGCCCGCTACCCGACCCCCGGGCGGTATATTCCGGGGACCTTCAGTCGCCGGTTTTTCTCGGCGCACGCGCGCTTTCCCCTACGTCAATAGAGATCGCGTTTCACGAACCCATACGCGTGAACGCCGAGGAGTACAGCTGCACGCCGGAGGCGACCATCACCTCGGTTTCCGCGGACGACACGGTTGTCACCGTCGATCTCGCAGAACCGATGGTCGCCGGGACCGAATACCTACTTGTCGGCGGCGCGCGTGACGCCTCCGACAACAGCATGAAGTTTATCACAAAACTCTTCGGATTCAATCCGGACGTCCCGCGACTCAGGATCAACGAGTTTACGACGCGCGGATCGGGAAATCATCCGGACGCCGTCGAATTGCGCGTGGAATCGGACGGGAATCTCGCGGGAGTTTCGGTATACGACGGCACACCCAACAGTTGGACCGAGCGAAAGATCCTGCCGTCGGTCCAGGTGACCGCAGGAGCGTACGTGGTGGTGCACTTTCGGCCGCAGGGAACGACCGAGGAGGTCGACGAAACGGCAAATCCGCAAGAATCGGGCGGCCTCGATGCGAACGAGTCGGCTTGGGACTACTGGGTGTTGGGCGGCAACGGTTTACCCGGTAACAACGGGGCGATTACGGTGTGCGCTTCGCCGGGCGGCGATATACTCGACGCTGTGCTGTACAGCAATCGCACTAGTTCTTCCGACGAACGCTACTCGGGCTTCGGGTCCAGGCGGGTACTTGAACAGGCCGAGTTTCTCGTCGAACGCGGAGCGTGGACGGCCGAAGACGCGCAGGTGAGGCCGGAGGACGCGGTAAACCCGGACGATTCGACCGGTACTCGGTCGATCTGCCGCCGCGCGGGTGAAGACACCAACGCTCGTGGGGACTGGTACATCGTTCCGACCAGAGGAGCGAGCTTCGGCGCCGCCAATACCGATGAAGAGTACGAACGGTGAAATCACGCTAAATGTGCGACGCGAAAACCTCTTCGAGCATCGAACGCGACCCGGCGCCGACGTGCCGATTGGCAACCTCGCCGCCTTTGAACAGCAGAAGCGTCGGGATACTCACGACGTTGTAGCGCTGGGCCAAATCCCCTTGAGAATCGACGTCGATTTTCGCGACCTTCAGCCTTCCCTTGAACTCTTCGGCGATCTCCTCGAGCGCGGGGGCTATCATCTTGCAGGGCATGCACCATTCGGCCCAGAAGTCGACCAGCACGGGTATGTCGGATTGCAGTACTTCGGTGTCGAAATTCTCAACTGTAACGGTAACTTCGGCCGGCATTCGATTTCTCCTCACGTAGCAATTATCGCTGAAGGTGCTTGAAATCCTTCAGACGAAAGTCGGTGATCACATTATGCACATATTCCGCCATGGCATCCACTTGCTGCCGGTCGTTCGCGCTCAAGACATCCGACTCGCCCGCCTCTTTGATCGTATCGCTGAGATCGTGCAGAAAAAAAGCGGCGTCCAGAATGCATTTCTTCTCTTCTTTGTCTATCTCGGTGTAGTTCCGGGGAAACCGGTCAAACATCGACCGATATCTGCTGGTCCTCGAAGGAAGCTCTCCCGAGCTCGAACTGCAGAGCCTCATCAGTTGCTCCTCGAGCCTCGCCCGGGGACTGATCATAGCCGACGTGTAGGTTCGTCGTATCAACCGCTCGAGATCGGGCCAAAACTCTCGCTCGATCGCCCCCAATGCCCCGAACAGTCGCTCGATCTCTTCGGAAGCGTCGGGGTGAATCTCGATCCTGGGATAGTTGGCAATACGCCGCCGATTCTCTTCCATTACGCGCTCGGCGATCGATTGCCGGCGAGCCTGACTTTTTTTTGCGGTTTCGATTCGCTCGGCGTCCTTGCGGCGTCGTTCGCCTTCGGTTTTGATTAACTCTTCCACGACGTTCATTTCGGCGTGCAGAAAAAGCGCGAGCTCCATTCGCGCTCGAAGCGCACCGATGTAGCGTTCCTCGAACGAATCGAGCGCGTGCCTGTCTTTTTGGTACATGACCATGTAATCGGCGTATCGTTGCCGGATCTTATCGACCGCTTTGCGTATTTCGGCGTCGGTAAGCCGCTTTTTCCTTTTCACTAGCCCCGCCTGTGAGCCTGCCGGAAATATCCAAAGCTTTGTATCGTACCGCTTCTTGAATATCCAAGCCGGACGAGACCGCGTCAAGCACCGTTCGAACAAATGCCGACCCGACAACGAGCACGTCGGCGTATTTCCGGAGCTCCCGGGCTTGTCCGTAGTCGGAAATGCCGAAACCGGCGATGATTTTCGTACCCGGTCGCCGAATTCGCTCGAGAAACCGGCGCACGCGATTGTCGATCACCGTCCGCACTCCCGTGATACCGGTACGAACTGCAGCATACAGGAATGGAGATTTGAATGCAAGGATGCGATCGAGTCGATCGGAACCGATCGACGGCGCGATGACCGGCACGACGTGCAGCCCGACCCCTGCGCCGCAGGCGAATAGTCCCTCATCGTAATCGGGCATCAGGTCGGGAACGATGACGCCGGCCGCACCGCAGGCCTTTGCCTCGCGGACGAATCGCTCAACACCCCGCGCGAAAACGAGGCCGGCGTAGCTCATGACAAAGAGCGGTACGCGTCGCCGGTTTTCGATTGAAAGCTTTCGGACGATCTCGAACCCCCGGTCGACGCGAAAGCCGGCCTCAAGCGCGCGGCCGCACGCGGTTTCGATCGTAGGACCGTCGGCCGTCGGGTCGGAGTATGGAAACTGAAGCTCCAGATACCCGGCGCCTCCGGCAACGAGGGAGCGGCCGATCTCTATCGATTCGTCAACCGTCGGGAATCCCGCTATCAGATGGGCCATGAGAGGGACGGGGTCTCTATCGTTCACGCGGCGTCTCCTTCGGCGGAGCCGCCTTTCCGACTCGCTCCAACTCCTCCGCAAGGAAAACGGCCCACGCGTCGGTGTGCATCTCCCGGGCGGCGATAAACAGGTCCTTGTCTCCGCGTCCGGACATGTTAACGACGATCGCCTTGTCGGCGTCGAGCCGAGGAGCAAGATCGATAACCGCGGCGGCGGCATGTGCCGATTCGAGCGCGAAAACGATCCCCTCGGTGCGGGCAAAGAACTTTAGCGCGTCGAGCGCCTGCCGATCGCCCGCGGTGGTGAACTCCACCCTGCCGATTGTCCCGAGGTGCGCAAGCTCGGGACCGACACCGGGATAGTCGAGGCCGGCCGAGACCGAATGCGTGTGTTGAACCTGGCCGTCGTCGTCGAGGAGAAACATGCTTTTGTATCCTTGCGCGATGCCTACATCCCCGGCGCCGCTCATACGTGCCGCATGCTCTCCGGGCCGTGGACCCGTTCCGCCGGCTTCCACACCCAAAAGACGCGGCGTGGGCGAGTCCAAATACGGGGAAAAAAAACCGATCGAGTTCGAGCCGCCGCCGACACAGGCAACGAGCGTGTCGGGGACGATGCCGCGGTCGTCGAGCTGGCGCTTGGTCTCACGCCCGATTATTGATTGAAACTCGCGGACCATGTCCGGATAAGGGGACGGACCCAGCGCCGATCCGATCAGATAGTGCGTCTCTTCGAAGCTGGAGGCGTAATCGCGCAGCGCCTCGTTGACCGCATCCTTCAGCGTCCGCGTTCCACCGGAAACCGGCGCCACCGTCGCCCCGAACAGCTCCATCCAAAACACGTTCGGTCGCTGTCGCGCGATGTCCACCTCACCCATATATACGGTACAGGGGAAACCCAGCTTTGCGCAAACCGCCGCCGTGGCGAGCCCGTGTTGTCCGGCGCCGGTCTCCGCGATGATTCTCGTCTTACCCATTCGCCGCGCAAGCAGCGCCTGTCCTATCACGTTGTTCACCTTGTGCGCGCCGGTGTTCGCCAGACCCTCGAGTTTGATATAGATCGAAGCCCCACCGAGCTCCCCGGTCGCGTTTTCGGCGAAAAGGAGCGGTGTCGGCCGACCCACGAAATCGCGGCCGATGCGTTCGTATTCGGCCCAGAATCCCGGATCCGCCGCCGCCTTTCGAAAGGCCCCTTCCAACTCGTCCAGCGGTCGACGCAGCACTTCGGCAACGTAACGCCCGCCGAACTCGCCGAAATAGTCGTTGTACGGCCTCATCTTCTCACCTCCGCGCGCCGGATCTCGTCGAAAAAGCGTTTGAGCAGCGTATGATCCTTTCTGCCGGCGCCGGCTTCGAGCCTGCTTGAGGCGTCGATAAGCTCCGGCCGGTAGGCCTCGACGACCTCGCGCACGTTGTCGGGAGCAAGTCCACCGGCGAGCCAGAGCGGCCCTCGCGTCCGCGCGGAGGCGACCAGCGTCGCTTCGATCCGTGCACCGGTTCCCCCACGAGCGCGCGGCGAAAAGGCGTCGAGGAGCGTTCGCGGCGCGTGGTACTCGCCCGCGCGATCCAGGTCCGCGCTCCGCCGGAGGCGGAGCGCCTTGTAGTAGGGAAATGCCATCTCGTGGCACTCGTCGGGAAGCTCGTCGCCGTGAAACTGGACCGCGTCAAGATGCCCGGCCGCAACGAGTTCCTCGACTTCCCGGGGAAGACGCAGTCCGTTGCCGGCGACAACCACCGCCACGCGGAGCGGGCCGTCGGCCTTCGTCGAAGCGACCACTTCCGCCGAAGCCCGTCGCGGTGAGTCGGCGAAAACAAAGCCCAGAATGTCCGCGCCGAGCTCGGCGGCTGCGCGGATATCCTCGGGACGGGTAAGGCCGCATATCTTGACGAGCGGCTTATCTCCGCGGCGGCTCGCGCGTGATGCGATCCGGCGCCAGAATCCCCCGCCGCGCGTCGTCGCCGTTCGAACCGCCTCGCCGGTTTCGAAGCCGTCGATCAGCGACGGAACGATATCGGGCGAGCGGACCACCGCTTCGCCCACCAAAACCGCGTCGAACCCGCCGGAGGCGGCGAGAGTCGCGTCTTCGGCGCGCCAAACGCCGGATTCGAAGATCGTGGCGCACGGCCAGTCGATGTGCTCTTTGAGCGACAGGGGAGTCAGCAAATCGATCTCGAAGCTCGCGAGGTCGCGCGCATTACAGCCGACGCACGGCGGGCGGTAGACGCGGAGCGCCTCAATTTCCGCTTGGGTATGAACCTCGACCAGCGGCGTCATTCCGAGGGCGACCGATCTGTCGATGAGCCGGACCAAGGTCGACTCGTCGAGAATGGAAGCGATAAGGAGCACCGCGTCGGCGCCCGCGCGATAGCTCACTTCGATGTCTTCCTCGTTGATAAGAAAATCTTTTCGGAGAAAGGAGACCTCGGGAAAGCGCGCTTTCGCGACCACGAGATCGGCGAGGCTGCCGTGAAAATAGTCCTCTTCGGTCAGAACCGAGACCGATCGAGCGCCTCCGTTTACGTAGCGGCGAATGTGTTCGACGATGTCGATAGTCCGATCTATGTCTCCGCGGGAAGGCGAACGCCGCTTGACCTCGCAGATCAATCCCGGCGACGCAGGAAAGCTCACAACGGGAACTCGGCGGACCGCGGGGACCTTCAGGCCCAAGGATGCGCCTTCACGGTCGATCCGCGCCTTTCTGCGCGCGACGATGGTCTCTCGCAAGTTCATCGTAGAACTACAGGTTCGCCAACCGGGCCGAACGGACGCGCACCTCTTCGAGCTTGTCGGCCACCGCGCCGCCGTCGAAAGCGTCGCGAACCATTGCGTAGCCGGAGGAGATGTCCGCGGCGATACCGTACAGCCACAATCCCGCTCCCGCGTTGAGCTGTACCGCTTCGCGGATAGCCCGCGGTCCCGACCCGGCAACGAGGCTTCGCGCGACCGCCGCGTTCTCCGCGGCCGATCCGCCCTTAAGATCGTCAAGCGGAAACGTTTCGCCGACGATTTCGGCCGCATCGACGACGCTCTCTTCCGGCGCCGCGCCGTCTAACGAGACCACGACCGAGGAGACCCCGCTCACAGACAGTTCGTCCAGACCGTCCGAACCATGGACGACCATCACCCGCTCGATGCCGAGCAGCCTCGCGGCCGCGGCCATCGTCGAGGCGAGCGCCTGATCATAGACCCCTATCAGCTGAAAGCCGGCGCCGGCGGGATTCACCAGCGGCCCGAGGAGATTCATTATCGTCTTCAGCCCGAGCGCGCGTCGCACCGGCGCCGCGTAGCGCATCGCTCCGTGGTAGAGCGGTGCGAACAGAAACGCGAATCCGGTCTCTTCGATCATCCGAGAGGCCGCCTCGGGAGAGAGCTCTATCGCGATGCCGAGCTCGCGATAGAAATCGGCGCTTCCGCTTAGACTGCTTACTGCACGATTCCCGTGCTTTGCCACCCGCGCTCCGCAGGCCGCCGCTGCGATCGCCGCGAGCGAGGAGATGTTAAAAGTGCCGTGTCCATCGCCGCCGGTACCGCACGTGTCAAGAAGCGGTGGATCGACCGAGACTTTTTTCCTCTTTTCTTGAAGCACCGAAGCGCAACCGGCGATCTCTTCGGCGGCGATTCCTTTACTGCTCAAGCCGACCAGATACCCGGCAATGTGAGCCTCCGAAAGCGCGCCTTCAGTCAGTTCTCTCATAAAATCGGCCGCTTCGTTCATAGCAAGATCCTCTTTGTCGATGATCTTCGAGAGCAACGCCCGATGGGGAACCGGCTCTCGGCGGTACGACAGAAAATTCTTCAGGATCTCCTTTCCCATTTCGGAGGCAACCGACTCGGGGTGAAACTGAATCCCCTCGATCAAATAGTGCCGGTGTCGAAGCCCCATGACTTCTCCATCGCTACCCCGTGCGGTAACTTCCAGCTCCTCCGGCACCGTCGATTCGTCGACGACGAGCGAGTGGTACCTGGTAAAAGTGGCCGGAGACGGCACCGTTCGGAATAGCCCCCTACCGTCGAGCGATATCGAGTCGGTCTTTCCGTGCATAATACGACCGGCGTTCACGATCTTGGCGCCGTAGGCGTAACCGATCGCCTGGTGCCCGAGGCAAACGCCCAGGATGGGGATGGTCGGTCCGAATCGCCGAATAATCTCAACCGAAATACCCGCTTCCTCGGGGCGGCCGGGACCAGGAGAGATGACAATACCCTCCGGCGAGAGCAAGGCCACCTCGTCGCAAGTGATTTTGTCGTTTCGGACTACCGCGACCTCCTTGTCGGTCAGCTCGGTGAGATACTGATAGATGTTGTAGGTGAACGAATCGTAGTTATCGAGAAGAAGATACATGCTACATCTCCAGACCGACGGAGCTTACAAGCGCACCGAGTTTTTCGCCTGTTTCTTCCAACTCCCGCTCCGGCGTCGAGTCGAACACGATTCCGGCGCCGGCTTGCAGCGCTATGAGGTCGCCGCGCTTAAGCGCGCTGCGTATAGTAATGCAGGTATCGAGGTCGCCGCCGGGCTCTACGTACCCCACCAGACCCGCGTAGAACTTCCGCGGCTCGCTTTCCAATGAATCGATCGTCTTGACCGCCTGGATTTTGGGCGCCCCGGACACCGTTCCCGCGGGGAAGGTCGCGCGAATCGCGTCGAGCCCGTCTTTCCCCGGGCACAGCGCGCCGCTGACCCGCGATACGATGTGCATCACGTGCGAGTAGCGCTCAACATCCATCAGCGAGTCGACGGTCACCGTGCCGGTCTCGCAAAACCGCCCAAGATCGTTTCGAGCAAGATCGACCAGCATCAAATGCTCGGCGCGTTCTTTTTCATCGGCGAGCAACTCCTCCTCGAGTCGCGCGTCTTCGGCGGCGTCGGCGCCGCGTCGACGCGTTCCGGCGATAGGATGGATCACCGCCCGACCGTCCTTCACCTTAACGTGCACCTCCGGCGACGAACCGAACAACTGATAATCCCCGAAATCGATGTAAAAAAGATAGGGCGACGGATTGGCCGAACGCAGGTTCTTATATGCTTCCAACGCCGGCAGATCGGTCTTCAGATACATACGTCTCGAAAGGACGCCTTGGAGCAGATTTCCCTTGACGATTTCCCGCCGCACCACCTCGACGCCCCGCAGGAACTCCGCCTGCTCGTCCGAATCGTTGAGCAGTTCGATCGACCGCGCCGGCCGTCGCGACGCGAGATAGTTGAAATCAAGATCGTCGAGCTTCCGCTCGGTATCCGCGACGCGTGCTTCCAGATCGACTTCATGCTCGTTGTAGTTCATTCCGACCAGGTAAATGATATCCGTGTAGTGGTCGAAAATGACGAAAACATGTCCGAAAACGAACTCAGCGTCCGGCAGATCGAGTCGATCGTGCTTCATCCGAAACTGCATGTCGTCGCAAAACCGCGCGAACTCGAACGACAGATACCCGATACCGCCTGCGGGAATCGGCAGGTCCTGATGGATCGGCGGTTGCTGGTCGGCAAAGTACCGAAGAACGTCGAGGATGTCTCGATGCCGACTCTTGATCGAGAAACTCTTCCCGTCCCGCCTCATAATGACGCGCGTATTACGCTGCACCACGCGAAAGGCCTCGTCGACGAGCAGTATCGAGTAACGCTCCTTCCCCTTTTGAAACGACGAGGACTCGAGAATCGCTCGCGCGCCGAGTTTTCTCGCGAGGGCGAGCGGCGTAAACCGCTCGCCGGCAACCACTTTGATAATTCCGTCGTGCCGCACGCTTTGCACGGGACCTGCTCCTTCCTCCGACTACGCCGCACGCCACTACGTCAGGTGCGGCTGGTGTTTCTATTCATAGAAACACCAGCCGCACTGTAGCTTAGCGGCCGAAAAAGGTCAAGCCTCGGCCGGCCGGCCGTTACGCACTCAGAAAACGACCTCGGCGAGCTCCTTCCGCTTCTCATCGCCGTCGCCCGACTCGACCGTCCCGGTCGCCG
>JAJRYZ010000037.1 GCA_024275515.1 Spirochaetota bacterium
GCTTGTTCGGCCGTATCGTTCGTGTCGGTTGTTTCGGTCATGGGTAAAAGGCGATTCACTCGATCCCCTCAGATCGTTCTCCGGTCCGGCGACAGGGCCTGTTCGGGACAACTTGGCGGCGACTATACCACAGGCGTCCGCCCCGACAAGGTTTCCGGGATTCCCGGGAAAGGGGTCCCGGACGGCAGGTTCATCCCGCCAGGAGGCTCGGGTCGAGAATTAGCCATGCGGCCGAGAGGATGGTCAGGGTCAGGAACAAGGCGATCCATCCTATGGCGACAACCCGCGGGCGGCGTGAGTTCCATACTCGCGGGAAGACCGAAAGGACGAGAAGCGGACACCATTGGATGGGCGTGGCCAAGAAGCAAACCGCCATCCCGAGCCCTTGCGGTCCGCCAAAGAAAAAATCCTGCGCGAACTTGGCCGCGAGGAGCGGAAACGCGTTGGTAAGAACGTGCGCCGGAAACAGCACGGAGAACAATGCGGTCTGTTGGCCGATAAAGGGGAACAGGAAAGATGGAAGGACGAGGGCGGTATAGATGAGGAATAAGAGCCCTCTCGCTTTATAATCAAGGTCATTCATTGTGCCGCTCCTTTCTTCCGGTCTGCGCCTCTAGGTGTTTCCTGAAGAAGCAAACGCCGCGCCAGATCCTTTACACCGCGTAACTCACTGTGAATATTGGGGTTCCATTTTCAACACTGCTCCACTTGGTTCGAATTCCCGGACTGGACAGACATTTCATGTCCTCTCGCCGCACAATCGATGTATGGGAGAAACCCCTTCCTCGCTAGAAGTCGCGGTAGGGATGCCGGTTGCCCGACACCCCCCGCACAGATCCGTACGAGCGGATTTCCCGCATACGGCTCCTACCTCGAGTAGGTGGCGTCGAAACGCGCGTCCGGATAAGGATGTGTCACTTTTACCGAAGGTATCCAACGATCCACCCATCGATTCAACCGACTCCACGGGAGACAGTGTCTCTGGCTACGTCGCCGCAGCGAGCGCATCCAGGCACGAATCATCGCGTATCGGAACGAAGTCAGGGCTTCGCAGTTACCCGGGATTCCGTAGTAGTTCATGTACCCTCGCAGGAGGGACCTCAACCACTCTCCCGTCTCCCTCACAGGACGATGACGGCGACGCATCAGCGACACTTTCACCTCCCTGATCTTGGCCCGCAATCGTTTGGACGCCGTCTTCCGTTGCACCGTAAACCGTTTCGTTTTCCTCTGTCTCCCGCAATAGTGGGTGAAGCCGAGGAAGTCGAATGTCTCCGGCTTTCCAAAACCTCGTCTCCGACGATTCCCGGCGGCGAACCGCCCGAACTCGATCAGACGAGTCTTTTCGGGATGCAACGTCAGGCCGAACTTCTCGAACCGTTCCTTTAACTCTTCCAGGAACCGTTCGGCCTCTTCTCGGTATTGGAACCCCAGAGCGAAATCGTCCACATACCGTGCGATAATCACATCGCCTTTCGCGGTCCGTTTTCGCCACCGTTGAACCCACACGTCGAGGACGTAATGGAGATACACATTCGCTAGCAACGGTGAAATTACCGCTCCTTGAGGCGTACCCTTTTCCGTCTTCGACCATTCGCCATCCTCCAAGACTCCCGCCCTCAACCATTTCCGGATCAGGCGTAAGACTCTTCGGTCGGCGATTCGATGCTCGAGAAATCTCATCAGCCACTCGTGGTCGATGGTGTCAAAGAAACCACGAATGTCCGCGTCGGCGCCCAGCTCACTCTCTTTCTCATCAGCCCCACCCACAGCGCGTCGAGCGCTTGATGCGCGCCACGCCCCGGTCGGGAGCCGTA
>JAJRYZ010000038.1 GCA_024275515.1 Spirochaetota bacterium
GGATATCGCGGGCAAGGCGGCATCCGTGGCTCCTATCCACCGACATGCACGTTCAACAGGGAGCCGTTGAGATCGAAAACGTCTCGTGGGATGAGAAAACCATGGCACTCTCGGGAACGGTATCGCGGCCGAAAGGCGAGTCGGGGAATCTCTTCTTCCTGATGCCGCGCAGGTTTCGCTTGATCAACCACGAAGATTCTTTTTTGATGAAGGAAGTGGTGGACATGAACGTCGTCATTCGGACTCCGGTTCACTTTACCAACGGACGCGAGCGTTTCGAGCTGCGCTTCGAAGTGCAGCGGACCCCATACGTGTCGCGCAAGGGCTGGCTGCCTTACACATCGGAGAAAGAATGGCTGGACTACGTTGAGAAGCGGCGGAAGCCCGGCGACACCAGGGTGTACGATGAGCGATTCGAGCCCGCCGCCGGGCGTAGGGAGAGGAACGTCCGCACATGAGGAGATAAGGATGCCGCGGGACAAAAACCCCAACGTTCTCATCATCATGAGCGACCAGCATAACGCGAATATCCTGGGTTGCGCCGGCGATCCAGTCGTCCACACTCCAGCCCTCGACAGGCTTGCGACACAGGGCGCCCGGTTCACCAACGCGTACTGCACCTTTCCGCTGTGCGGCCCCAGCCGAATGTCCTTCATGACCTGCCGCCGGCCCCACGAGATCGGCCTGTGGGACAATGAAGGGGAGCTGTGCAGCGGCATTCCCACCTTCGCCCATGCCTTTCTTGCCGACGGCTACGACACGGTTCTTTCGGGGCGGATGCATTTCGTCGGTTGGGACCAGCGCCACGGCTTCGTACGGCGACTCATAGGGGATGTCGGAGGAACCGCGTACTTGTCCAAGGGTTGGCGGTTGGAACCGGTGCTCGGGGACCTGATCGACACGCCCGGAATGAGTCTCGCCGGCGTCGTCAAGAGCGGGCCCGGGCGCACCGGCTATCACGCCTACGATGAGGCGGTAACCCGCGCCACGGTAAACTGGCTCGAACAGTGCGGCCGGGATCCCGACGCTTCACCTTTCCTGCTCACCGTCGGCTATGTCTCTCCTCATTGCCCGTTCGTTGCGCCTCCGAAAGACTTCGAGTACTACGCCTCCCGGATCGATCAGGACGATCTGCCGGTGGTACCGGATTCCGGTCTTCATCCCGTCAACGCCGAGCGGCGCAGAAGATTCCAGACGGATCCGCTCCCTCCGCGTGATGCGCAGTGGCGCGCTCGGGTGGCGTACTACGGTCTGTGCTCATTCATCGACCGGCAGGTAGAAGCGGTGATTTCGGCTCTCGCCGACGCCGGGCGGGCCGATGACACGATCGTCGTCTACACTTCCGATCACGGCGAGATGCTCGGGGAGCACGGCATGTGGTGGAAGAGCACCTTCTACGACGGCGCGTCGCGAGTGCCCTTGATTATATCCTGGCCGGATCGGATTCACGGCGGCGCGAGCGTCGGTGCCAACGTAAGTCTCATCGACGTCGGCCCGACGCTCATGGACCTGGCCGGGGTCGATCCGTTGCCGGGAGCGACGGGTCATAGCCTTGTTCCCCTGCTGGAAGGCGATGGCGGTGAATGGGACGACGCAGTGTTCGCCGAGTACACCGCCGCTCGACATGAGTGCGCGAGTCGCATGGTTCGGTGGGGCCCGTGGAAGTACAACTACTACCACGGCGAGCGCCCGGAGTTGTTCAACCTCGTCGCCGATCCCAACGAGATGAACGATCTGTCCGGTGATCCGGCCCACCGGGCGCCGGCGCTGCGTCTGCACGATCTCGTTTTGAGAAACTGGGATCCCGACTACATTGAAGAATGCATGCGGAGGTGCAGTCGGGAGCGGGAGCTCATCGGCAATTGGGTGGGCGTCTGCGGACCGCCGGAGCCGGACCCGCCCTGGTTCGGTACGCCGCCGGAGAACTGGGTGGACGACCGGGCGCGATAGTCCGGCCCTTCGCTTGCCCCGGAACCGGCTTCTCGGCGTCCCGTCCGCCGGCAGCCGGGTCGGCGGTAGAGATTCGGGTTTCCACCACGTATCCTTCCGAGGGACGGATCTCGATCGAAATCGTTCCCGAGCGCCGAGTGTCGTTCGATCTCGATCTGCGAATTCCCCGGTGGTGCCGCGACGGCACGGTGCTTATCAACGGTTCTCCGTCGGAAAGAGCGGTGACGCGCGGAACGTTTCATCGGATCTCCCGGGAATGGAGTGCCGGCGACCGGATCGAGATCGACCTCCCGATGCCGGTTCGGCTCGTTGCCGACCGCAAGGCTCAATCGGGACGCGTCGCGCTGATGCGCGGGCCTACGGTCTTCTGCCTCAACCGCACTCGGATCAAGGGCGCGGAGGCGGCGGACCTCAGGCTTCTGGTGATCGATCCGGGTAGCGTTTCGACGGCGGCGCCGGACGATTCGGTTCATCCGGACGGGCGGAAGATCGAGCTTCGCGCGTGGGGCGCGGACGCCGAGGCGCTCAGCCGGCTGCAGTCGTGATCGTCTGCGGCCGCGTGAGCCGTGCGTGACGACCGTCGGTCGTGTGATCGTTACCGGTGCGGCGGGAGCAGTCCCGCCGCGGCGAGCGAGACATAGGGGATCGCGACGGTCGCGAGATACCCGGGGTTCTGATAGTGGTCGAGCGCGGGATTGACACACTCCCACGCACACGCCTCTCCCGAATCGTTCCATCCCTCTTCCATCGCCCCAAGGTAGTCGAGGAAGCAGTCGCGCGCGGCTTTGCGGTCGACGCGGCTTAAGGCGTCGACGTACCATCCGGATGCGTATCCCCAATACGCCCCGTTCTGATACGTTCCCGGCTTCGAAGCGGCGACGGGCCAGTAGCCGAACGAGGACGGGACGTGGCGAATCTGTCCGCGGAAGACCGCGGTTCCCTCCCGATACGCGTGTAACAGCGAAGTCGCGAGCGCCCGGGCGACGTCGTCCGGAACGAAGCCGCGATGCACCGCCAACGCGGTCCCCCAGACGTCGGGAAGTCGCCCCGTCCCGCCGGCCGAGACAAGCCAGGTGTCCGTACGCGCTCCGTGTTCGAATCGGGAGACGAAAGTATCGACTATCGCCGCCCGCAGCCGAGCCGCCTGAGAACGGATCGCGGAGGCTCTTCCGAGTTGCCCGCCGCCTTCCAACAGTGCGGCGAGCTTGTGACACGATTCGATACGCAGAAGCGACGGGAACAGCAGATCGCCGGTCTTGGTAATCGAATCGTTGTATCCCCAGTCGACCTGGTGTTGCTCGGGGGCGTCGGCCGCCCAACAGAGCCCCGTGTCGGGATTGACGCGCATCGCGTGATGAGCGAGATCGCAGGCGAGCCAAACGGGAATCTCGCCGAGACGGGAAGCGCAGCTTCGAGCTCCGACCGTCCGGTCACCGGTCAACCGCATCAACGCGTAGGCGGTGAAGGTCGGCCAGTACTGGTCGTCGTGCGGCGGGTAGGTCCCCCACGGTGGTCCTTGAGTCTCTCCGCCGTCGTAGGTCCCGGGATAGTAGACGGGGCTTCCGTCGAGGTTGATATGGTCGGCGATCGAGAACGGTACGATAAGGCCGCCGCTTTCGAGGAATCGTGGAATCGGCCCGTGCATCGTCTCGATCATGAGCGAAAGCCATCCTTCGATCTCGACGGCGTCGATCAGACCCGCCTCGGCGATCCAGGCAGGATCGCGGATCCAGAAAGCGGGGTACGTGGAGCGATGAGCGGTGTTGATTCCCGGGAAGAGCAGGGTCCGTCCGGTCGTATTGACTCCCCGGGCGATCCGTCCCCCCGGCTCTAGACGCGAGCCCCGAAGGAGCGCCCGCACCATAACGAGAAGCCGTTCGGCCTCCTCGGGGAGCACGATCGGGATCCCTCCCCCGGAGCCGTTGGACGACGCCGCGTCCGACGGCGCTCCGTTCGACATCGAAGCGGGATCAGACGACGACACGGTAGGGCCCCGTATCGGAAGTGAGCAATCCTCGATATGGCTTGCCATTTCGAGGATTGCCCGGCAACAGTACGCAGGCAAAACGCTCTCGTGGCGATTTGCCGGTTCCGGCCGGCAACATCGCAGAAAGCGCCGAAGCGAACGGTAGCTTCAGTTTCAAAATAAGAATCCCTAATCGGAGGTCCAATCGCGTTTTCGGCGTGCGCGGGTGTAGACCGCACAACCGAAAGCGGCCGTTCCCGGACCCGGCGACGCGAGAAATGTGCCGGCTTCAACAACCTTCATTTGCTCGTGTTTCCTTTTGCAGCGCACTACACTTCGTATGTAGGCGAGGAGAGAATACCATGATTGGCGTGGTGAAGCATATCCCGACCGGCGAATCGCAGAGAAAGGCGAAGCGAACGGTAGTTTCAGTTTCAAAATGAAAATCCCTGGCTGTGTAGACGATCCGTCGGGCCCGTCCCGGCCGCAAGGAAGCGGAAGTTGAACGCACGCGCACTGGTGTCGGGGGCTCTCGTTCCGGATGAGCCGTGGACCGGAGAGGTATTCTCCGTCCACGATGCGGTGGTCAATCTGCTCCATCCGGATCGGTTTATCGTGTCGCTTCTCGCCGAACGACGGTTGATGCACGGCTTCGGCGTCCTGGTTCCGAGTTTTTACCGCGTAGCATCCGCC
>JAJRYZ010000039.1 GCA_024275515.1 Spirochaetota bacterium
CGCTCGGCGACGATCGCCGCAACGGTCGTCTCGCTGTGCGACCTTCTATTGCGCCCGGGAGGGAACCTCGTGGTAAAAGTGTTTCAGGGATCCGACGAGGAGCAGGTCTTCGCCGAGGTGCGCGCCCGGTTCCGGACGTCGCGTCGGATCAAGCCGCAGGCGAGCAGAAAGCAATCGTTCGAGGTTTTCTACGTCGGGAAGGACCGTCGGACCTGAACGATTCGCGTTCGGCGGATCGGCTCACGCCTATAGCAGGTCGCCGATGTCGGGAATCAACGAGAGCCGACCCGCGAGAAAGAGCAGCCATTGAAGCGCGGCCGCGGCCACCGCGGTCGCCGGCGCCGACGCCGCGCCGGAAACCGACTCGTCGCCGGTCGCCGCGCAGTCCAACGAGCGCTCCGCCTCCGTCCCGCCGCCGTCGACCGCGGCATAGGCGGCGACAAGCGCGTCATCCAGCCGGCGCACCACCTCTCCGAGCGACTTCGGAATGCCCGCCCGAGCGACGCCCTGCTCGTCCGTCGCCGCCCCGTTGTCGGTCCGCAGACGCGCGCTTCGCGTGAGCTCTTCGAAATACACGAGCATCATGCCGAGCAACGTTCCGGAGACCGCCTTGCTCAGAGCACCGAGCCGCACCGAGTATCGCGACAGGAATACCAGGCCCACGACCAGGAGCGCCTTGTCCAGGCCCGTTTCGAGCGCACCGAGGGTCAGCGGCCACCCGGCCACGCGGACCAGCACCTTTCCCGCCGGAAAAAACAGATGCACCGCGAGGACGGCGAGAAAGACGCTCGCGGTCGGGACCACCCGGATGCGTCTTGCGGCCGCCGCCGCGAGAACGACAAAGAGGAGACACTGGACGGCTTTGATGATCAGGTGGTCCTGAAGGGTGAACGCCGGAATCGACAGCAGCCCCGTCACGACCAGAACGATGCCGCGATTCACGTACGAAGTCCGGTCATCGCGAGCCATCGCGAGCGGTCGACGAATCGGTTCGCAACGACGCCGAGAATGATCGAGGTGACCAGCCCGACGGCGAGGAAGGGGGGGGCCAGCAGGAGAGCGCCGCGGCCGAAAACGAGCGCGGCGGCGAGAAGAAGTTGCACCGTGTTCGACACCAACGCGCCGACGACACTTGTTCCGACCAGAGATATTCGGCCGCCGGCGGTGCGGTAGACAACGTACATCACGCCGGCGCTCGCGAGCGTGCCCGCCGCGGAAAAAAGAAACACGTACGAGAAGAGCATCCCGGTAATCAGCCCCTGCCCCGCGATCTTGAGCAACGCCAAACGCATCACTCCGCGCCAACCGAACGCCGAGAGAGCAACGAGAATCGGAAGGTTCGCCAGTCCCAGTCGGACAAAGGGGATCGGTTTGGGCACCATGTGATCGATCATCGCGAGGACCAGACACGAGGCGGCCAGCAGCGCCAGGGGTCGCGTCTCGGGCGACTCAGTAGGTCGCCGCATCGACTTCGTCGCTCCCCCCACCGACGATTCGCACGAGCACACCGTTGGGAAGACACGCCGACCAATCGCCGGTACGATCGAGCCGTCCCATACGCACGCAGACCTTGTCTCTGCACGGCGAATCGACGATTCGGGCGGTCCCGTCTGCAATTTCGACGCGCGTATCGCCGAGCGGACCGCGGACGTCGATCTCTCTATCGACGTTCAACGGGTAAATCCACTCGTTTTTCCCGCTCGCGATCGATACCCGCCCGGTTCCGCCGTCGGCGTACGAATACGCAGAAACGCCCGCGGTAACCGCCGCGACGAGCGCGATGACCGCCAGGTCGGCCGGAACGAACGGCCGTCCGGGCCGGCGGCGGGTTCGATTCATTCGGTTTTCACCCGATCGACAACGGTGAACCGATCGTCGCTCGGAACGAATCGTTCTCCAACACCCGAGGAGAGATAAAGACGGCGATTCTCGTCGACGAGAATCGCCTCGACCCCGTCGAACGCCTCGACGAGGGCAAGCCCGTCGACGATTCCGAGCACGAAGACCCCGGTCGCCAACGCGTCGGCGGTCATCGATGAGGAGGCGATGATGGTGACGCTCATCAGCCCGTTGTCGACCGGATATCCGGTAGACGGATCTAGAATGTGATGATAGCGTTTCCCGTTCGCTTCGAAGTAACGTTCGTAGGTCCCGCTGGTGACCACCGACGTATCGGCAATGCTCAATACTCCGAGATAGTTGCCCCGCGGTTCAAACGGATCCTGAATACCGATGCGCCACGGTCGATCCTGAGCCTTGCTTCCCACCGCGTAGATATTGCCTCCGAAGTCGAGAAGCGCGCTCTCGACTCCGATCTCGTGCAGAAGCTCGGCCGCGCGATCGGCGCCGTATCCTTTGGCGATCCCGCCGAGGTCGATCCGCATCCCGGCGCGTTTGAGCAGCACCTGCCGCTGGTAGTCGAGAAGCAGCACATCCCGATAGTTGACCAGATCGAGCACGTCCTCTATTTCGGTCGCGGAGGGCACCCGTGGAGACTCGCCGCCGATGTCCCACAGCGCAACGAGCGGGCCGATCGAGATGTCGAACGCGCCGTCGGTTACTTCGCCGAACGCCAACCCGGTTTCTATGACCCGAAATAGTTCCTCCGGCACGCTCACCGGCGCCCTTCCGGCCGCCTCGTTAAGCTCCGAAACCACGCTGGACCGGTCGTAGGCGTTCATGATGCGATCGATCCGTCTCATCTCTTCGAAGACCGCATCAATCGCCCGGTTCGCGTTGCGTCCGAACACCGTGACCGTGCACGGCGTGTCGAAAACGAGCTCGGTGCGTCGGGTTGAGGGGGGACGAATGAGAGCGCAGCCGGCCGCAAGAAGAGTGACGATGCAGATGACGCAGACACGGCGAATCATGCACAAACCTATCACGGGAAAACTCGACGCGGCAACGATCGAAGCGCGAACGCGCGGCGATTCGACGCGTCGGCCGAAGAATGGCACGGGTGAGTTGACCGCCGATGAGCCGACGGCGTACTGTATGCCGATGATTGAATGGCGTCCCGCCGCAATAACCGCCCTGCTCGCCGAATGCGCGGAGATCGCGCTTCGACACTATGAGACACCCGAGGCGAGGTTGAAGTCGGACCGCTCGCTGGTTACCAAGGCGGACAGGGAAGTCGAAGCCCATTTCGAGTCTCGGCTCGACGATCCCGGGGGCGACTCGTATATCATCGGAGAGGAGACCATCGACGAGAGGGGCGTCGGCTACGTCGAGCGGGCGATGCGCGGGGTCGCCTGGGTCGTCGACCCGATCGACGGGACGGCCCCGTACGCGCACCACATTCCCACGTGGGGAATCTCGATCGGTCGGATGGAGGCGGGGCGGCTCACCGACGGCGCGATCTATCTCCCGGTTACCGACGAGCTTTTTATCACCGACGGGTCCGAGGTGATGTACGGCCCGATCAACGGCGAAAGCGCCCGTATAGATGCCGCCCCGACACGCGTCCCCAAGGCGGAGCGAACCTCCTCGGGAATGATCGCGCTTACTCAGGGCGTCGCGAAGGGGAACGGTATCGACGTCGCCAATCCGGTCCAGGCGCTTGGATGCGCGGTTTTGCCGCTGACCTACCTGCTGCTCGACCGGTACATCGGGTACATCGGAAAGGTCAAACTGTGGGATGTCGCCGGCGTGCTTCCGATGCTTCATCGTGAAGGCTTCGTGGCCGTTTTTCCCGACGGAACTCCCGTAGGGCTCGCCGTCGACGAGACCGTCTACCGTCTTTCCACCGACGATAAGGGGCGATGGAAACTGAGAAACGCGCTGGTCTGCGCCGCGACGCGCGACCTTGCCGACTATATCGTAGCGGCGATTATCCGCCGTTGAGCTCGATCCGGTCAAGATAATCGGGAACCGTATCACGCAGGTGCGCGGGAACGAATTACGCGCCCGCGCCACCGTAATATTCCGCTGTACAGCGCGCCGCTTCATGACTACAATGGACCTATCCACGACAGTTCATCCCCGCTCGACCGGAGAGGGGGGAACACCGGTAACCGATCGTCGCGCCGATACGTGTGTCCGCCGCTCGGGCGACGCGGCCGCATGTTCGCGACGGATACCGAACTACGACGGACGGGAGAGCGTCGAAGGTGATAATTCGCCAACTTGTCGTCGGGCCGCTGCAGACCAACTGCTACATTGCGGCCTGCGACGACACGAAGCAGGGAGTAGTCATCGACCCCGGAGACGATGCGGGTCGCATACTCGGAGAGATCGAGGCGTTCGGATTATCTATCCGGTACATTCTTAATACGCACGCTCATTTCGACCACATCGGCGCCAACGAGGCTTTGGCCAAACGCTTGAAAGCGCCTCTCGCGCTTCATCCTCTCGATCTCCCGCTCCTTCGCGAAGCCGGCGGCGCCGCGGTATTCGGTCTCGATGCCAAGCAGTGTCCGGACCCGGACATGACGCTTTCGAAGAATCAGATCATTCGCGTGGGAAAGGTATCGCTGAAGGTCCTGTTTACCCCCGGACACACTCCGGGACACGTGAGCTTCTACGAAGCGAAGCGGAAAGTGGTTTTCGACGGGGACGTCCTGTTCGACGGCGGCATTGGCCGAACCGACATCCCCGGGGGAAGCGCCAAGTCGATAATGCGAAGCATTAAGGACGTACTATTCAAGCTCCCCGAGGATACGGTGGTGTACTCGGGCCACGGCAACCCCACCACGATCGGTCAGGAGAAGTCCACCAACCCCTGGATCGGGTTCGAATAGCGAGCGGTCCGCCGGCGGTCCGGCGGTCCGGACCGCCGTCAGCTCTGCTGCATCTGCGATTCGATCTGCTCGTCAAGCCAGGCGAGGCGGGTCATGATGTCGAGATACTGCGTGCAGACTTCCTCGCAGTTTCCGCATTCGATGCAATTCGCCGCGACCGGCGCCTTGTCGCGAAGAAGCCCGAACTGCTTATGCCAATTGAGCCGTCCCTTGGTTTCCTCGATGCTCCCGGTGAGAAGATAATGATTGTACACTTCCATATAAGCAGGTATGAAGATGTTCTCGGGGCAGCCGGAAACGCAGTAGGCGCACGATGTACACATCGCGTCGAAGCTCGACCGGAGCTCTTCGACGCGCTTGTCGAACTCTTCGGCCGCAAGCGGCGAATACGATTCGGCGTATCCGACGTTTTCCTCCACCTGCGCAACCGTGTTCATCCCGGACAGCGCGACGTCGATGTAGGGAGACTCGATGCAAAACCGCAAGCCTTCCTCGACTCCGTTCCGTTCGGAACCTTCGAAAATCGAGAGTTTGTCTTTGTACTGCGCGATAATTCCGCCGTGAAGCGGATTCATCGCGGCAACGCCCATGCCGTGTTCCTTCGCGTAGCGAACTCCGTCCTCCCGCTGGCCGAAGTTGACGGCGTTGTATGGAACCATGAGGAACTCGAACAACCCGTCGTCGACGATCCGCTTCAAACCGGTCGACTCCATATGCGAAGATATTCCGACGTGCTTGATCAGTCCTTCTTCGTGCGCTTTCCGAATGCCGTCGAGACACATCCCGGGTTGAAGCGCCTTGGTGTACTGCTCGGGGGTGATAATGCACCAGAGAAAGTAGAAATCGATCGCCTCAACGCCAAGACGATCGAGAGAGGTGTCGATCCGCTCCCTTACCTCCGACTCGGTCAGACCGTTCGGACCCTTCGTTGCGACGAGCCAATCGTCGTTCGGCATATTCGCCAGCGCCTTCCCGAGGATCGGCTCGCTGCGGTCGTCGCAATACCCCGGCGCCGTGTCGAAATAGTTTATGCCCAGCTCGTTCGCCCGATGCAACGCGGCCACCGCCTCCTCATCGCTCATCTCCTTCGTCCAGCGCATCCCTCCCATGCCCAGGAGCGAGACCCGTTCGCCGGTTTTTCCGTATGTCGTGTAGTTCATGGTGATTCCTCCTTACCTGATCGCTTCGCGCGTGGTTCGCATCGCCTGCTCCAGAATGACGCTCGGTTCGCCGATGCAGAGAAAACTGAATCCGCGGGCGCGAAGCGTCTCGGGGTCGCCGATGTGCCACATCGTCTTGCCCGCCCTCAGCCCGGCCTCGCGTATTCGATTCTCGGCTTCCACGAGCCGCGGATGCTCCATCTCGCCGCACACGCCGAGGTCGGCCGATAGATCGTAGGGGCCGACCGCGATCGCCGTCGTAATCTCGTGCGACGCGATCTCTTCCACCTTCGACAGGCCTGCCGAGCTTTCGATCTGCGGAAGAACGAGAAAATCGTCCTCCACCTCCGTACGCCAGGCGGTACGGTCGAACGACTTTAGCCAGTAGTTTCCGTGCCCTCCGGGTCGCCGCTTTCCCCGCGGCGGAAGACGGATCGTCGAACGCACCCGATCGAGCTCGGCGGCCGATTCCACCGTGGGTAGCAGCAAGCCGCACGACCCGAGATCGACGGCGCGTCGTACCGTTGAGTAGTCGGTGTCGATCGGCCTTATGAGCACCGCGAATCCGAGATACCGACCGACGGCGCAGACTTCGGCGGTCAACTCGTCGGAGTGAGGACCGTGCTCGCGGTCGACGATGATGTAGTCGAGCCCTGCGCGGCGGGCGATCTCGACCAGCCCCGGCCAGAGATGAAATGTGACGAGCAGACCGGTCACGACCTCTCCCGCCTCCACCCGTCGTCTGAGTACGCGCGCCGGATACATAACCGGCCTCCTCTACACGTCGCGATTCAGCCGCGCAGTATAGCAGAGGCCGACGCACGCGGCAATCTACGCGTCGCTCCGACCCGTCGTACCCGAGATCACTCCTGGAGTTCCGC
>JAJRYZ010000040.1 GCA_024275515.1 Spirochaetota bacterium
GCGATATCCGGCGAGCTTACCGTGACCAGTTGAAGCGGCACGAGGGACAGCGAAGTAATTTCCGGTTGTGAGTAGACCGGGATTCCGCCGCCGGCGCCGGAGCGCGCCGGCGCCGGCGTGTCTTCTATCCTGCGTGGCCGCGCTGCTTTCGACGGTTTCGGGGTGCGCCCTCGTCTCGGGCCGAACGACCGTCACCGTCGTCGTTCCTTCGCTGCCGCCTCACATCGAGTCGGTCGGCCGGGACGCCGTGTGGGCGCTTGCGGTCCCGTCGTCCGGCGCCGCGGTTTCCCGATGGATACTCGACGCGCCGGTCCAAGACGCGACCCGCGCCGCAATCCGCCTGCTCAAGCGTCCGGTGGTCCCGGTGGTTCTGTCGGTGGACTCGGCCCTCGCCCCGGCCGAGACGCTGAAAGCAGGCGGGTTCTACCCCCTCGATCTGGACGCCGGCGGTGAGCTTCGATTGACGTGGGCCGACGGGATGCTTGCCTCTCTTATCGTCTCCTACGTCGATTCGGGCGGGAGGGCGGAGTGGATAGATCTCGCCGGTCTCCGCAAAAAGATCCTCGACGCGACCGAAGGAAATGCGTGGGGAATCGACCGAGCGGCTCTGGCGACGGGAATCGGTTGCGAGGCGATCTCGCCGTCCGTTATCCGAACCGCCCGTTCGCACACGCTCGCCCTCCCGCTACCGCCCGGACTCTGGTACTGGATAAACCCGCTCCTCGCGCGTCCGCTGCGATCACGGCGAAACGCCGCAACGCCGGTCGATGCGACGGAGGGATATCACTGCCTCCTCGAACAAAGCGGCGAGTCGGTGGCGCAGCTCTACGTCGGAAACGACGAATGGGCGATGGTAGTGGAAGAAGGCGGGATGCGCCGCATCACGCGTAGCGAAGTATTCGCGAGGTAGTGATTATCGTAGGTCCGTCGGCGGTCAGCATCACGTCGTTTTCCAATCGCACCCCGCCGTCGGTCGAGTGATACAGCCCCGGCTCGACGGTAAACACCATTCCTCGCGAAAGCAGGGCGGGCGCCTCGCCGCTCGACTTCAGCCACGGCGCTTCGTGGACTTCGAGACCGATGCCGTGACCAAGGCCGTGCGGCATCGAATACCCGGCCCGCTCGAATACGGTGTCGACCCGGCGGGCGATGTCGCGAGCGTCGACGCCCTCCTCGATGCGCTCGATCGATTCATCGTAGGCCTGCTGCACAAGGTCCGTCATCCGGCGCAGCGCGGCGGAGGGTTCGCCGAACAGGACGGTCACCGTCACGTCGCTCGTATAACCGTCGAAGTTGATTCCGAAATCGATTATTCCGGATCCGGTTCGGGCGAACCGAGCTCCGGTAAAAGCCGGAAACGCGTGAATCCCGTTGCTCCGCGACGGGCCGGCGACGATCGGCTCGAACCCGGTCCCTTCTCCTCCGAGCGAGCGCGCTCTTCGCTCGAGAAAAAGCGCGATGTCGAGCTCGCTCTCGAGCGACCCGGCGCCGAGCGCCTCGTCGAGCTCGTCGATCACCTTGTTGGTCAGCTCGGCGGCGCGACCGAGAAGCGCAAGCTCCGAATCGTCCTTGATACTCCGCATGCGCGAGATCTCTCCGGTCAATCCGTCGACCCGGCAGACGACTTCCGCGCCGCAGGCGGCATCGCGTATGTCGCCGAGCGAAGGATGGGGAGTGTCGGCGGGTATTTCCACGCGGCGGCCGGGACCGGCGGCATCGCCCAGCACCGCTCGAAGAGCATCCGTGAGCTTTCGGTCGAACTCGGTGTACGGGATTATTTCGTCCGCTTCCGCTCGCTCACTCGCGAGGTTGACGTCCCACGGCAGCAGCACGCAGCGTCCGGTTCTGAACAGAACCAGAACCGAGTCGCTCGGCATTCCGGTCAGATACCGAATCTCCGCGTCGCCGGTCACATAGGCGGCGTCGACCGATTCGTGATCGAGCCATTGGTATACTTGTTCTCTGCGTCTTCTATGCATACCTTACCCCGCTACGATGTTGACGAGCTTGTCCGGCACCGTGATGACCCGCTTGATCTCCTTTCCGTCGGTCAGCTCCCGGATGCGGTCGGCTTCAAGGGCGAGACGCTCCATCTCTTCGGCGCTCGTGTCGGCGGCCATGCGGAACTTGCTCCGTACCTTTCCGTTGATCTGAACGACAACCGTCACCTCCTGATCGACGGTAAGCGCCTCTTCGTAGGTCGGCCAGCAGGCGAGGGAGACCGGCGGCCGGTTTCCGAGGCGTTCCCAGAGCTCTTCGGCGAGATGCGGCGCGTAGGGCGCGAGCAGCCGAACGAACCTGTCCCAGACCGATCGGCAGAGCTCTTTCGTCTTGAACAGCTCGTTGACGAGAATCATCATCTGAGCTATCGCGGTGTTGAACTCGAGCCGCGCGGTGTCTTCGGATACTTTTTTTATCGTCTTGTGAAACAGCCGTTCGATCTCGTCCGTCGGGTCGCGATCGACCACGCCTCGTTCGGCGAGTCGCCATACCCTGTCCAGAAACCGATGAACGCCGTGAATCCCCTGCGTGGACCATGGTTTCGATACCTCCAGCGGACCCATAAACATCTCGTACATCCGCATCGAATCGGCGCCGAACTCGCGCACGATGTCGTCGGGATTGATCACGTTGCCCAGCGACTTGGACATCTTGACGCCGCCCTCGCCCAGAATCATCCCCTGGTTGACCAACCGCAGAAACGGTTCGTCGGTATTAACCACTCCGATGTCGTAGAGCACTTTGTACCAGAATCGGGAGTAGAGCAGGTGGAGCACGGCGTGTTCCTGACCGCCGACGTAGAGATCGACCGGCATCCAGTACTCTATTCGTTCTCTCGACGCAAGTTCGTTGTCGTTGTGCGGGTCGAGATATCGCAGAAAGTACCAGCACGACCCGGCCCATTGCGGCATCGTGTTCGTCTCGCGTTTCGATTCCCCTCCGCACTTCGGGCAACTCGTTCGAACCCACTCTTCGATCGCCGCGAGCGGGGACTCGCCGGTCCCGGTCGGCGTGTATTTTTCAACATCGGGAAGCTCGAGCGGCAGCGCCTCATACGGTAGCGGAACGATCCCGCACCTATCGCAGTGGACAAGCGGAATCGGTTCGCCCCAGTACCGCTGACGGGAGAAAATCCAATCACGTAACTTGTAGTTGACGGCCTTCGTTCCGCTCCCGCGCCGCTCCAGCCACTCGGTAATCCGTTCCTTGAATACGTCGGTGGTCAGCCCGTCGAATTCCCCTGAGTTGATAGCGACGCCGTCTTTGGTATACGCGGCGTCGAGCCGGTGACTTTGACCGTCGGGAGAGACCACCTCGACGATCGGAAGATCGAACTCCCGCGCGAACTCGAAATCGCGCTGGTCGTGCGCGGGGACCGCCATAATGGCGCCGGTACCGTAGGAAATGAGGATATAGTCGGAAATCCAGATAGGAATTCGCCGGCCGTTAGCCGGGTTGATCGCGTACGCACCCGTGAACACGCCGGTCTTGTCCTTGGCGAGATCGGTCCGTTCGAGATCCGATTTGCGCGCGGCCGCCTCGAGGTAGGAGTTTACCGTTGCCCGCTGAGCGTCGGTCGTTATCCGGCCGACGAGCTCATGCTCGGGCGCGAGCACCAAATAGGTCGCGCCGAAAAGCGTGTCCGGACGCGTGGTAAACACCTCGATCGCGCCGTCCGAATCGGCCGGCCGAAACACGATATTCGCCCCGACGCTCCGACCGATCCAGTTGCGTTGCATGCTCTTGATCGACTCCGGCCATTCGAGCGAGTCGAGTCCGTCGAGCAGTCTGTCGGCGTACGCGGTAATCCGAAGCATCCATTGTCGCAGCGGCCGACGCTCGACCGGGAAGTTGCCGCGCTCGGAGCGGAGACCCTCGGGCGTCTGTATGACCTCTTCGTTCGCCAGTACCGTTCCGAGTTTCTCACAGAACCAGACCGGTACCTCCGCCTCGTAGGCGAGGCCTCGTTCGTAGAGCTTGAGAAAAATCCACTGCGTCCAGCGATAGTAGTCTTTGCTGTGCGTTGAGATCTCGCGATTCCAGTCGTACGAGAATCCGAGCGATTTTATCTGCTCTCGAAACCGGTCGATGTTTTGCTCCGTCGTGGTCTTGGGATGAGTTCCTGTTGCGATCGCGTAGGTTTCGGCCGGTAGCCCGAACGAGTCGAAACCCATCGGGTGGAGGACGGCGTATCCGTTCATTCGCAGGTATCGGCAATAGATATCGGTCGCGGTGTACCCTTCCGGGTGTCCGACATGGAGTCCGGCGGCGGAGGGATACGGGAACATGTCCAGAACATACCGACGCCTTTCCGCCGGAACCGACGGGTCTTCGTCGACCGAGAAGGTTCGGTTCGTCTCCCAGTACGCCTGCCACTTTTTCTCAATATCGATAAACGGATATTTCGCCATGAACGAATAGTATCGACACGCTCCTGACGGGTCAATGCAAACGGCCGGAATCGAGCGATTCCGCGCGCGATCGGCCGAATCGAGAGTCGCATCGAAAAACGTCGACCGGCGCTCACCGGCCGGCGGGCCGCTTCATCTCTTCGAGCTCTTCCACCGTTTTCGGCCAGTCCGATTTGAGCAGTCGCGACAGGGCCCGATCGGCGAGCAATCGACCGCCGGTTTGGCAGGTAGGACAGTAGTTGCACTCATTCTCCGCGTACCGAATTCGCTGCACGCCGTTTCCGCATTCCGGGCACGGCTTCCCGTACTTCCCGTGGACCGCCATCCGCGGATGAAAGGCGGTAACTCTTTTCGGCATCGCGCCGCCGGCTTCGGTGCGCAGCCGACCGATCCACTCGTCGAGCACCGAGCGACACGCGTTGTGAAGCCGGACGATTTCTTCGGTCGAACAATGCCTGGTTTGTCTGAACGGCGACAGCCGGGCGCGGTGAAGCATCTCGTCGGAATAGGCGTTGCCGATTCCTGCGAAGAGCCGCGGATCGGTGAGCGCGCGCTTGAGCGTGTGATTCTCGCGCCGCAACGTGCGGGCGAACTCTTCAAAGTCCGCCGCCGCGACGGCGATGCCGCCCGGGTCGATGCGTCGCAGCTCTTTCTGGCCGCGAACCACGAGGAGCGAGGCCCTTCGTTTCGTGCCGGCTTCGGTTACCAGCAGACTGCCGTCGGGAAAATCGAGGCGAGCGAGGCCCGTCTTCCGGGGAATCGGTCGCCGATCCGTCCTCCAGTGAAGGCGACCCGCTATCATCAGATGGAGCGCCGCGTACAGTTCTTCTTCGAAGCCGAAAACGATTCGTTTTCCGAGGAGGCAGACCGAGGTGACTCTTTTCCCGACAAGCGCGTCTACCGGCGGGTCGACCGATCGGAGGAAAAACGGATGCGCGAGGCGAATCGCCTCCAGCGGCTTCGCCACGAGAAGCGCGGCGAGCCGTTCACGATACACCGTCAAATCCGGTAGCTCGGGCATACGGTGGTCACCGATCTTCGTGGCGAAAGTATTGATGCGGCCGAGAGAGCCGCGCGACCTCGATTCGGCGCACGTGTCGCGGCGTGCTGTCGACGATCGTAAACCGAAATCCTCCTTCATCGTAGTGCTCGCCGACCGCGGGAATAAGACCCAGACGCTCGGCAATATAGCCGCCGACGGTGCTGTTGATACTCGGCACGAAGCTTATCCCCAGCTCATGCGCGAGGTCTTCGAGATCGGTGTCGGCAGACACCGAGTAACGACCCGGCTCGATTCGCTTGATGCCGTCGGCGGTCGAACCGTTCTCGGGGGTAAAGTGGATCACGTCCGCGACGATCTGATTAGGCGTAATCATCCCCGCTATCGCTCCGTACTCGTCGACGAGAAAAGCCACTTCGATCTTTCTGCGGTTCATGTCCAACAAAAGATCCGGCAGCCTCCGCGTCTCGGGGAAGAACTGAGCTTGGCGAATGGCGTCGGTCACCTTCTCCGGAGTCCCGACGATAAGCTCGTTGGTGTCGATGTAGCCGATCATGTTGTCGGTGCGGTGCTGAGACACCGGGAGGAATCGCTGCCCGCTTTCCAGAGAGATCCGGACGACGTCGTCCACCGACTGCGCCGCGTTGAGCACGGGAAGCATGTGGAAAGGAATCATGACTTCGCGGGCGATCTGGTCGCGGAAATGAAGGATGTCTTCGATAGTGCGCTGATCCTCGCCGGGGAGGCCGGCTTCCTTTCCGGTGAGATTGACCAGAAAGCGCAGGTCGCGGCGCGTCCTGAGCTCCTCGCGTTGCGTCCGGTGAGTCCCGGTGAGTACGAGAAGCACATGCACGAGCGTGTTGAGAACGACATAGACCGGCAAAAACAGGAAGTAGAAAGCCACCACGAGCGGCGCAAAACGCGCGGCGATCGTATTCGCGTGCCGGCGGAGAAACGATTTGGGTATAAAATCGTCGAAGACGAGAAAAACAAAGGTCATCGCCAGGATGGCGATCCAGACGTATCGTGCCGCACCGAGCGATTCGAGATGGTTGGTAACGATGACCGCGGCGGCGACATTGCCGACGTTGTGACCGATCAGCGTCGTTCCGAGCAGACGCTCCGGTTTGCGCAGAAGAAACTCGGTCGCGCGCGCGTATAGAACACGGTCGGCGCACCGAGACTGCACCAGCATACGATTGACCGCGAGGAGACCCGTCTCCATTCCGGCGAAAAAGGCGGCGAACACCAGACAGAGCAACAGGTAAACGAAGATCACCCGTTTTTCCTCGCCTCGACTTCAAGCACCTTGCGTCTTGACACCGCTTTTACCGTAAAAACCACCTTTTCCATCCGAAGCTCGGCGCCGACGACCGGGATTTCCTCGAGTTTTTCGATAACGAACCCCGAGACGGTTCTGCTGTCCGAATCGAAACTCATATCGAGCAGTTTTTCGACGCGCTCGAGTTCGAAGCTCCCCGGAAAACGAAAGGTGTGGTCGTCGATTCGAGTATACGTCTCCTTCGAAGGGTAGAAAAAGTAGAGAAAGTCTTCCACAAGATGCTGGTATGTGACCACACCCGCCGTTCCGCCGTACTCGTCCACTACCAACGCCATTTCGCAGTTCAGGTCCATGATTTCGCGAAGCAGTTCCAGCAGGTTCTTGGACTCGGGAACGGGGTGGATCGGACGGATTATCGGAGCGATCGTTTTCGACGCCGCCAGACGGTAGCGGTACGGAAGCGTGTCTCTGACGTTGACGTAGCCGATAATATGATCGATCGTTTCGCGGTAGACCGGGATGAGCAGCCCTGTTCCGTTCTTCTTTGCCAGTTCGATTACGGTTTGAATCTTCGATCCGAATTCGACGGCAAGAATCTCGGCTCTCGGGATCATAACGTCTTCGGCGGTCTTCTCGCGGAAGTCGAGAAACGACTCCAGAATCGAAAGCTCCGAATGATGCACGATTCCTTTTCGTAATCCAAGCTGGACCGCAGAGCTGATCAGGCTTCGGGAGTCCTCGTTTTCGGGCTTGAATCTGCGCGTCAGGAACGAGAGAATGGCCGTTTCGATTCGCGTGAGCACCCGGCGCGCCGGTGTAAGGGCGACATGGACTCCCCGAAGCGGACGCGAGGAGAACCGGAAAAAGGAAAGAGGATGGCGAATCGCGAGGTTCTTCGGCGTCATCTCTCCGAAAATCAGCACCAGGATCGTACCGATTACGACCGAGTAGAACCATGCGTACTCATCGACGAACCTACCGATAAGCCGGTCCATGAAAGATGCGAAAAAGAGGTTGACGACCATGTTCCCGGTAAGAATCGTGATAAGAATCTCCGCGGGAGAGGCGATGATGGATCGAAGAAACGCTCTTCTCCGACCGCGGCAGCCGGCAACAAGCCTCTGTTTTTCGATCTGATTCATCGAAAAAAATGCTGTCTCGGAGCCGGAGAAAAATCCCGAGAACACCAGGAGCATCACGAGTAGCGCGATCTGGAGTATCATCGATTCGTGGCTCTGGGAGGGGTGGGCTGTGGCGGTTCGTCCTCGTCCATGGGAACGTATCGGAGTATATCCGAAGGCCGGTTCCAGTGCAACGCGAAAACTCCGACGCTTTGCCTTTTACGCGCCGTTTCCTACGATGTCGCGGCGCTTGGCCCCGCGACATCGCAGGAAACGGGAGACGGAAGTAACGTGTGCCGCGAGAGTCGACCAGGCCGAGCGTTCTTCGGCGTTTCTGGGAACGGGGCGGAAGCCGAATCCGGCATAGAGATTGATCGCGGCGAGCCTGTTTGTTGCCGTGGTCAGGTACGCCCGGCCGTGTCCGAGCGCGGCAAGCCGGTGACACGCCGCTTCGAGAAGCGGCTTGGCGAGACCTCGTCCCTGATAGGAGGGCTCGATCGCGAGCCAATGAATCCGACCCTCGGCGCCGCGAAACCAGGCGGTAACTGTGCCGATCGCGCTCCCGTCGGGCGCGAGTAGGAAGAGTTGGCGTGCGGCAAGCAGTTTCGCGTCGTCGCCGAACTGTCGTCTGAAGGTCGCCCGATCGAATCGATTATAGAGATCGGCGGCGAGATGGATACGAAGCCAGCTCCTATCGTCCCCCCGACGATAGGCGGTAATGCGGAACCCGGGTGGAAGCGGGTAGCCGGGAACGGCGATAAGCGTGTCACGCTGCATCAGCACCGGAATACCGGTCCGGATTGCCCTGTTTCGCATCATGTGTGTATATTCTCAAGCGAATTTCAGTATAACCGTACCCGAAGACTCGGCAAGGAGAAGCGATCACATGGCAAAGCACCAATTTCAAACCGAAGTAAACCAGTTGCTCGATTTGATAGTGCACTCGCTCTATTCGCACAACGAAATATTTCTGCGGGAGCTCGTTTCCAATTCATCCGACGCCCTCGATAAGCTCAAATACCTCACACTTACCAACGACGGGTTCAAGAATCTCGACTTCGATCCCCGCATCGATATCAGTTTTGATGAGAAAGACAAAAAAACCCTCACCGTGTCGGACAACGGGATCGGAATGAACGAGGAAGAACTCGTCGATCAGCTCGGGACGATCGCGAGCTCCGGCACGAAGTCGTTTCTCAGCAAGATGACCGGAGACGCGCAAAAAGATTCGAATCTTATCGGTCAATTCGGCGTCGGATTCTATTCGTCTTTCATGGTCGCCGAGAAAGTGGAAGTGGTCACTCGAAAAGCCGGCGAGGAGGAGGCGTATTTGTGGGTGAGCGACGGCAAGGGCGACTACGAAATCTCACAAGCCGAGCGAGAGAGTTGCGGGACGACCGTCACGCTTCATCTGAACGAAGACGGGAAAGAATACGCAAGCAGGTGGCGAATCGAAGATATCATCAAAAAGTACTCCGATCACATCCCCTTTCCGATCTACCTCGCCTACACCGAGACCACGTACGACGGGGAAGGAGACGACAAAAAAGAAAAGAAGGAATCGGTCGTCAAACAGGTCAACGCCGCCTCGGCGTTGTGGAGGCGATCGAAATCCGAGCTCACCGAGGAGGACTACAACGAGTTTTACAAGACCATCGCGCACGATTCCGAAGATCCTTTGCTCTATCTGCACACCAAGGCCGAAGGCGCCCAGGAGTATGTGACGCTCTTCTATGTTCCCAAGACCGCGCCGTTCGACATGTATCAGGCCGACTATCGGCCCGGAGTCAAGCTCTACATCAAGCGCGTGTTTGTCACCGACGACGAAAAAGAGCTCA
>JAJRYZ010000041.1 GCA_024275515.1 Spirochaetota bacterium
CAGAAGTACGCCTCGTCCTGGTAACCCGACAGGTCGGTATCCAGAATGATCTCGCGAAAGACACGAATCGATTCGTCGTACCGCGCTTCGCCAAACTGAGCGATACCGCGCTTGAGCAGCGCTTCGCCTTTATCCTGCGCGAACAGGCCCGCGCCGACTCCGACCAGCAGAACGAGAACCAAAACTCTTCCGGCTGCCGAGCGGCCGGCTCGCGATCCGGCAAATCTCTTCAAAACAATACCCTCTTTCTATACTTCGACCGTTGGCCGGCCGAACTAAAGACCCCGTCGGTCAAACGCCTGCCGGTCGGCCCTCTCGAAAAAACACGACCTCCGAGGCCGGATCGTCGGCGCCGAAGAACGCGGAGCCGCTGATAAGAACATCTGCTCCGGCGTCGCGGACCGAGGCGACGGTGGAGCGGTTGACGCCCCCGTCGACGGCGATGCGGTACTCGTATCCGTGACTCGTCCTGAGGTGCGCCAGTCGTTCAACCTTGCGAAGGCATTCCGGTATCAGAGCTTGCCCGCCGAATCCCGGATTCACCGTCATCACCAACACGAGATCGAGACCGTCAAGCATGGCCTCGAGAGTATTGACGGGAGTCGACGGCACGATCGAAAGACCCGCGTCTCTTTTGTGTGCCTTGATTCCCGAAACGATTCGATGCGCGTGAATCGCCGCCTCGATGTGAAACGTCACGTGATCCGCGCCGGCCGAGAGGAAAGCGTCGACGATCCGTTCAGGGTGCTCGACCATCAAATGCACGTCAAGCGGAAGGCGCGTAACCTTCCGCAGATCGGACACCATTTTGGGACCGAAGGTGAGATTCGGAACGAACGCGCCGTCCATTACGTCGAGGTGCAACCAGTCCGCGCCCGACCCTTCGGCGACGGCGACGCCCTCGGCCATCCGAGCGAAGTCCGCGGACAGGAGCGAAGCGGCAACCAGGATGCTAAAGTCCTTCATATCAACTATTTATCAGATATGCCCGGCCGCCGCAACGTGTCGCCCGGCCGACCCCGTCACGGCCGGCCGCTAAGCGCGCGCAGAGCGCCCCGCCCCTGCGCGGCGGCCGTTGACTCTCTCGGGCCTCAAGGTGTATCTTTTGATCATACCGGTACTTACCCGGAGAGCAGTGGCACACGACTTCCGCGCATGGATCCGTTCTCGGCGGGCTTACCAGAGTGATCAATAGCGAAATGAATGAAGTTTCTCCGAATATCGTCGACATATCCGCTCTGCTCAAGGACGCGTATGCGCGATTCAAGGCGGGACAATTCGAGAGTGCGGTGGGAGTACTCGAGCGAGCGCTCGCGGTGGATTATGAGCATCCCGAGATTCTCACCGCGATGAAGAGCGCGCATTTTTGGCTTGACCGGCTCGATAGGATCGAAGAGATCGACGACGATTTTGAACGCGGCGAGTATCTCTTTAAACAGTGGTCGGTGTTTTGCGAGTTTCTCGAAGGCGAGGCGGACTCGCAGGACCGCGGCGTCTACGCGGTGCGGCAGTGGGTTTTCGGCCGCGCGCTCGGTAGTTTTCTCCGTGTGCACGACGGCTCCGCCGGAAGCGATCCCGATCTGCTTCATCGCATCGGCAGATGCTACAAGGGAAAGGGTGACTATAAGCAGGCGCTCGAGTATTTCGAGGCCTGCAGCAGACAACGCAGCGACGATCCTCAGGTGCTTGCCCAACTGGCGGATTGCTACGCTTTTATCAACGAAATGAAGGCGTCGAAGGTTTTCTTCCGCGAGGCCTTTTTTCTCGATCCACAGCGGATCGAGCTGCCGAGCCTCGAGTGCACGATGATGCATCGCTTGATCGATCAAGTGCGGTCCGAAGGACGGGAAGGACCCGCGTTGCCCGAGTGGGTGCCGGTATACGGAGTCGTTTTCGGCGTGTTCAACGTCAAGCGGGAACTTCGATCGCTCGAGTACGGTAAACTCAAGCAGTCGATCTACGCGCTCGAAAGTAGAATCGCCGAAGAAGGGCGGAACGACGTGGCTCTCGAGCCGCGGCTGTTGAACAGGTATTTTTGGCTGATCGATCACTATCTCGCGGTGGGAGACGACCGCGAAAAGGTGGATGAGATTCTAGGCAAGATACGAACGCTGAACCCGATCATCTACGAACAATACACAAACTAAGGCAGGAGCTGCTGTATGTCGAATGGAACCAAGGTAAAGGTTATTTCCGATCGATTAAATGAAGAAAAATGGACCCGCGCGACTCTCAATAACTACACGATCAACGATCTCAAGGAGCTCGACCACGACATCGACGACGTCATCAAAAGCGGCGACGAGGTCGAAGCGAAAGAGCTCTGCGACGAACATCTACAGCATACCAAGAATAGCATCGTCGGCCTCTACGTTTCCGGCATTATCGCGATCTCGAAGCAGCAGGTCGACGATTCAAATATCGTAACGCTTATCAACATCTTCTCGGACAATCACAAGTGGAACATTGTCGAGTTCCTCTGTGAACGCATTCTGCAGTTCGGCGAAAACAAGTTCGCGCTCCGCACGCTCGCCCAATGCTACGAGAACGAAAACGAGGATGAGAAGAAGTATGAAGTATGGGAACGGCTGATTCGGGTCGATTACGAGGAAGCCGACATCGTGAGACAGCTCGCCGAGAAAAAGGAAGAGGACGGCGAGCTCGAAGCGGCGGTCGACTACTACAAAAAGGCGATTCACCGGTTCATCGGCAAAAAACTCTTTGCCGGCGTCAAAGAAATCTACCACAAGCTCATCGCTTACTGTCCCGAAGAGACCGACTTCTTTTTCCACGTCGATTCGAAGATCGCCAAAACTATCAGCCCCGACCGTGCTTCGCAGTTGCTCGAGGATCTCTACGCCTATTATAAGAAACAGTCGCAGTGGGACCGAGGAATTGAGATCCTCAAGAGGATTCTCGACTACGATCCGAAGAATCAGTGGGCGCGGAAAGAGATTACCGACTGTTATCGGGAGAAACACGCCGGGCACAGCCAACTCGACGAATACATTCGACTTTCGAATCTCAATCAAAGCTGGCGAAACGTTCACGAAGCGATCGAAGACTTCGAGAAACACATCTCCTTCGACGAAGGCAACTTCGTCTGTCACCGAAGCTGGGGCGTAGGAATCATCTCCCATATCAAAGGCGATGAGATTACGATCGACTTCGCGCGAAAACGAGGTCATACGATGTCGCTCAAGATGGCGGTGAGCGCGCTGATGAGCCTCGCACGGGACCACATTTGGGTGCTTCGAACCGTCTGGTCGAAAAAGAAGCTCCATGACAAAGTGAAAGAGGATCCGAAGTGGGCGCTGCAGACGGTAATTCGCAGCCACAACAACGCCGCGAACATGAAGATCATCAAATCCGAAATCTCACCGGGTATTCTTACTCAGAGCGAATGGTCGACGTGGAGTACGGAGGCGAGAAAGATACTCAAAACCGACCCCGATTTCGGAAATCATCCGAACAAGCTCGATCACTACGTTGTTCGGGAAAACCCGATCTCCTACGAGGAGAAGACCTTTAACCGCTTTACCGCGGAGAAGGATTTCTTCGGAAGGCTCGGCACCATCCAGGAGTTTCTGGCGAACGCCGACCCCGAGTCGGAATTTTTTGGTGAGATGTTCGACTATTTCGTAAGCTTTCTCCGGTCGTACACGGTGGTCACCGAGGTGGTCGCGTCGAGCTACCTTCTCGTGCGAAAGGTCGTTCGGAACTACCCGTTCCTGAATCCCGGCATCGACATCCCGTTCGGCGATCTTTTCGAACAGATCGAGGACCTCGAATCGGTATTCTCCGGTATCGGAGATTCGGAGCTTCAGCGAGACTTTCTCGAAGAGTTGCGAAAAATCGAAGAGTGGCCCGAGCTGTACGTAAGGTTGTTCACCTACTACTTGAGCCATTACATCATCGACCAGTTGGAAGAGCATGGTCGTGAAGAAGAGCTCGGGGAGCTGGTGACGGTGATCATCGACAACTATCGCGAGTATCGCGAAGCGTTTGTATGGATGGCAAGAAACCTCGACGCCGAATGGCTCGCTCGATTCGGCGTCGAGTACGAGAAAGTTCTTATCGGAATGATTCACCTGCTCGACATTTCGTTTCGGGAAATCGAGAATCGACGCGACGTCAGCGACAACCGAAGGCTCAACCGACAGATACAATCGTTCTTGTTTAAGGACGGAAAACTGTCGGCATACGTCGAAAGCGCTGACGAAGAGTCGATCAACCGGATCTACACGCTTGTCGAGGACGTAAAGGATCTTGATCCTTCGATCGCGATCGAGATGCGCCATAGGATCACCGATCGGTTTCCCGACTTCAAATTCTACGGCGGCAGACCGGCCGCCGAAAGCGTCAGTATGGGACTCATCGTCACCGCGTCGAGCTACGAGAAGCGGCAGAAGGAATTGCAGCACATCCTCGACGTCGAGGTGCCGCAGAACTCGAAGGAGATCGGCGCCGCGCTGGAGATGGGAGACCTTCGCGAGAACGCCGAATACAAAGCGGCAAAAGAAAAACAGGAGCTTCTCAACACCACCGTCGCGAGGTTGAAAGAGGAGATCGAGCGGGCGCAGATATTCGACGAGAAAGACGTCGATCCGTCGCGCATTTCTTTCGGCACGAAAGTAACACTCTATAATAAAGAGACCGGCGCACAGGAGGAGTACTCTATTCTTGGTCCGTGGGAATCGAATCCGTCGGAGAATATCATCTCCTACCTGTCGCCGTTCGGCAGTGCGCTTTGGAATCACGAAAAAGGCGAAGAAATCGAGTTCGTCATCAACGACCGCAGATACGCCTACACGGTAAATGAGATTCAGCCGGTTTCGTTTTCAGAGATCACCGTCTGAGCGGTCGGCGGGATCCTAGAGAGAGGGATCCATGAAACGGGTCTTCCCGACGCTCGTACTGCTGCTGGTCGGCCTGTCGGCGGCCGCCGCGCCGCTTGATTTCATCGTTCTTCTCGACGTGTCGGAAAGCATGTTCCCCTACTTCGACCGGACGGTCACTTTTCTGATCCGAGATATACTCGAGGAGCACCTGCGCGCCGGCGACCGCTTTCATCTCTTGAGCTTTGCGAATGTCCCCGAGGTCGAGCTTACGCGTACGATTTCCAGCCGCGAGGACGTGGAAGACGTGCTGGCGAGAATTCTGCTTCTTCAGCCCCTCGGACGCTACACCGATCTAGTCGCCGCACTCAAGTTTCTCCACACCTATGCCGCTCAGACGCCGACCGCGGCGCCGAAAAAGATCCTCATTCTTACCGACGGTGTACACGATCCGCCTCCGGGGAGCCGATTTCCGCTGGACGAAGCCGAAACGTTTCGTTCGGCCGCCGAAGAGGCCGCGCGCGACATCCGCCGGGAAGGATGGGAGGTGCACGTCGTCGAGTTCCCGACCGACGACGCGGAGCGGTCGGCCCCGTCCGTCGCGGCGGACGCGCCGGCGGACGATCAACGCGCCGGCGCCGAGTCGCCGGCGGAAAATCTTCTGCGCGAGCTTTCCAAAGACCTCGACGCGAGTATCGTCCCCTACGCCGGTGGCGGCGATCTTCTCTCGCATCGAGCCGTCGGCGCGCCCGAGCTCGAGATTCCCTCCGATCTCGGCCGCGTCGGACGGCGCTTCACGATTCCGCTTCGCGTGAGACATTTCGGCGACGAGGCGGCGCTCGCCAAGCTCTCGGGCATCTCTTGGAACGGAGCGGACATTCTTGTCGCTCCCGTCACCGCCACCCTCCGCCCCGCCTCCTCGACCAGGCTCAAAGCCCGCGTCGTTTTGCCCGATTCGATCGACTACGGAACATACGATCTGAAGCTCTATTTCGAGTTTTCGGACGCACTGCGGATTTTTCCGCTGACCGGGGTCGTGCGGATC
>JAJRYZ010000042.1 GCA_024275515.1 Spirochaetota bacterium
CTCGTCGCGATGCTCGGGCGCCACCGAAATCACGAAGCGCGAGGGCGATTCGTCGAAGAGCAGCCGCTCGTTGCCGTAGGCCTCTCGGTATCCCGGCATGCGGGTCATCTCGATATCGGCGCCGCAGCGTCCGCCGATCGCCGATTCGACGAGGGCGACGGCGAACCCGCCGTCGGAGCAATCATGAACCGACGCGAGGAGCCCCGACGCGATGCAGTCGGCGATGACACGGTACCTCCCGACGGCCCGTTCGGGATCGACCTTCGGGCAGGTGTCGAGCATGACGCCGCGTACGCGCTCGAAAGTAGTGCCGGCGAGCGCTCCGCGGGTGACGCCCGAGAGATATATCAGGTCACCGGGCGTACGGAAGTCGGTGCTCATCGCCCGGCGGACGTCGTCGATGATGCCGAGAAGCGACACGAGCAGCGTCGGCCGCACCGAGATCACGCGGCCGTCGACGCGCGCGTCGTTCTTCATCGAGTCCTTGCCCGAGATGAGCGGTACTCCGTACGCCGAGCACGCGTCGGCCAAACCACGACACGCACGAACAAGCTGCGCGAGTTTGTAGCTTCCGTCCGGATTATCGGCGCTCGCCACCGGGTCGCTCCAGCAGAAGTTGTCGAGCCCGGCGGTCAGATCGGGATTTCCGCCGAGCGCGATATGCGCCCGGTAAGCCTCGTCGACCGCACACATCGCCATCTCGTAAGTGTCGATATCGCCTATGCGCGGGCATATTCCGTGAGTCACCGTGATGCCCCGATCGCTTCCCGCCCGCGGACGGATGACCGCGCCGTCGGAGGGAGCGTCCGAGGCGGCGCCGACGAACGGCTTAATCACGCTTCCCCCCTGTACTTCGTGGTCATATTGACGGACGAGCGACTCCTTCGATGCGACGTTCGCCTCGGCGAGGAGCGCGAGAAGCATCGTCCCGAGCTCGCCTTTCGACGACCGGCCCACCCCGATACCCCCGGTACCGGCGCGCTCCGAATCGAGCGGTGTTTCGTTCCGCTCGGGCGGCCTCCACGCGGCGTCAAGCTTCATCGCCGGGAGGCCGTGGTGGAGAAAGTCGAGCGAAAGCCTGCCGACGATCGCCCCTCCGGAGCGCACTTCGACGACGCCGGAGTCGTCGAACGTGCCGACGACCGTTGCTTCGACGTCGCGCCGTCGGGCGAGCGCGAGGAACTCGTCGACGGCCTCGGGCGTCACGGCCACGCTCATCCGCTCCTGCGACTCAGAGACGAGGATCTCCCACGGAGCAAGACCCTCGTACTTCAGCGGACACACGTCGAGATCGATGCTGATTCCGCCGGCAAGCTCCGCCATCTCCCCGAGCGAAGAGGAGAGGCCGCCGGCGCCGTTGTCGGTAATACCTTTGAACAGCCGCGCGTCCCGCGCTTCGATGAGGAAATCGCTCATGAGCTTCTGCGTGATCGGATCGCCTATCTGCACCGCCGAGGTCGGTGAGCTTTCATCGAGGGCGAGCGAGGAGAACGTAGCGCCGTGAATGCCGTCCTTGCCGATTCGGCCGCCCACCATGACCGCGAGGTCTCCCGGCTCGACGTGCTTAATCCACGATCCTTCTCCGCCGATACGCGCCGGAAGGATCCCGCCGGTACCGCAGAAGACGAGAGGTTTGCCGAGATAGCTTTCGTCGAAGAGAAACGCTCCGGCGACAACCGGAATCCCCGACTGATTGCCCCCGTCGATGATTCCCCGATGGACGCCCCCGAGCACTTCGCGCGGATGGAGCAGCGCGGCGGGCACCTCGTCGTCGGCCGTCTCCGGGTCCGCGAAGCAGAGCACGTTGGTGTTGAATATCGGCCGCGCGCCCTTGCCGGTGCCGAGGATGTCGCGGTTTACGCCGACGATGCCGGTAATCGCGCCTCCGTAGGGGTCGAGCGCCGAGGGCGAGTTGTGAGTTTCGACCTTGAAGCAGAGAAGCGTTTCATCGTCGAAGGCGATGACGCCGGCGTTGTCGTGAAACACCGAACGAAGATAATCGCAACGTTCGCGCAAAGCTTCGGTCGTCCCGCGAATATAGGTGTTGAACAGCGAGTCGATCGTTTCGGTCTTCGACCCTTCGCGGTAGGTGATTTTCGCGTTAAGGATCTTGTGTTTGCAGTGCTCCGACCAGGTCTGAGCGATCATTTCCATCTCGACGTCGGTAGCCTCGCCGGGAAGCCCGGAAGCGATCCGTTCGGCTCGGACCGAGGCGTAGTAGTCGCGAATCGCCCGCATTTCATCGAGGTTCAGCGCGAGAAGCCGACGCTTCGAAAGTGCTTCCAGCGCCTCCTCGTCGTACGCGGCGACGTCGAACAGCTCCACCGTCGAGGGGCTCGGCTCGACCGTGTGCGGGTAGGAGAGCGGGAATCGTACGCCGGAGATCCACTCTGTGCGGCGAATCAGCGTTTCACGTTGGATAAGTGGATTGTACAACGCGCGGGCGATCCGCTGCCTCGCGGCGTCGGAGAGCCGCGGCGCCCGGATGCGGTATTGACGAGCGGTTTGCACGTGAGATGTGTCGGGCAACCGGTCGTCGAGAAGGTCGGCCAGCGCGCGTCGGGCGGTAATCGCGACCGGATCGGTCACGCCCGGGCGATAGGTGATCTCGACGGCAAAATCGAAATGCTCGGCTTCGACGTCGTTCACGGGGGAAGCGTCGATCCGCTGAACGATCGGGTCGGAAAACACGCCGTCAAGGATCGCCGCGTCGATTCCGGAGACTCCTTCGATGATGTAGACATCGACGATTCGTACGTCGCCGATGTCGGCTCCCGCGATCGTTCGAAGACGGCGCGAGATCTCGCCGGACCTGCCGTCGAGTGACGGGTTTGTGTAGGTTACTTCGAATCGCACGAAACGGCCTCGCTTTGCACGCCCGAGAGCGATAGGTGATCCGGCCCTTCGGAGCGAGAAGTTTGGCTGATGGTATCAAAATAGGGGCGAAATGTGTCGATATCTTTTAGTAGGGCAGGAATTCGAAATCTGGCGCGCCAGATTTCGAATCGCTCTTAGTAGGGACGGTAACGTTCCGGCGGGGTTTGGAAGATGGATCACGGAATCGGCAGGACATGTTTTGCGCACGGAACGGTCGTGTGCGATCTCGAGAGCACCGACAAGTTCGGCGCCATCCACGAACTGCTGCGCAAGGCGCCGGTGTTTCGCTCGGTGGACGAGATAGAAAGCCTCGAACACGCGGTGGTCAGTCGGGAGAAGATCCAGTCGACCGGTTTGGGACGAGGCGTTGCGGTAGCGCACGGACGCACGCCGGCCGTCGGCGACATCGTCATGGCGCTTGGAATATCGCGCTCCGGGATCGATTTCGGTTCACACGACGGACAGCCGGTGAGGTTTCTCTTCGTCGTAGCCAATCCCCCCGGAATGCAACTCGAATACCTTCTTGCGCTCTCGGTGCTGGTCCGTGCGATCCGCGACGAGCGATTTCGTGATGAGCTTCTCGAATGCCGGGACGCTGAGGAGATCGAGTGCCGACTGAGCCGTGCGTTTCGGGAATCGATGATCAAGCGCGGGTTTCCGTTCGCCTGATCCGGTCCGTGCGTCGCCGCGCCGTCCCATCGCGCCGTCGCCCCGCCGGTTTATCGTCTCACCGCCCCGCTATCTCCCTTCAAGCACGCGTGACAGCCCCGGATGATCGAGCGTGCGGAAGTAGTCCTCCACCGTCTCCGCCCGCCGAATGCAGTCGACCGACCCGTCGGGCCGGAGCAGGAGCTCGGCCGAACGTAGCTTGCCGTTGTAGTTGAACCCCATCGCGTGGCCGTGGGCCCCGGCTTCGTGAATAACGAGAACGTCTCCGACTTCGATTTCGGGAAGCCTGCGGTCGACGGCGAACTTGTCGTTGTTTTCGCACAGCGACCCGGTAACGTCGTAAACGTGGTCCGCCGGTGCGCTCTCCTTGCCGAGCACGGTGATGTGGTGATAGGCGCCGTAAATGGCAGGACGCATCAAATGCGCCATATTCGCGTCCAGCCCGACGTACTCTTTGTAGGTGCTTTTCGTATGGAGCACCGTCGAGACGAGGTAACCGTACGGGCCGGTGACCATCCTGCCGCACTCCATGACGATCCGGACCGGACCGTATCCCTTCGCCCGGATTCTCCGTTCGTACGCCTTGCGGATACCGTCGGAAACGTACTCGATATCGACGGGCTTCTCATCGAGTCGGTAAGGAATCCCGACACCGCCGCCGAGATTGACAAGCTCGACGGCAAGACCGGTTTTCGCGTGAATCTCATCGACGAGGTCGAAGAGCAACACCGCCGTCTCTATGAAATAGTCGGAGTCAAGCTCGTTCGACGCGACCATCGCGTGCAAGCCGAACCGCTTCGCTCCCCGCTCGGCGAGCATTCGGTAGCCGTCGATAACCTGCGCGCGCGTGAAGCCGTACTTCGCCTCCTCGGGCTTGCCGATAATGACGTTTCCCTCTTTGAGAGGTCCGGGGTTGTACCGAATCGAAATCATTTCCGGAATCCCGGCGACTCGATCGAGGTAGTCGATGTGGCTTATATCGTCCAGGTTGATGATCGCGCCGAGTTCGGCGGCCTTTTCGTACTCGGCAGCCGGCGTGTCGTTCGACGTGAACATGATCTTTTCACCCGGCAGACCGACGGCTTGGGCGAGCAGAAGCTCCGGCATCGAGGAGCAGTCGGTTCCCATCCCTTCGTCGATAACGATATCGAGAATGTAGGGATTCGGGAGCGCCTTGACCGCGAAGAAGTTGATGAACCCCTCGGGCGCCCAGGAAAACGCATCGAGAAAACGGCGGGCGTTTGTGCGAATAGCCCTTTCGTCGTAGACATAAAACGGAGTCGGATAACGACCGAGTAGCGATTCGACAAACGCCTTATCGAACGGTAGATCGACGTTTCTGTGCGGCTTTTCGGACATGATAACCCCGCGAACGAACGTACGCGAGCCGATCGACTAAGTCAAGCAGGCGCGAAGGCGGCCGGACGCGCGAGCCGTGTCTCGATTGAGCAATTCGAAATCTGGCGCGCCAGATTTCGAATTGCCGCCCATAGCAACCGAAAAGACGCCGTTTTCGTGGCGATTCGGCGATTCTTCCGCCGAAACGTCAGAAAACGGGTCATCGAGCGATGCTCACAGCGTCA
>JAJRYZ010000043.1 GCA_024275515.1 Spirochaetota bacterium
AACCGTGATGGTGTAAATCTCGCGAGTTACACCATTCGGAGCGGTTACGGTGACCTCAAAGACGTTGTTGCCAACCGAAATGTCATGGACTCCAGTGCCCGAAACCGTCGCGCCGGAGTCGGTCGGGACGGCGTTGATGGTGACGCTTGAGACGGAGTTGGCGACCGAGGCGGTGTAGGAAGTCGCAGCCGGGTCGAAGGCCGGCGTGAGCGCGATCGGGCCGGTTCCGTCGTCCAGGACAAGCGATGCGAGCGTCGCGTCGTTCGACATCGTCGAGATCACGAGCCTCGACTGTGACGCCGCGGTATTGTTGGTTTCGGAGGTTTCGACGACAAGGTTGTTAGGATCGACATAGATGCCGACATAGTAGGAACCGTCGGGGATCTCGGTCAGATCGAGGTCGCCGAACTCGACGATGGTGCTCTGAGTGAGCTCCGAACCGATAGTGACGAAGACCGTCGCCACGCGATCGTCGTTCTTGTCAATGATGATGTCGTCGGAAAGGAGAACCCAGACTTCGATGTCGGCGATACTCTCCGAACCGGCGTTGTAGATGCGGAACGCGATCGAATTGTCGTCGTTCAGCGTAACGCTTTCCGCCTGCACCTCGACGGTCGACAGGTTGAGAATCTGGTTCAGAAGATCGCACGAGGCGAGCGAGAATACGAGAAGAACCGAAAAAAGACCCAGGATTATTCGACGCGTTTGCATGAAACGACTCCCTCAATCGGATGGTATTGTTCAAAGGCGGACGACGTGTGATCGCAGACCGGACGACGACGTCCGCCACTCCGTCGAAGAGGGAGTGCACAAAACCGCCCATGATCATGTGCTGCGTCTTAGCCGACATTTGCACTCATATAATACCACCAATTGTCGATTGAAACCATGCCGGCAGAGCGATTCTGAATTGGAAATCCGCGACACCGGATTCCGAGTTCCCGCGTCATTCCGGCGATGAGTGTGGCTATTCGGGCGAGAACGGCTGCCTGCGGCCCTCGCGGCAGTGCGCACACAAGACGTTCCCGTGACGATTTGGCGGTCCTCACCGGCGATATCCTGAGAGAACGTCGGAGGGAACGCGGGTTTCAGTCTCATGCTAAAGACTCCGGCGCCGATGCACCGGTCGGCCGCCGTCGATCAACCGGCAGGTTTCGGAGGCCCGGTTCGCAGATCGCAGTCGAAACGCTGCAGGTACGGCCACGCGGGGTCCGAGCCGATGCACAGCCCCCAATCGATTCCGGGGCCGTCGCCCGATCGGCTGCAGTCGGCGAACCGGTCGTGTCGAAGGGGACCGGGAGCGGAGGGGACGCGATCGCAGGCGCGTTTCACCGAGAAACGCACTCCGTCTTCGGCGTATTGGAGGGTGCATCCTTCGGGTCCCGACGGGGCGACGACGCACCCGACTCCATCGGCGTAGGGAAAGACGCAGACCTCGTGTCCGCTTCCGATTAAAGGGTTGTCCGTGTGCTTGACGAACGGCCCGGTGGGCCGCTTCGCCGTCGCCAGACCCATTTTCGTCTGCGCGGGCGTCCGCCCCGTTTGCCTTCCTTTATAATACAGAAAGTATTCGCCTTCGCGGACGATGAGGCAGCAGTCGTCGACACGGTGGCTGTCGAACGCCGCGGGATCGGAGGAAGGCGTCAACACGGGCTGGTGCGTCACACGTCGCCAGGGGCCGTCGGGTGAATCCGCAACGGCGAGGCCGATTGCGGTGGGATTACCGCGCGGGCCGCCGTCGTCGTTGGTAAACGGCGCCGACACCGCGGTGTAGTAGAGCCATAGCGAGCCGTCGGCAAGGAGGACGGAAGGCGTAAATACCGCGTGATCGTCGAAAGAGCCCGGTTCGCCGGCGCCCAGCGCCTCGCCGCGTTCGC
>JAJRYZ010000044.1 GCA_024275515.1 Spirochaetota bacterium
CAGGAAACGACGGTCGGATTACCGCCGAGGACGTTGAACGCTACCTGAGAGAGTCCGGCGCGGCCGTTTCGACGAACGCCGCGGCCAATGCCGCGCGGGCGTGTTACGTCGCGGGAATCGGCACCTATACGCCGAGGAAGATCATCGGTAACGATCACTTCGTCGAGCATTTCGACGACATCGACGAGTCGTACATTGAGAAGGTAACCGGAATACGTGAGCGACGCTGGGTCGAGGGAGAGTCGACGTCGGACATGGCGGTCGCCGCCGCGAGAGAGGCGATGAAGCAGGCGCGCGTCGAGGCGGCCGACATCGACATGATCATTCTGGCCACGACTACGCCCGACATGCCTTTGCCCGCAAGCTCGTGCCGCGTCGCGGCCAAGCTCGGTTGCGGCGATATTCCCGCGTTCGATCTGCAAGCCGCGTGCAGCGGTTGGCTGTACGGCCTTTCGGTCGGCAGCCAGTACGTTCGCAACGGCGTCTGTTCGAACGTGTTGGTGATAGCCGCCGAGACGATGAGCGCTTTCACCGACGTGACCGACCGGGCCACCGGGTTTCTCTTCGGCGACGGCGCCGGCGCCGCGGTGCTCAACGCGAACTCGGACGGACACACGCTTTCGGACGTGGTCATGAAGACCGACGTAACCGGCTACGACATCATCTATCGTAAAGCCGGGGGAACCATCATGCCGCCGCGGTCGATGGATTCTCCGCGCGATGAGTATTGGGTCATGGACGGGGGGAGGATGTTTCGCAGCGCCGTGACCGGATTCTCCGACGTGATCGTGGCGGTTGTCGAGCGGGAAAAGGTCTCGCTCGATCAAGTATCGTGGTTCGTTCCGCATCAGGCGAACCAGCGGATTCTCAAAACCGTTGCACACAGGCTCAAAGCCGACGCCGATCGGTTCTTTTCGAACATTCGACTGATGGGAAACACTTCGGCGGCATCGATTCCTCTGGCGCTTCAGGATCTGCAGGGCCGGCATCGACTATCTCGCGGCGACCGTCTTCTGCTCTGCGCCGTGGGCGCCGGACTCACATCGGCAGGCTGTCTTCTCGTCTGGTAGGTGCGCGCTCCGATCGGCCACAAAAAAAAACGGTGTGTCTGGACGTCAGTCAACACACCGTCGAGGAGGGAGAGTTTTCTCCCTTCCCCTTGAGTGTCGGCTCGGTCGCGCTTTACCTTGATGCATTAAGCGTCTTCCGCGGCGCAATTCTTCGATATGGAACATCGCCGACTCCCGAATGCTTCGGTAGAGGCGCTCGGAACGATCAAGCACGTCGGAAGGGCGTGATCCTCCTGCGCCACCGGCTCCATCGAAGGAGACCTCGTCGATAATTCGCTGCATCAAGAACCCCGCGATGTCCTTCCCGCCGCTTGACGCGATGGCGTGGTCGATCGAATCAAGAGCGCGAAGCGTATCGGGCGCGCCGGGGTCGCTCCGCAGTTCGGCGACGAGGGCGACGGCCCGCGCGGCGATACGCGCGAGCCGCTCGAGTTCCGAGTCGAGGCGGTCGATCGCGGCGTGGAAACGTTCGCTGCGCGAACGGCGGTCGAGCACGTGCTCTTCGGCGAGCGCTTCGGAAAGACGCCGTTCGACGGTCGAACGTATCTGCGGCCGGCGCACCACATCGGCGAGGGACGCCGCTTTTATACCGTCGATACGTACACCTCCGCCGGAGATCGATTTGGTTTCGACCCCCGGACCGGCGCGAAGCTGCGTTTCGAACCACCACTTGTAGACAATCAAACGCCGGTCGGTAAGCACTTCGCCGCCGGTATTGGCGGGAACGAGGTACGGAGCGGCGTCGCGAAGCGCGAGAAACGCCGATGTCTCGGCTGGAAGACGCCGACGAGAGAGGATGTGCGCGCGCTCTTCAAAAACGCTTCCTCGGAAATGCGTCCGGTTCTCCGGGTACCCGAGGTCGAGCCCGGCCATGTATATCACCGGACACCCCATGAATCGTGCGAGGTCCCACGCGGTCGTCGCAACAGACCCTCCGGCGCCGAGCGTTCCGAAAGCGCCGATGCTTTTTTCGATATAGCTTCCAAGCGGAAAAAGCGAGCTGCACAGCAGCGTCGCGCGATACGTCTTGCGAAAAACGGAAGGGTACGTCGACGACTCGGACACCAGAACCGTTTGCGACGTGTCGCACCGATCGAGGTGCCGTGTGTTCCAGTATTGCGGGTCGACGACCACGAGAAGGTCCGGAACAACGCCGGCGTCGAGGCAAGCTCGCAGACTGGTGTCGACCGCGATAACGACGGTGCGGAGCGCAAGATCGGCAAGTCGCGGCAGCACCGCGTCAAGCGTCGGCCCCGCGGCCAGCACCAGCGCCGGCGTATCGGCGAAGCGGTTCTCGAGCCGGCTCACCCCTTCGGAACGTTCGATCACTTTCAGGTTGGAGGCAAGGTTTCGTATCCACCGGGCGCCGAATCGGACGAGCGTATTGCGATTGATTTCGCGTCGACTCGCCACGCGCCTCAGCCGCTCCTGGACGCGGTCGAAGTATTCGGCGTTGCAGGAATAGAGCGACTGCGGAGCGACGATGTGCAGGTTCCCGGGAGGGACGACCGCCAGCGCGTCCGCGACTTCGTCGGGTTCGACGCCGAGAAGGAGACTCATCCGGTCTTCACGAAGCACCGCGGTCACATCGCGCGCACGGAGCGCGGCAAGAAAGGCGGGAACGTCCGGTTCGACGACGATGATCGGAACTCCGGGGTAGTGAATCGCCGTCGCTTCGACGTAATAGCCCAGTCCGAAACCCAGACAGACGCACGCGGCGATTCCGTTCGACGCGTGCAGCGCAACCGTTCGCCTCGCTTCATCGGCGGGATTCCTCGACGAATGCAAAAGTCGTCCTTCGTAGCGGGCGGTCACCGCTCCGCAAGCGGCCCTGACCGGAATCAACCGCGGCGAGGGTTCGTATCGCCCCATCACTTCATTTTCGAAACGTGGGTAACGAGCGAGGACGGTGGCGATGTTGCGGCGATAAGGATCGTCGTCCGCGCGGACATCCGCGTTCATTCGAGCTCCAGTACTATCGACATGCCGCGAGTGACGGGCTCGCCGGGGCGAGGCGTTTGCGCGGCTACCCACCCTTCGCCGCGAATCGAAACGGAAATGTCCTCGATTTCCAACAACGGAAGCAACTCGCGTTTGGAAAGTCCGTTCAGATCGGGCATTTCGGCGCCGATGACGATCTCCGGCCTGCTCGGAATGGTGACGACGCCGCTGTGAGTCGCCACTATGTCTCCGCGTCTGGGAATCCCGAGATACGAGATAATCTCTTCGCTCAGAGACCGCACCACCGGAGCGGCAATTCTGCCTCCGTATGTTTCGCCGGCTCTAGGGTTTTGAATCACGACATATACGATGACTTTTGGATCGTCGGTCGGAAATATCGCGAGGCATGAAGCGATAAATGTGTCGTCCGAGTATCTGCCCGTGGCGGTATTGAACACCTGGGCGGTTCCGGTCTTCGCCGACATTCTGATGCCTTCGACCGCGGCCCTTCTCGCCGTTCCTCCCGGCTTGGTCGCTTCCTCCATCATCAGCAGCATCGCGCGCGACGTTTCCGCCTAGAGCACCCGGGCAACCGGCGTCCTTCCGAAACTCTCAGTCGTGCGGCCGTCGGGGGAAACGATTTTTCGAACGATGCGAGGCCGGAGACGAACGCCACCGTTCGCGAAAACCGTCGCCGCGGTCACGATCTGGACGGCGGATGTAGATATCTCCTGGCCGAACGCCATCGTCGGTTTCGTACGCGCCGACCACGATGAAGGCGATTCAAGTAATCCGTTTGACTCGCCCGGAAACGGAAGGCCGGTCGTCGTACCGAACCCGAAGCTCCTTATCAGCTCGTAGAACGGTCGTGCGGCGACCAGCTCCGAAGCATAGGCGGCGCCGGCGTTACACGAGTATTTGATGATTTCGGTGGGTCCGACGATTCCGTGGACGCCCAGACATTTGATCGGCTCCGGAATATCCGGGTTCTCATAGTAGCCGTTGCAGACGAATGTGCTTTGCTTGGTCACGCCGCCGAGTTCGAGCATAGCCGACATGGAGAAGATCTTGAAAACCGAACCCGGTTCATACGCGACCGCGGCGGCGCGGTTGAGCCGAAACTCGGGTTCGAAAGCGGTAAAGGTGTTCGGGTTGAACGACGGCACGCTCACCAGAGCGAGAAACTCTCCGGTCGTCGCATCCATGACGAGAATCATGACCGCGTCGGCCTTTTGCGCTTCGAGTGTTTCTCCGGCCAGGCGCTCGGCGATATATTGGAGATTGAGGTCCAGCGTCAGAAAGAGCTGGTTGCCGTAGACCTCCTCCCGCGCATATCCGGTCGGCTTGGGGGCAAGCTCTTCGTCGAACTGGAGCTCGATTCCCTCGATCCCGCGGTTGTCGATGTCCACAATCCCCAGGATGGGCGCGGCGACCCTTTGCTCCGGGTACGTTCTGGCGGATTCTTCAACAAGCTGAATCCCCGGCAGTCGACCCTCGTCGATGAGCGCTCTCGTCGCTTCGCTCTCGGCTTGCGAAATCTTGCGCTTTACGTAGGCGAAGCCGGGTCGGTTCTCGAGAATCGAGCGGACCGTGTCGCTTTCCATGTGAAGCGCCGAGGAAAGCAGCGTCGAGGTGGTCTCGAGATCTTCGATGTCCGGGATCCATGCGGTCACCGAGTCCAGTTTCGTTTGTATGGCGAGAACGCGACCGTTGCGATCGAGAATAGGACCGCGTTCGACTCGTGGGGCGAACTTCGCGGCCCGTGCGTCGTCGGGTGTGAGCAGCATCAGCGAGACGTACCGCCATACTATGAGCAGTATGACGACGGACGTGATGACGAACACGGTTCCCAAGCGTCCGATATCTCTTCGTTCGAGCATTCGCGTGCCGGTACCTCTCCGCTATTCAACTACTACGTGCGTGCTCACTCTTCGATCGGCGGGCGGCGGTCGATCGGCAGGCAGCGCCGAAACCGCGAAAAGCAACACGCGGCCGTAGACCGACGACACGCGTACCAACCCGTAATGGCGTGAATCGATCGAAGTGGACGATCGGTCTCCGGCGACAAACAGATACCCGGGCGGTATTTCCCGGGCGTCCTTCGGAGCGGGCTCGTCGTCGACAAGCCGAAACCCCTTTTCGTCGCGCGCCGTCAAATCGCCTGCAACGCCGAGGCAGCGTTTTACCACCGCCTCGCCGGTGACCGGATGCTCAAAAACGATTATATCGTTTCGCTTCACTTCTTTCCACACGAGAAGATAGCCGTCGCCGAATAGTCTTCCGCGGAGTCCGTAGGCGAGTTTCCAGACGATGATCGTCTGATTCCGTCGAAGTGTCGGCTCCATCGAGTCGCCGTCGATTCTACGGACGTCGAACATCGTTCGAACGACGACGAAAGTACACAAGGCGGCAAGAGCGATGAGGAATAGGGGGTTGGGCCGTTCGTCCGTGCCACCGTGCATTCGGCCTAAGTTCTCGCACATATCAGTCGATAGTTACTATAGGGCATTTTGCTAACCAGAGGAGCCGATGACCCGCTTGATCGCCAACCAGAAAATCAGTCGCAGAACAGTGGTGTGTCTTGCCGTTCCCCGTCCTCATCTTCCCGCGATCAAGCTCTCCGGGCTTCGAGCGGTCGATCCGGCCGTCACGTACACGGTCGTCGTCCTCGGCGCTTTCGCGTTGCTTTTCGCTCTTCTCGGCGCCACCGTTTCCGTCGGGCGGGTTCCACGCGTCGCGTTTGCCGGATTGCCGCGCGACGAATCCGCGGAACAGCTCCTTTCCGCTTTCGTTCGAAGCGATCTCGGCATGCCCGAAAGAGGGGGCGGTATCGGTCCTCCCGCCGGGACGCTTCCGGCCGGTATTAAACCGTTCAACTACACGGTCAAGAAGGGCGACACCATCTCCGAAATCGCCGCCTCGTTCGGCCTGCGGATCGACACGCTCATCAGCTACAACCGCATCGAAGAGGTTCGTGCCGTGCGCGCAGGGGCGACGCTGCTCGTTCCGGCTTTCGATTCCGGCGAACCGGTCGACGGCGTGCTGTACAACGTTCGTCGCGGCGATTCGCTCAGCGCGATCGCCGCGCGGTTCGGTGTCGAGCTGAATCCTATTCTCGACGCGAACGAGCTCGCCTCCGAGATTATCCGACCGGGAGAAGTACTGTTCGTTCCGGGCGCGCGAATGGAAACGATCGCGCTTCGTCGCGCTTTGGGCACGCTGTTCATCAAACCGGTTGTCGGCAGGCTCACCTCGACTTTCGGCATGCGGATCGATCCCTTTACAAACACGAACCGTATGCATTACGGTGTTGATTGGGCGAACGTCGAGGGTACTCCCGTGCGTGCCTCCAACGGCGGAGTCGTTTCGATGGTCGGCGAGAGCAGAACGCTCGGGAAATATATCCTCATCGACCACGTCGATCAGTATCAAACGTTGTATGCCCATTTGAGCGCCTGGTCGGTGCGTGAAGGCGTCCGCGTGGAGCAGGGCGCAACGATCGGACGGGTCGGCAACACCGGCAAGAGCACGGGGCCGCACTTGCATTTCGCGATTTATAAGAACTACGAACCGGTGGATCCGTTCGATTACGTACACTAGATCTATTCGAGGGAGCGTCGGCAGTGCGAAAACTTGTTATTATCCTCGCGATGTTGTTCGCGCTTTTCGTATTGATCAATGCCTCCGCGACGCACCGGCGTCCGCTGCACCCCGTCTCCGCGTTCAGCACGCATTCGTAGGCGGCGCGAGATCAGGAGCCGTGGCAGAATTTGTACTTCTTTCCGCTGCCGCACGGACACGGATCGTTTCTTCCGACTTTCGGATAACTCCTTTTGACCTGGACGCCCGTCGGTCTGCCCGTCTCCGGCGCGGTCGCGACGGCGCCGGCGGGGACGCGCGCCGCCGCCCGGGGCGAGGGTGCGAGCACTTGCGACCCGGCGGCGAACTGTCCCAGCTGTCGGTGCAGCGCTTCGCCGAGAGTTCGCGGTTTGCGCGCGGTCGGTTGCTGCTTCTCCTGGATTTTCACCTTTACGATCTTGCTTGCGATCGCGGTGCGAATGTCGTGGATAAGCTCGTCAAAGATCTGAAACCCCTCGAGTTTGTACTCGAGAAGAGGATTCTTCTGGCTGTAGGTTCGGAGATAGACCGCTTCCCGAAGCGCCTCGAGGTTCTCCAGATGGTCCTGCCATTTCGAGTCGATGCTTCGTAGATACTCGTATCGGATGAACGCGTCGAATTGCCCTGGGCCGAGCGTCGATTCCTTTTCCAGAAGGTTCGCCTTCAGATCCGCAAGCACTCTCGCTTTCAGTTCATCGGCCGACATCGCCTCGAGCGCCTCGAGCGGCTCATCGGGTGAGTAGAAGAACTGCTCCTGCAGCGTATCGAGCAGCGACGAGAGTGCGGCGGATTTAAGCTCGCTCGAACGTCCGTACGTCTCGAAATCCTCGGTCACCATCTCGGCCACCGCTCCGAAAGCGCGATCGACGAGTCGTTTGTCGGCGAGTATCTCGTCGCGCTGCTTGTAGATGAACTCGCGTTGTTCGTTGAGCACGTCGTCGAACTCGAGCAGGTGTTTGCGGATCTCGAAATTGCGTTCCTCGACCTTGGATTGCGCCCTCTCGATCGATTTGTTGATCCACGGATGGAAGATGGGCTCTCCTTCCTTCATCCCGACACGCTGCATAAGCGGTTTTAAGTTGTCGCTGAAGAGCCTCATCAGGTCGTCGTCGAGCGAGAGAAAAAAGCGCGATTTACCGGGGTCGCCCTGCCTTCCCGACCGCCCGCGCAACTGGTTGTCGATGCGCCGCGACTCGTGCCGTTCGGTCCCTATGACGTAGAGCCCACCGAGGCTTTTCACCTCTTCGTAGTCGGTTCGCCACGACTCCAACTCCTGCTCGACCGCGGCGGCGAGCTCTTCGCCGGTCGCCTCGGTGCCGACGCGACGTCTGGCGCGGTACTCAGGGTTCCCCCCCAGCTTGATGTCGGTGCCCCGCCCGGCCATGTTAGTCGCGATGGTAACGGCGCCTTTTGCGCCCGCCTCGGAGATGATCAACGCTTCGCGAGCATGGTTTTTGGCGTTGAGGACCTCGTGGCGCACGCCGCGGCGCGTGAGCTCGGCGTCGAGCCGTTCCGATTTCTCTATCGATACGGTTCCGACGAGAACCGGCTGTCCCCGCTTGTGCGCCGCGACGATCTCGCTGCAAATCGCCTCGTTCTTGTCATGCTCGTTGAGGTAGATCACGTCGTCGGCGTCGTCTCTTATCAGCGGACGGTTGGTCGGTATCACCACGACATCGAGGTTATAGATCTTTGCGAATTCACGCGCTTCGGTATCGGCGGTGCCGGTCATTCCCGAAATCTTGTCGTACATCCGGAAGTAGTTCTGGAACGTTATCGTCGCGAGAGTCCTGTTTCTCTTGGCGATTCTGATACCTTCTTTTGCTTCGATCGCCTGGTGGAGTCCGTCGGAGTACCTTCGTCCGTGCAGAATACGCCCGGTAAACTCGTCGACGATCTGTACCTGCCCGTCCTGAACGACGTAATCGACGTCGCGATGGAAGAGCCTGTGAGCTTTTACAGCTTGAGTAAAATAGTGGATGTATTCGAAGTTTTCATCGAGAAACACCGAATCGGATATGAGCTTTCGTGCGAGCAGCAGCCGCTCGATCGTGTTGAGACCCTCGTCGGTGAACGAAACGCGTTTGCTCTTCTCGTCGATTTTGTAGTCTCCCACCGGTTCCTCGGGATACTCACCGGTCTGCGGATCCTTTTCGCATTCGGTAAGCTGCGCGGCGAGCCGGTTGACCTCGAAAAACTTCTGCGTGTCGTCTTCGGCGGGACCCGAGATAATAAGCGGAGTACGCGCCTCGTCGATAAGGATCGAGTCGATCTCGTCAACGATGCAATACGCGTGCCCGCGTTGGACTTTCGATTCGGTGGTCCAGCGCATATTGTCGCGCAGATAATCGAAGCCGAACTCGTTGTTGGTGCCGTAGGTGATATCTCTCGCGTAAGCGGCCCGCCGGGGCTCGTTGTCCATCTGCGAAATGATCGAACCGACGCTCAAACCGAGGTAGGAAAAAACCGGCCGCATCCAGTCCGCGTCCCGTTCGGCGAGATAGTCGTTGACCGTGACGATGTGGACGCCGCGTTCAGGTAGTGCGTTGAGATAGGCGGCGGTTGTGCAGGAAAGCGTTTTGCCCTCACCGGTCTTCATCTCCATGACTTTCCCTCGATGGAGTACGATCCCTCCGAGGAGCTGTACGTCGAAGGGACGCTCGCCGAGGGTGCGTCGTGCCGCTTCGCGAACGAGGGCGAAAGCCTCGGGAAGGAGATCGTCGAGCGAAGCGCCCGACGAGAGTCGCCGTTTCAAATGGGCGGTCTGCTCGGGGAACTCCGAAACTGTGAGGCGGCGCGCCCACGGTTCGAGTCGGTTGATGCGCGCGAGAATCGGCAGCATCTCTTTGATGTTCCGCTCGTGGGGAGACCCGAAGAGAAGCTGCATAATCTTCTGTGTCATAGGAGCTTGTGCCTCTGATGAAAGGGTATCTCGGTCGGGCGGATATCGTCAAGATTGACTGAGTCGCACCACACTCTGTAGAGTGAGTGCGGGAGGGTCCTCCGCGTGAAACACCCGGGCATCGGAATCGCGCCGCTTCTGCTTTTGCTCCTGCTCCTCTTCGCTTCGTGCGACCGGCGGGAGGCGGAAATCGAGCGGACACATATGTTTTCGCTTCGGATCGGGCGAATGGAGGATCAGATCGATCTGATTCAATACGCTTCGGTTCCGTTCGTCAACGACGTCCGAATCGTCCTGCGCGACGGGATCTTCTACGTGAGCGACACACGCGCCAAAAAGCTGATGCAGTTCAACTCGTACGGCGATCTTCTTTCGCTCCTCTACGACGAACGTGTCAACCCGAAACCGGTCCTGCTCGCCGACCGTCCCGACTCGAAGACCGCGGTCAATCGATGGGCCGTCTCCTACCCTTTCGCGTATTTCGGCAAATACGCGGTTTCGAGCGACGGAACCGTCTACGTGGAGAACCACGTCGAGGAGGCCGACGGCGAGTACGACGAATCGATAGACGCCTGGCTCCTGTCGACCGTCCTCATTTTTTCTCCCGACGGCGATTTGATCGATGAAATCGGACAGGAGGGAACCGGTGGGTCGCCGTTTCCTCTGGTGCAGGGTCTGTTCGTGACCGGGAACGAGGGCTTTGTCGTCGTATCCAGGACGATCACCGATTGGTACGTTTACTGGTTTGATCGGACCGGAGCTCCTATGTATACACTTCGAATCGACCCTGACGAGCTCCCGATGCCCGCGTCGGCCGACATCCTATCGCTCAACACCATCATCCCCGACGCGGCTCTTCCGGTCCTCTATGTCAAGGTCGATTACTACGGCGGAGACGCCGACGACGTCGAGTTCCTCGAATCTGCGATCCTCATGTTCAACGTACGTTCGCTTACCGTCGACGCCTCTATCGAGCTTCCTCCGGTCTATGCCGACACCGGAAGTTCCGACGGTCGGGAGCGCGATCCTGTCTCCTATCAGCATATCGGTGCGGCGGCCGGCGGCTATCTCTTCTGCCTCGCGCCGGTCGGGGCGAACAGACGCGAGCTGCTTATCGTCACGACCTCGGGGACCACCGTATTTCGCGGGACGATCGAACTGGACGATGAAGACGCGCTTCTCCAGTCTTTCTACGTCACGAACCAGGGAATTCTTGCCGCACTGGTGGTCGAGCCGCTGGAAGCGCAGGTATTCGTGTGGCGATTCGACCGTGTCGTCGGGGAGGCGCGCGATGAAGCTGGTTGACGGATCGCAGATGGCCGCCGTCGACGCGGCGTCGCAGAATGAATACGGTATTCCGGATATCGTCCTGATGGAAGACGCCGCGATCAAGGCCTATGAGCGTTTTTGCCACGTCGCCCCGCACGACGATGCGCGGCTGCTCTTTGTGGCCGGCAAGGGAAACAACGGCGGAGACGCGCTTGCGATGGCTCGCCATGCTTTTTCCGACGGGAGTCGAGTCGAGGTGGTGTCGGCAACCACCGGGTTCGGCCGGCTCGCCGAGGTGCATCGTCGCGTGCTTGATGCGCTCGGCGTTTCGGTTTCGGTGTGGGGCTCCTCCGAGGCGGAGGCGATGATCGGCCGCGCGGATGTGATTTTCGACGGACTTTCGGGCACCGGAGTTCGTCCGCCGCTTCGGGGCTCGGTCGTTTCGCTTGTCGAGCGGATCAACGCGTCGGACGCCTACGTCGTCGCGATCGACGTCCCGAGCGGTGTCGGCGACGGATATCGCGCCGGGCATCCCGCCGTTCGGGCCGATCTGACTCTGACGATCGGATTGCCGAAACGTTCGCTCTATCTTCCCGCCGCTCGTCCGTTGTGCGGCCGCGTCGAGATAGTTCGGATCGGGTTTCCTCCCGCGTTGACCGACGGCGCCGAGCTGCGGGACGAGTTGGCCGACGAAAAGTCGGTCCGAGGACTCCTTCCTAAGGTTCCACCGGAAGGATACAAGGGAAGCCGCGGACGAGTAGGGGTCTTCGCGGGGGCGCCGGGGACCACCGGTGCCGCGATTCTCTGCGCCGGCGCCGCGGCGAGGTCGGGGGCCGGTCTGGTATACCTTCACGTGGATGAGGCCGTCTATCCCGTTGTCGCGTCGCACTTGGTGTCGGTCATGTCGAGAGTGCTGCCCTCCGGCGAGCCGGTCGACGTCTCCCGGTTCGACTCTCTTCTCGTCGGCCCCGGCTGGGGGTGCGACGGACGCCGGGGGTTGCTCGAGCGGCTTCTCGAATCCGACACGCCCGGCGTATTGGACGCCGACGGGATCAGAATCCTGTCGCAACTTCCGGTTCGCGACCTCGGAAGTCGTTGGATTCTCACGCCGCATCCGGGAGAACTCGCCGCGCTCGCCGCCGGCGAAATCGGCGCGGTGCTCGACGACCCGTACGAAGTGGGCGCCCGCGTCGCGGCGCGGTACAACGCCGTCGTCGTGCTCAAATCGCACGTCACCTTCGTGATATCTCCCGACGGTGCGGTGACGGTCGTCGACGGGATGAACCCGCGCCTGGGAACCGGCGGGTCGGGGGACGTCCTGGCGGGAATCATCGCCGGATTTCTCGCGCGCGGCGCCGCACCGGCGGCGGCGGCGGTCTGCGGCGCTTTCGTTCACGCTCGCGCCGGACGCCTCGCGTCGGAACGGGGGTGGTTCCTCGCCGAGGATCTGCTTCCGATCGTCTCGCGCGCCGCCGCGGACATCGAAGGGGCGCAGCGTGCGTGAAGAAACACGATACCCCGGCGAGCCTCGCTTTCATTACCGCAGAGAAGATAGGGAAGCGGGACTATCGGATTACGCAAAGCGGAACCTCCACACGCGTGGTTTTTTTCGCAGAAACAGATCGCTTGCCATCACGCTCATCGATCTGTTGGTCTTGCTCCTTCTGTTCATTATCATCAATGTCTACCTGCGCAGCCGGCCCGGCCCCGAACTTATCGAAGGCTTGACCGTGACCTCGGACGCGTATCTGTCCGCCGGACGGGTCTACGTCACGATAGCCGTCGAAAGGACCGGGGAGAGCGGGCCGGAGGGAACCGTTCGAATCCTGCTGCGAGTGCTCCCCGACGACAAGCGTCTCGATATGACCGATGTGCTGCCGCAGGCCGAAGGCGAGTCGCGGACGATCCGCGGTGTACTCGACATCTCCTCATCCGAACCTCCGCGTCTTTTCGCGACCTTCGATACGAGCGAAGGGCGCGTTGTTACCGAGATCGACGTTCGGGGGTCGGGGCCGTGAGCCGAGCGTTCAGAAATTCGAAATATGGTCGCTTGGTGCATCGGCCGATTCAACATTTTCCGACGTTTAGTCGGAGGAACCGACGAATCGCCACGAAAATGGCGTACTCTCGGTGACTTTGGGCGGCAGTTCGAAATCCGGCAACCCAGATTCCGAGCTGCTCCCGAGCGTTGGTTCGTCTTGACCCGGTCGCGCGCTTTGGTATAGCGTGATGTGAGCCCAACAGGGAGGGTGATATGGTCCAATTCTATTTTCTTTCCATCGCTGCAAACATACTCGGCGGGCTCGCGCTGTCGTCGGGATATCTGGATCAGCGCTTCTCGGGGATTTCAGGCGCCAAGGAGTTTTTCGAGTCGAAGCCCGGACTCCGCGTTACCGTCGGCGTGGTTTCGCTCGTGGTGGGGGTTCTCAAGCTTCTGAGTGCGACGCGCGGCGACGTTCCGGTAGTCGGCGACCTCATTCCGGCGCTGACCGGTCTGGTCGTTGGCATAGCGCTCTTGTTCGAACGATACAAAGAAAAATCGACGATACCTTCGGAAGCTCAGACCGCCGCGCTCAACGCGGTCGAGCGAATCGTCCTCAAAAACAAGAGCTTGTTGGGGATCGGTTCGCTGGTGGTCGGGGTAGTGCACTTCCTGTTACCGGGCGTGCTGTTCCTGTAGACGTCGATCGCCGGTCCGAAGCAAGTCTATATCACCGTACCGTCGGGGATGACCGCGTTTTTCGGAATGACGACGATTCCGTCTCTCACGTGATACCCGTCGTAGGCGCCGTCGCTCGGTTTCGCCGAAGAAACGCCGATCTCGCACCCCTTGCCGATTCTCGCGTTGGTATCGATAATCGCGCCCCGGATGGTCGAATCCTCTCCGATGCCGATGTCCGGGATGCCGGAGAGACGATTGTCGCGCGTTTGCGCGGGCGTCTCGTAGAAATCCGCACCCATGATGACGACGCCGTCGAGCGAAGTGCCTTGCTCGATTTGCGTTCGGATGCCGATGACCGAGTTGAGGACCGAGGCGCCGCGAATGTCGCTTCCCTCCGCGACGAGCGAATTGTAAATCGTGCAATTGGTTATCTTGGTCGCCGGGAGATGCTTCCTGTGCGTGTAGATCGGCATACGCTCGTCGTAGAAATTGAACGACGGGTGCTCGGACGCTAAGTCGATGTGAGTGTCGTAGAACGATCGAATCGTTCCGATGTCAATCCAGAAATCCTCAAAGACGTAGACCGACACGTCGAACGAATCGACCGACTCCGGAATGATCTCGCCGCCGAAGTCGGCGTGGCCGCTGTCGAGGGCCCGTTTGAGAGCGGAGGCCTTGAAGATATACATGCCCATCGATCCCAAATACTCGGCGGGAGCGGTATGACTCGACCGGTGTTCGCGGGAAAGACGTATCGTCGCATCGAGCGCGGCGGTGGTCTTCCATTCGCCGATGTCGACCTCAGGCCCCGGTTTTTCACGAAAGCCGAGAACCCGATGATCGACGTCGGCGGCGACGAGACCCAGATTGGAAGCCTTGTCCCGGTCGACGGGCGTGGCGGCGATCGTGATATCGGCGCCCGAGGCAACATGGTGTTCAAGCATCCGTCGCAGATCCATTCGATAGAGTTGATCGCCGGAGAGTACGATGTAGTGCGACGGCTCGTGCGGATGGAAATGCTGGAAGTTCTTACGCACCGCGTCGGCGGTGCCTTCGTACCAACTCGTGTTTTCGAAAGTCTGCTCGGCCGCGAGAATCTCGACGAATCCGTGCGAGAACGAATCGAACACGTAGGTGCTGGCGAGGTGGTTGTGAAGCGAGGCCGAATTGAACTGCGTAAGAATGTATATCTGGTTGAAGCCCGAGTTGATACAGTTCGACATCGGGATGTCGATAAGTCGGTATTTGCCGGCGAACGGCACCGCCGGTTTGGCGCGTTCCTTGGTCAGCGGGTAGAGACGGGTCCCTTTCCCGCCGCCGAGAATGATCGATATGACGTGTTCCAACCTGCGACTCCGTTTCGCCGGTTTCTATCACCTGAGTTCCGAATATGATAGTGTAATTCCGCGATGTCGGCACTAAAAAACTTACTCGACCAGCTGGCGAACGACAAGGAAATCGCCGATTCCATCGCGTTCTGGAAGCGGATTCCGCCCCGGGAGGGAAGCTACGAGCCGTTTCCTTCGGAGCTTCCCCGCGAGCTATCGGAAACGTTGTCGCGCCGAGGCATTGCACGGCTCTACTCGCACCAGGCGGCGTCCTACCGCGCGGTTCGCGGGGGCGAGAGTCTGGTTGTCGTAACGCCGACCGCCTCGGGCAAGACGCTCTGCTACAATCTTCCGATCATGCATCATCTGCTCGAGAATCCCGAAGCGCGTGCTCTTTACCTTTTTCCCACAAAAGCGCTCTCTCAGGATCAACAGGCGGAACTCAACGAGGTCATTCTCGGCGGCAAGCTGAAGGTTAAGATTTTCACCTACGACGGGGACACGCCGCGTTCGATTCGGGTATCGGCACGCGACACCGGACGAATCATCATTACCAACCCCGACATGCTGCACACGGGAATCCTTCCGAATCACCCGAAGTGGATCAAATTCTTAAGCAACCTCCGGTACGTCGTCATCGACGAGATCCATACTTATCGGGGCGTTTTCGGGTCGCACATGACCAATCTCATTCGCCGGCTGCGTCGTATCGCGCGGTTCTACGGCGCCGATCCGCAGTTCGTCTGCTGTTCGGCGACCATCGGGAATCCGAAGGAGCTCACCGAACGAGTCGTCGAACGATCGGTCACGCTGCTCGACGAAAACGGCGCGCCGTCCGGCGAAAAACACTTTATCCTCTACAATCCGCCGCTTGTCGATGCGGTGCAGGGTATCCGGAGAGGCGTCGTTCACGAGGCGCGGCGATTCGCGACCCGTTTTCTCGGCGCCGGCGTAAAGACGATAGTCTTCGCGCGATCGAGGATACGGACCGAGCTTATTGCCTCCTACATAAACTCTACTTTCGCTAATATCTACAACGACAACCGGCGCATTCGCGTCGAAGCCTATCGGGGCGGGTATCTACCGTCCGAGCGGCGGGCGATAGAGCGCGGGCTGCGGGAGGGGACGGTTCACGGCGTCGTCTCGACGAACGCCCTCGAGCTCGGGATCGATATCGGTGGACTCGACGCGGCCATTCTTGCCGGATTCCCCGGTTCGATCGCCTCTTCTTGGCAGCAGGCGGGACGGTCGGGACGGACGACCGACTTATCGGTTGCGTTGCTCATCGCATCGGCGGCGCCCGTGGACCAATACCTCGCGACGCATCCGGAATACTTTTTCGGCTCGAGTCCGGAGTCCGGATGGGTCGATCCGAACAATCTCTACATCCTCCTCGATCATCTCAAATGTTCGGCGTTCGAGCTTCCGTTCGAGGAGGGTGAAGAGTTCGGCGAGGACACCCCGACGCTTCTCGAACATCTCGAAGGGAGCGGTGTGCTGCGGTTTTCGGGCGGGAGATGGTATTGGTCCGATCGATCGTATCCTGCCGAAGGCGTGTCGCTGCGAAGCGCGACGGCGGAGAACGTGGTGATCATCAACACCACCTCCGGAAAAAATGAGGTGATCGGCGAGATGGACCGCGTATCCGCCAAGGAATTGATTTTCGACGGCGCGGTCTATATCCATCGCGGCGCGCAGTATATCGTGACCAAGCTCGACGTCGAAAATCACAAGTGTCTCGTGCAGGAGAGCGACCTGAATTACTACACCGATTCGATCGTTAAGAGCGACATCAAGGTGCTCCATGTCGACGAGGAGCGATCGACTTCGGGATTCCGCGCTTTGATAGGCGATGTTCTGGTGCGCCGCGAGATCGCTAAGTTCAAGAAGATCCGCTACCACACTCACGAGAATATCGGCTACGGCGAGATTTCGCTTCCGGAAGAGGAGATGCACACCCGCAGCGTCATATTGCTGTTTTCCGAGGAGACCGGCGCCGGGATCGGCTTCGCGCGCGTTCCGGCTCATCTGCGCGAGGAAGCTATCGCGAGAATCGGCACTTTGGTCAAAAACGTCGCGCCGATCTTTCTGTTGTGCGAGCGTTCCGATCTGGGCGTCGCGGAGCGGCTCAAGGACCCCCATACCGGAGTCGCCTCGCTCTACATCTACGATATGTATCCCGGCGGGACGGGACTCTCCGAAGGGTTTCTCGATCGCGCCGCTGAGATTCTGCGCGCCGCCTACGATCTTCTCGATGCGTGCCCGTGCGAGAGCGGGTGCCCGTCGTGCATCGGACCGGGCGACGGAGGGACGACCGCGGACAACGTGAAAACGACCGTGAGTGCGCTCCTTGGGTTTCTGAAGGCGTAGCCGGGCATGGGAGGCGCAATCGCCGATCGGCTGGGTCGGATGAAATCGAGCGGCGCGGCGCTTCGCTCCAATGCGTCGTTTCGCCCCCGTGCGACCCCCGATAGGTCTCCGCGGAAACTCGACCTGCCCGGATGGGAACGGATCGGCGAGTTCTGCTTCGCCCGAACGGTCGAGGAGCGGACGCCGCTCGCTCCGATCATCGAGTCGCGGCTTCTTGCCGAGAAGGCGCTCGACGTGTCGAGGCTCCTTTTTATCGATATCGAAACGACGGGGCTGTCTTCCGGCGCCGGCACTTCGGCGTTTCTGTTCGGGTGCGGCGCCCATCGGGACGGTCGGTTTCTGATCAGACAGTTCTTTCTCGCCGACTATCCGGGCGAAGCGGAATACCTCCAGGCCGTCGCCGAAGCGATTCCGCTCGGGGCGATTCTCGTCAGCTACAACGGGTCGTCTTTCGACGTTCCTGTTTTGAGATCGCGGTTCGCGATGAACGCGCAATCGTTCGAAACCCGACGTCATCTCGATCTGCTTCACGTCGCGCGGCGCTTTTGGCGGCGTACGATCGATTCGTGCACGCTCTCATCCATCGAAGCGAAGGTGCTTTGCGAACCTCGGCCCGACGACATACCCGGAATCGAGATCCCCGATCACTACTTCAAGTTTCTCAATACCGGCGACTCCGCGGCGCTTGAGCCCGTGTTCGAACATCACCGACTCGACATCTTAACGCTCGCGAAGCTGTTCGTGCATTGCGAGCGCGTGCTTGAGCGACCCTTCGACTCCCCGATAGACCGTTTTCGCGTAGGCCGGTGGCTTCTCTCGGTCGGCGATCGAAGAGGGGAGAAGCTTCTGGAAACCTCGTATCGGAACGGCGAAGCGGACGCGGGACTTGCTTTGGCGAAGGAGTTTCGTCGCCGGTCGGAGTTCGACCGGGCGATCGTGCTGTGGCATGAGCTGTGGGATTCACTGGGAAACGCGACCGCCGCGATCGAGCTCGCCAAATACTACGAGCATCGGGAGCGCGATTTCGAGCGCGCCCTCGAGATCGTCGAGCGCGTGCTGATTGATCCCCGTCTTCACTCGGTCCTGCCGAGCCGCGAAACGAATCTCCGGGCGCTCAATCACAGGAGAGCGCGGATACTCAGGCGGATGGGAACTCAGCGCCTCCGACGCGCGGCGCCGAGCGCGCCTCGATAGACTTCACGATACTCGGCGGCGGCGCGTTTCCACGAAAAATCGACCGTCATACCGCGCTGGACCATCATGTGATGTCGACGGGGGTTACGAGCCGCCCAACGAATCGCGGCGGAGACGGTTCGAGCGATCGCTCGTGCGGTCTGTTTGCGGTAGGTCCAGCCGGTTCCGCGCGACGAATCTTGTCGAATATCGACGACCGTGTCGGCGAGCCCGCCGGTGGCGTGGACGATGGGAGTCGTCCCGTAACGGAGCGAATATAGCTGGTTGAGACCGCACGGCTCGAACCGCGACGGCATCAAAAAAAAATCACTCCCCGCCTCGATCAGGTGCGCGAGTCGTTCGTCGAAATCGATGAAGACCGATAGATTGCGGTGAGCGGCGGCAAGCCGTGCAAGAACCGCTTCGTATCGCTTCGATCCTTCGCCGAGAATGACCACCTGAACGTTTTGACGGCAGATCCGGACGAGCGCACCGCCGTCGGGAAAACAGAGCTCTTCAAGTCCTTTTTGCTCAACCAGCCGAGCAATCATCCCGACCACGGGAATTGCGGATTCTACGGGCAACCGGGCGAGTCGCTGAAGCTCGGCCTTGCAGACGCGTTTGCCCGACATGTCGGCCGGATCGTAGCGTGCGGGGATCAGCGGATCGCGATTCGGATCCCAGACCCGATAGTCGACGCCGTTGATGATGCCGCGGAGCCGCGAACGTTCGAGATACCTCAGCGGATCGCCGGCGGCGCCGCCGGAGAGGAGTTCTGCTGCATAGCGAGCGGAAACGGTCGTCACCCGGTCGGCGGCGAGGAGCCCGGCCTGGAGGAAGCCGATCGTCGGCGAATCACGCAATCGCGCGCGGTCCGGCTCGAACCGGGCCGGTGGAACATGAGTGTAGTGCGCGTCGTGTTTGGCGAACGTCCCCAAGTAGGCGCCGTTGTGGATGGTGAGCACCGAAGCGAACGAAGGCGAGTCGGCGTTCAAAGCAAGCGCGACGCCCGAAGGCCAGTCGTGCCCGTGGATGATCGTGTGCTCGCGGTCGTATCTGCGCGCGACGGTGCGCGCGGCATGGCCCAGCAACGCGAAACGAAGCGCGTTGTCCGGGTATTCGGATCCGGAATCGGGACCGTAGAGACCGCGGCGTTCGGAGAAAAGCGGCGAATCGACCAAGTCGATTGAGACGCCGTCGATCTTCGACTCGAAAAGCCGATACCCGACCGTTTCCAGAGCGTCTATCGACGCCGTTTCCCGCAGCGTCGTTTCGACGTCGATCCATCCGTACCGGGGTAGGACTATTCGAACCGAATCGCCCGAGTCGCGAAGCGCGAGCGAGAGCGACCAGACCGCGTCGGCGAGTCCTCCGGTTTTGGCGAGGCGCCCCGCCTCTGCGCCGACCATGACGATGCGCATCTCCTTTCAGCTCCGGTAATAGGCGATGCGGAAATCGTCACGGCGGTTGAAACCGAGCTTTTCGTAGAGCCGCACGGCGGCCGGGTTGTCCCTCTTTACGAACAGGCAAACGTTGCGGCCGCGATTCCGCAATTCCTCAAGAAGTGCCCGCAGAAGAGCGCAGGCGACGCCGCGACCGCGGAGCGAGGGTACCGTGTACACGCCGCCGAGCTGATCGTACTCAATTCCCCGCGCGTTTGTCCCCGCCTTGGCGACGATTCGGCGTCTCCAGACGGCGTAGTAGACGATCTCACGCTTCACGTGATTCTGAAGGTTGATATAGGCCGCGGTCGAGTTGAACTTCGACGGATCGAGCAGGACCTCTTCCTTTTCATACTCGCGCTGAAGCGGGAAAAGCGCCGGTGAATCGCGCGGACGCGCACGCCTTATCGTGAGATCAAGCCGCTCGGGCGCATCGTCCGAGTCGCCGCCGACCGGCGGGCCGGCTCGCGTGAGAACCATCAGATGGTAATCAATCACCGGTCCGGGCTTCCGCGGCAGCGAACGTTCGACCGTTTCCACGTCCCGCTTGAGGCCCATGATCGAATGAACGACTCGACTTCCGTTGCCGAGAAGGAAAGCGACGTCACGACGGTCGACGTCGGAGGCGGAGCCGGACAGCACGGGAAGAACAAGACCGTCCCGTGATACCAGAAGCGCTTCGCGCACCTCCGCAGAGGCCACGCCGGCGCGGTTGAGGTAGACCGACACCCGGTGCGGATTCGGAAGAACAGGAGCTCCGTGTTGGTGAACGCGCGAGCTGAAGGCAACGTGCCCCCACTCGTCGCGACGCAGGAACCCGGTCAAATCCGGCAGGTCCGTCCCACGCGCAAGCTCCCAGGCCATCAGAGCTCCGGCAATTCGAAGAAAATCGGCATCGATCCCTCGGCCGTGTAGTCCCCGAGAAGGACCGAGAATCCGGCCTCAAACGAATCGGCGCCTCTGGCGAACGTGGCGACGGCCGACCGTACCCACGGAGTTTCGCGCAGATAAACGGGTGTAAGCACGGAGAGCACGGTGATTTTCGCGGCCATGTCCTCCAGCCGTTTCAGCACGTCCAGGCTTTCGTAGTTGGCCAGACAGAGAATGATGCGATCGTATTCGCTCGCCAATGAACGGAGAGCCAGGATCTGCCGTTCCGTGGCGCCGGAAAACGAGAATCGAAAGACGGCGGCCCCCGGCAACCGCGCACGTCCCGCCTCGAAGAACGCGTCGTACTGACCGACAAGAAGCACGGTTTCCGCGGGAGCGGCGGGGAGGGGAACGGCGTCGGGACGGACGACGGTGACGCTTCTGCAGGCGAGGTCGAACAGCGGGGCGCGACCCTCTCGGTAGGGAAGGTTCGCATAGACATCTTCAGGCGACGGCACGATCTCTTCTCGCGGCTTCCCGGCAAGATAGCGCTGTTTGAGCGTCAGAATCTTCACCGTCGCTTCCACGAGAATCCGCCGGAACGCCGGATCGTCGTCGGCCGTCGCTACCAGGTGATCGTAGACCTCCCGTTGGAGATCGATATCCTGAGAGACGAGCACCATATCGTTTCCGGCGCGAAGTGCGAGCTCGCATGCCTCGGGTACCTCGACTCCGTTCTGCAGCGCTCCGTACATTCTCATGTCGTCGGTTATGATCACTCCCTCGAACTTGAGATCGTTCCGAAGCACCGAACGAAGCAGATGGGGCGACAAGGTCGCCGCGACCGAACGACCGGTAATTGCCGGATAGCTCAAATGTCCGCTCATGATCGCCGGCAGCCCCTCGGCAATCAACATCCGGTACGGAACGAGATCGCGATCCCAGATCGTCTCGTAGGAGTCCGGGATTACCGGTAGAGTTCCATGAGAGTCGCGGCTGGTGTTGCCGTGACCGGGAAAATGCTTTGCGGTGGCCGCAACGCCCGCCCGCTCGAGCCCGCGAAAGAAGGCGAGCGCGAGGAAGGCGGTTTCGACGGGATCGGACGAGAAGGCCCTCGGGCCGATCACGTCGGCTCGCGGATCGGTATAGACGTCGACCGTCGGAGCGAAGTTCATGTTGATCCCGAGGAGGCTCAGCTCTTTGCCTATGACGAGGCCGCTCTGGTAGGCGTCGAGTGCAAGGCCCGAGGCTCCTATCGCCAGATTCCCGGGCGTTTCCGAGGTTGCGCCTTTCACATGACGTACCCAGCCGCCTTCCTGATCGGTGGCGACCAGGAGGGGAGCTCCGAGTCTGCCGGCCATCGCGTCGATCTGCATGGCGCCGATTCCGGCGGCAAGCTCCGCGAGATCGCCGGAGTTCCGGCCGAATATCTTTACGCCGCCGATCGTGCTCTCCCGAGCGAAGGCGAGAAACTCATCGGACGGATATACGCCGACATATCCGAGCATGAGGACCTGACCCGCGAGCTCCTGGTTGGACATCGATTGAGCGATTGTCCGCGGCGAGATCGAATGCGACCAGAACTCGTTGTTTCCCCACGCCGCCGAAACGCTCAACAGCGCCGCGGCCAGCGCGGCTACATTCTTGCGGTCCATGCTTCCCGTCCGTACTTCTTTTCCAGCAACTCGCGGTACCGCGCGACCTCGAACGCATCGAGCTCTCCATTCCGGACGACGGTCGTCGATTCGATCGCGCCGACGAACGCGCTGCGGGCGGTTTCGAAATCGATGCGCCTCCCGACCTGCTCTTCGATGTTCGTCGCGGCCGACTCTCCAGCGCTTCGAACGAGCAGATAGCGGCGGATCGATCGATTCGCGGGCCCGAGCGGAATCGACCCGTGCTGAAGAACGGCGGTACGCGAGACCATCTGCGCGCTCCCGACAAGTTTGCGACCGTCGGGCGTGTCGATTTCGTATTCGCCGACGGAGGCGAAACAGTCCGGATCTTCTCGCCCGCCTCTGCCGGTCGAGACCGACCTCGGGCGCTCGACGCCGATCCGTTCGAGCGTCCGGATGAGAAGCGGCGCGACCATCCGATACAGCGCGCGTTTTCCGACGTCGCCGAGTCGATCGCGCCCGATTGCGACGCAGTAGGTGAGTTCATCCGCGTGCAGCACCGCCTGACCGCCGGAAGGCCGACGAACCAGATCAATCCCGTCTCCGTCCAGCGCTGCGCGATCGACGACGCCTTCGGTGCGCTGAAAACGACCCACCGAAAGCGTCCACGGCTCGAAGGCGTACAGCCGGATCACCGGATCCGCGCCGCTCCTGCCGGCCGAATCGAGAAGAGCCTCGTCTATCGCCATATTCCGGGCGCCGGACCCGGCCGAATCAAGTATCAGCCGGACCACTCCCCACTCTCGTCCGTTCAATTTGCTACGGCGATACCATAGCAAGTAAACTACCGTTGTGGAACAGCCAAGGCGATCGGCTTCGATCTTCATTCTCATTCTTTCGGTATCCGCGGCGGTTGCGGATGCCCCGCGGCTCGATCCGCTTCCCGAGTACGCTGAATTCGGTGCTCTTGTTTCTCCTCTGCCGGTCGAACGGCTCGTCCAGATCGCCCTTGCGTTTTCCGGAGTCCCGGCGACCGAACGTGAGCGTTACCGGCGAACCGTCGACCGTCTTCTTGTCGAGGCACACCGATCGATCGAAGAGACCGATCCATACGCTCTCGATCGGCGGCGGTCGGCTCTTCGCGGCTGAACGCCGACTCCCCCTCCGCGGGCGACGCGCGCGATTTTGAGGTTTTCCGGCTCAATCCTCGCATTCAGCGGCCGAAGATAGATACTAAGGAGAAGTATCGGTATGAAATCCGTCGCTCAGCAACTCGCGACCCACATGAAGCGCGAATGTGCGCTTCTCTCCGAGTTTCACGAAGCCGAAACTACGATGAAACAACGAATCGGGGAAAAAGATTGGAACGGCCTCGAGGCGATTATCGGGGAGATGACGCGGCTCGCGGACGATCTGGTAGATACCGAAAACCTAAGGCACGCGGCGTTCGAGCGGCTGAGACTGGCGGTCGGAGAGAGCCGATCGGCCGGCTTCTACCAGGTCGTCGTGCACCTCTCCAGCGAAGACCGAGCGATGCTTGCCGGTTTGTATCGAACGATGAAACTGAGCGTCCTGGGGGTACGGGCGACCGGATGCCGCGTCGACCAACACGCCCGGACGATAAACGAGACACTGCATGACGTGCTCGGCGAGCTTTACCCGCACCGAAAAGGGAACCTCTACTCGGCCCACGGAAGCAAAATCGAAAGCGGATCGAACCCGCTGATCGTAGACAGAGAGCTATAGGAGGCCCTATGTTATCGACGTTCTCCGGAATCGAAATGGGCAAACGAAGCCTTGTCGCCCATACACAGGCGCTGTACACGACCGGACACAACCTCTCGAACGTCGCTACCGAGGGATACTCGCGGCAACGGGTCTCGCTGGCGCCGTTCGATCCCATCTACTATCCCGGGCTCAACAGGGCCGAGCTTCCCGGACAAATCGGACAGGGCGTGTCGGCGGAACGGATCGAGCGGATCCGGGACGTACTTCTCGACGGCCGAATCGTCGCGAAGGCAAACGACCAGGGGTACTGGAGTGCGAGAGACAAGTACATCCTTATGGTGGAGCAGCTTTACAACGAGCCTTCGGAATACTCGGTTCGAACCCAACTCGACCGATTCTGGGAATCGTGGCAGGAGCTGTCGGTTTTTCCGAACGAATCCGCCGCCCGCAAGGCGGTTCTTCAGCGCGGCGAGGCGTTGCTCGACGGAATCCGCGATCGGTTCCGTTCGCTGTCGCAGATCCGCGACACGATCGAGCAGGACGTCTCCGGCACGGTCCGCAGAATCAACTCATTGCTCGGTGACATAGCGGATCTGAACGAACAGATCGTCAAGGTAGAGGCGAGCGGCGACGGGCCCAACGATCTGCTCGACCGACGCGATTTGCTGGTCAAAAAGCTGTCGGGCTTGATCAACATCACCGTCGACAACCGCGACCCGGACGAGTTTCTGATACATACCGGTGGGAGGCAGTTGATCCAGGGGCGCAACGTGCACGAGCTGTCGGCCTATCCCGACCCGCTCAACGACGGATACGCGGAAGTTCGTTGGGCCGGGAGCGATGAGGCCGTTCAACTGGAGGGCGGGCGCCTCGCGGCGCTGGTCGAGCTTCGCGACGTCGACGTGCGCGGAGAGATCCAGAATCTGGACATGATGACGATTAACTTCATCGATCTTGTCAACGAGATCCACCGAAGCGCCTACGGAGCCAACGGCGACACGGGAGTGGATTTTTTTACCGAATACCCCTTTGTCAACAATGTTCTCGGAAACTACGACCGCGACGGAGACGGCGCGTTCGATTCCACCTATCTTTTTCGGATTACCGGCGCGAACCCGCTCGACGCCGAGGAGCAGATCGGGCTTGCGGGGACGCTGACCCTCTCCGGCCCGACGGGCGATCGGACGATCGACTATTTCCCCACCGACACCGTCGGCGACCTCGTGTCGCGAATCAACAATTCGGGGGCCGAGGTGGTGGCGCGGCTCGATCGGTCGGGGCGATTGATGCTCAAAGGGACGCCCGCCGAGCAGACGGCCAACCCCGAGTTCGTCATTCGCCGTATCGAGGACTCCGGGCAATTTCTCGTCGGGTACGCGGGACTCTTAATCGAATCGGGACCCGAGGGCGCCTACAGCTGGGACCGGGCGGATGCGGTGCTCTCGCTTCGCGGCGGAGAGCTCGATTACGCGGTGGCGCCGTTATCACACCCGGCCGGGTGGATCCGAATCAACCCCGCCGTGCAGCGTGACCCCGGGGCGATCGCCGCCGGCTTTGGAGAAAACGGTCGTCCGGCGCTTGCGGGTGACGGGCGCGCCGCGCTGGCGATCGCGAATCTGCGAAACGCGCCGGTCATGATCGGTCGTCTGACCGGATTCGACGAGTTCTTCTCCGACCTGGTTGCCGATATCGGCCTCCGCGGCGAAATCGCTCAGCGCGCGCTTGAAACCGAAGATTTGATTATGAAGGAGTTGCAGGACATGAGGTCCTCGATTTCCGGGGTCAATATCGACGAGGAGCTTACTCAGATGATCAAGTTCCAATACGGATATACCGCGGCTTCGCGGTTTATTAGCGAGATCAACGATATGCTCGATACGATTATCAACAGGATGGGAGTGTAGCGCGGGAGGCGTAGAGTAGATGCAGAGAATCAGCACGTACATGCCGAACGACGATATGCAGTACAGCCTTCGGTTGAGGCAAGTGCGGATGAACGAGCTGCAGAATCGGATGGCCGCGCAGACTCGGATAAAAGAGCTGCGCGACGACGCGCTTGCGGCGGCGCGCTCGACGAAATACCGATCGCAAATCACGAGATTGGAACGTTTCCTCGACAATAACGAAAAAGCGCAGGGGAGACTTGGCGTGGCCGAGCAGTATCTGCAGTCGGCCAACGCGATCGTTCAGCGCGTGAGGGAACTCGCGGTTCAGGGCGCCAACGGTACCTATACCGTCGAGCAGAAGCGAATGATGGCCGTCGAGATGAACGAGTTGCTCAACGAGCTCGTGGACGTGGCCAACGGCAGGTCGGGCGACGGGACGACGCTTTTTGCGGGAGATGCCGGTCTCGACGTTCCCTTTACGACGATGAAGGGCAACGTCGCCGGCGCCGACGGTCAGGTCATCACCTCCGTCCGCTACGTCGGCGGGCCCGCGAGGAACATAACCGAGATCTCCCAGAACGCCTACCTGAATACGACGTTTTCCGGCGGAGAGGTTTTTTGGGCCGAGCAGCAGGAAATCATGACCGACACGAACGCCGTCTCCTACGTGGTGACGAGCGATTCGGCGATCTTGATCGACGGGACACGGATCGAGCTGCGCGCCGGGGACAACATCTACGCGATTATTGCCGCGATCAACGACTCCGATGCGGCGGTAAAAGCTTCGCTCGATCCGGTCAACAATTCGCTCGTGGTCAGGTCGACCTATCCGCATCAGCTGCGCATCGAAGACGTCGAAGGCTCGTCGGTGCTGAAAGACCTGGGCGTCATTTCGGACATCGGCGAGCCACCGTATAACTACGCGCCCGGGACCCGTGTTTCGGGCGGATCGTTATTCGATATGATCATTTACGTGCGCGACCGGTTGTACAACGGAGAGACCGTTAACGTCGGAGGCGCGGGTCTTAAAGGCATCGACCTTGGCCACAGGGTTCTCCTCGGGGCTTTGGCGGACCTGGGCGCCAAATCGGAGCGGTTGGACATCGTCGGATCGAGACTTTCCCACGAGATTCCCGAAGTCCAACGACGAGACTCGGAAGAGGTCGACCTCGACCTTTCGCAGGCGATTCTCGATCTGAAGATGCTCGAATACTCGCAGCAGGCGGCGCTTCAGACGGCGGGTCGGATTCTTCAACGAACACTTCTCGATTTTCTGAGGTAGATAATGAAGGTAGACACTAAACCATTCGGTCGGATTGAAGTCGATGAGAGGCAGCGGTTGACCTTTCCGCACGGGCTTTTCGGGTTCGAGGCGCTTCGCGATTTTGTTCTGCTCGACTCGAACCAGGCGCCGTTCTATTGGCTGCAGTCGATAGAGGAACCCGGCGTCGCCTTCGTCCTCATCGAGCCGTCGGTTTTTCGACCGGACTATGTGTTGGAGATACCGCAGCACGAACGCGAAGATATCGGACTCAACGACGATGATGATAGTGAGGCGGCGCTCGTCTTCGCCATCGTTACGATACCCGAAGACCAGGCGCGGATGACCGCGAACCTTCAGGGGCCGATCGTCGTGAACAAAAAGACCAAACTCGGACGGCAATCGATTTCGACCAACGCGAAATGGCTCGTGCGCCACTACATCCTCGACGAGCTTGAGGCGGTCCGAAGCCGGGCATGCTGATACTCTCCCGCAAGCTCAACGAGCGGATCATGATCGGCGACGACATTGAGCTGTCTATCGTGGAAATACGGGGCGATCAGGTCAAGGTGGGCATCGACGCGCCGAAAGACGTCAAGGTATATCGCCGGGAAGTGTACGAGGCGATACAGGAAGAGAACCGGGCGGCGGCTCAGACGGGAATTCGACTGCCTACTCTCGAAAAAATGATCAAAGAGCGTGACGATCAACACGACGAAAGTCCGCCGTCGGGCTGATCCGATCGGACGGCGGGACGGCTAATCGCCGAGACGCTCGTAGACGTCGCGCATAGTCTCCTCGGCGGCGAGAAAAACGCCGCCGAAGTCCGGGTCGAAATGGCTTCCCAGGCCGTTTTCGATCTCTTCGCACGCTTTCTCGTGCGGGAACGCCGGCTTGTACGACCGCTTCATCCGAAGCGCGTCGTAAACATCGGCAAGAGCTACGATTCTCGCCGCTGTGGGAATCATCTCGCCGCTCATTTGATACGGATACCCACCGCCGTCCCATCTTTCGTGGTGGAACAGCGCGATTTGCTTCGCCATCAACGCCGGATACGTGTTGAGAATGTAGGCGCCGTTGATTGTGTGCTCTTTCATTACGTCCCACTCCCACTCCTCGAGCGGGCCGTCCTTATTGAGAATATCGTCGGGAGTGCCGATCTTTCCCACATCGTGCATCGCCGCGACGAAGGAGATCGTATCGATAAACTCGAAATCGATCTCTTCGGCCCGACCGGTCTCCGCGATGCGCTCCGAAAGCAGGCGACTGTATTCGTTTACCCGTGAGACGTGGCGCCCGGTGTCGTTGTCTTTGAGCAGCGACGCTTCCAGCAGACTCGAAAATGTGTTTCGGATGAGATTCCGGTGATGATCGGTTATGTCGTCGACTATTGCCAAGTAGGCCTGGGGCGCGGCGTCGGCGCCGGACCGACGAATCGGACCGACGAGCAGGTGAGCGATCAATCTCGCCCGATCGGATTGTTGCAGCTCGATCTCGCCGCGCCATGAATAACCCGTGGCCTTCGAGCGCAATTCGGAGTAGAGCGCCCGCCGCCGTTCATCGTCGAACGACTGAGGGAAAAGCGCGATAATGTGTGCCGCCCCGGAGGTCGGAAACACGCGCTGGAACTCCGCGTTGCTCCAGACGATCTGAAGCGCGGGGTCGAGGACGCAGCAGGGGTAAGAGCTGCCGGCGTAATTACGAACGGCCATGACGACGCCGGGACATTCGAGTATTGATTTATCGGGTGCGAAGATCGCCGCCGTCTCATCCTCTTCGATCGGCTCGAGTTCGATCGGCTCGTCTTCGAGCGGCGGGTTCATCGCGAACGCCCCGCTACGATCTCCGCGTCGCTTTTTCGCACGTAGAGCGGACCGGCGTCGCTCGCGTCGACGGCGCCGGCTTCAAAGGCGGCGCGACCGAGCTCGATATACGCGATTCCGTGTCCGCGCACGGCGCACGGGTCGTCGACGGCGCCGGGGATCGAGTCGCGCACGCGTTGAATGAGGTTTGCCGAGACGCCCGTGATGAGCAGCGGCGTTTCGGAGCCCATGATCGACACAAGCGAGGTCAACGAGACATCGAGGTAGTCGGTGCGACGCACGCCGCCCGAATAAAGCGCCGAGTAGAGGCGTCCTTTTCGCGCGTCGAGAACGGCGGCGACGCTCCCGGGAAAACGGCGGAACTGATAGGCCAGCGCATCGAGGGTGGGAACGGAAACGAGAGGCGCGCCGACGGCTGCCGCGAGTCCCTTGGCGGTCGACATGCCGATGCGAAGCCCGGTAAAGGAGCCGGGCCCTCGGGCGCACACGATGAGATCGACGTCTCCGATCGCGATGCCGGCGGAGGTCACGATCAGATCGACCGCCGGCATCAACCGCTGCGCGTGTTCGAACC
>JAJRYZ010000045.1 GCA_024275515.1 Spirochaetota bacterium
AGGATTCGGATTGGTCAGGCGAATTATATAGTAGTCCGTCTCTTTAGTGGCGAGAATTCTGTGGATTTGCGGTTTCCGCCGCTACAGGTAGGGGCTGTTGCGAGAAGACGACCCTCCGAGCGGCGGAATCCACAGGATTCTCGCCATTAGCAGAACGATCACACCGGGGAGACGAAAAGTGCGCCGGCTACGCCGAAAGATATCGTCACATCTTCGACTGCGGCTTCGGTGTCGAAACCGGCGTTGGAAACCCGGTCGTCGGTCCGTCGGAGCGTCATCGTGTCCGCCGGAAGCGATATCGATTGGACCAGAAAACGCATTCCGGGCATCAACCGGTTCTTCTGGAGAAACTCCATCATCGTATGGTCGTCGGAAACCTCTTCGGTTATCCGGACAACTTTGACGATCGTTCCCTCGGGAATCGAGGTCAGCTCCTGACACTCGGGCATTGTGATCCGCATCCCTTCCGGAATAGGATTCCCGTGAGGGCAAGTAGCGGGACGCCCGAGCCGTTGGTAGAGTCTCTCCTCGACCCGTGGAGATATCGCGTGTTCGAGAAGACACGCCTCTTGGTGACAGTCCGACCATGCGAGACCGAGGTAGTCGGTCAGCAGCCGTTCCACGAGCCGGTGCCGCCGGACGATCGTAATCGCCGCCTTCCGACCCACTTCGGTCAGCGAAACCCGACGCTGAGGATCGATCGATACGAGGCCGTCCCTGCTAAGCCGTCCCAGCGCCGCCGACACCGTAGGCGCCGAGACATCGAGCCTCTCGGCGAGCCTCGCCGCGAATACGTCTTTCCCCTCCACGATCATGTTAAGGATGGTTTCGAGGTACTCCTCGCCCCGGTTGGTGATCTTCGCGGCTTCTCTGCGCGGTGGATGCGCCATGATGTGCCACAATATAGCGCCTCCCTCATGCGCGCGCAACGTCGACGGGAACGACCCGCGGACCTCTTGTGCCGAGGTTCGGTGTTATCCGACGGCTTGAAGGCTCTTGAAGCACGCTTCGACGGCGCGATCGATGTCCTCAACGCTATGCGCCGCCGATACGAAACCGGCCTCGAAGGCGGAAGGGGCGAAGTAGATCCCCCGTGAAAGCATTTCCGCAAAGTATCGAGCGAAGGCGGAGGTGTCGGCGGCGGCGGTGTCGGAGAACCGACGAACCGCGCCGTCGACGAAAAAGAGGCTCAACATGGAGCCGACCCGGTTTACCGTGTAGGGAAGCCCGAGCCGTTTGATGTTTTCGTTCATCCCCGCTTCAAGCCTCGCGCCGAGCTCTTCGAGTTTCGTATACACATCGTCGCGCTGCAGGATGCGAACAGTCTCAAGTCCGGCGCTCATCGCAAGCGGATTCCCCGACAACGTGCCCGCCTGGTAGACCGGGCCGATCGGCGCGAGATGTTCCATGATCTCCCGCCTTCCTCCGAAGGCGCCGACCGGAAGACCGCCGCCGATTATCTTACCCAAACAGGTCAGATCGGGAGTAACGCCGTAGAGCTCCTGCGCTCCTCCGGGCGCCACCCGGAAACCGGTAATGACTTCATCGAATATCAAGAGCATCCTCCCGTCGTCGGCGAGGTCTCGTAGCTGCTGCAGAAACCCGGGCTCAGGTGGTATCACGCCTGCGTTCCCCATGACCGGTTCGACGATGATCGCCGCTATCTCCTGATCGTGCGCGTCGAGCAGCCGGCGAACGGACTCGATGTCGTTGAACGAAGCGACGAGCGTGTCGGCGGCGGCACCCTCGGTAATACCGGGACTGCCCGGAATACCGAGAGTGAGGACTCCGGAGCCCGCTTTGATGAGAAAGCCGTCGCCGTGTCCATGGTAGCATCCGTCGAACTTGACGACCTTTGGACGCCCGGTGACGCCCCGCGCCAGGCGAACGGCGCTCATGGTCGCCTCGGTCCCCGAATTGACCATGCGTATCATCTCGACCGAGGGAACGATGGAGGCGATGAGCTCGGCGAATTCGACCTCGACCTCGGTGTTCGCCCCGAAACTTGTTCCCTTTTCGGCGGCCCGACGAACCGCCTCCACGACCTCCTCCCGGGCATGGCCGAGGATGAGAGGTCCCCACGAGCAGACGAAGTCAAGGTACTCGTTCCCGTCGACATCCCACAACCTCGACCCTTTTCCGCGACCAACGTATACCGGACACCCCCCGACCGCGCCGAAGGCACGAACCGGGCTGTTTACGCCACCGGGGATCGTCGCCGCCGCGCGCGAGAAAAGTCGTTCGGATTTCTTAGTGGTGAGAATTCTGTGGACAACATCCGTTGCGGCGTCTATTCCCCGCCGCACGGGCTCCTGTGACGGGCTAATGCCCGAATCCACAGGATTCTCGCCATTAGGTTCGGATTCTCTCATTGCTTGACTCCTGCGAAGTATCGTACGCGTTCTTTCTTAAACTCTCGAACGGAAAACAGCACCTCGTGGGCGTCGGCGCCGACCTCGGCCGCAATCGTGCCGGCGCGCCGCAGGCATTCGTCACGGTCCCGAGCATGAATCATCGCGAAAAGAGGATAGGGCCACTTCCCGTCGCCGTTTCGATGGTAACAGTGCGACACGAACTCATGTTCCGCGGCGCGTTTCCCGGCGTCGTCGATCCGTCCTTCGGGCACCGCATAGCAGCTCATCCCGTTCGCCGTATAGCCGAGACGGCGGTGTCGCAGCACGCCGGCGATCCTGCGAATGACGCCGAGCTCCTTCCAGCGCGTAATCGAAGCGACCACCGTCGCCTCATCCAGTCCCGAACGACGCGCGATCTCTTCCCACAATTCGCCCACGATCGGAAACGGTCGCTCGAGCACCGAAAGCAGACGCGTCTCCGACTCCGAAAGCTCCACCGCGTGCGGCGCCGAATCGGACCGCCGACCGCGGAAGAGTACCGCCGGGCGAACTCCACTCGGACGCGCCGCGGAATCGGCGCGTCCACCGCGCGATGAACCGACGGACAGCCGAACTCGAAGTTTGTAGGTTTTCAACGCCGGAAGATCGATAACGTCGGCCGCCTCGAATCCGCGTCCGAGGAGCGATTGCACGCTCGCAAAGAAATCATCTCTCGCCGGGACGGCAAGAGTAAACCACAAGTTATACTCGTGTTCGCGCTGATAGTTATGACTTACCCCGAGGTGTGCGCTCACTCGCGCGGCGACAACCTCGATCCGTTCTTCCGGTACTCGCACCGCGAGCAGACTCGACCGAAACCCGAGCCGCCTTCCGTCGAGTATTGCCGAAATCTCGCGCAACAGTCCGGTCTCGCGGTAGCCGAGCAGTCCGGAGATTACCGCTTCTTCGCTCATCGCGCACCGCTCGCCCAGCACGGCGAAGGGGCGTGAGGTGAGCGGCAAATCGTCTTGGATCGCATCGAGCAGCGCCTTCACCCCGGAGCCTCGCCGTCCTCCCGCGTCTCCGTCCCTTCTCCTGCGTCCCACGCTCATGCCTCCGCCGGCTCGTAAATGCAGTACGGCTCTTCGGCGAGATAGTCGCCGGTCTCGGCGAACGCGCGCGCCCGACAGCCGCCGCAAACCCGATGATATCGACACGGGCCGCACTTTCCCCGGTATCGATTCGCGTCGCGCACCGCTTCGAAAAGCGAGGAGTGACGCCAGATCCGCGCAAACTCGTAGTCGGCCGCGCGAATGTCACCCGCCGAAACGTCGAGAAACCCGCAGATCTGCGCCGTGCCGGTATGAGAGAGAAAAGCGAATCCCTGGCCACCGAGACAGCCGCGCGTCATCGCATCGAGGCCGTGCGTTGTCGGCGTGACGGTGCGTCCGACCGCGTGTTCGCGTTCGCGCAATACGCGGTAGTAGTGGGGCGCGCAGGTCGGCTTGAACCGGATGGGAGAGGTAAGGCTCCGTTCGTAGAGCCGGTTGAGCACTCTTTCATACTCGCCCGGATCGATCTCGAGGTTGGCGAGCGCCTTTCCCCTCCCGGTGGGCACGAGGAGAAAAGGATGAAAGCCGACCGCCCCGATCTTTACGGCAAGGTCATGGATCGCGTCGAGTTGATCGACGTTGAGCCGGGTCACGGTCGTGTTTACCTGAAACTCGAGTCCGGCCTCCCGTGCGACTCTTGCCGCGAGGAGCACCGATTCGAATGCACCGTCGACCCCGCGAAACCGGTCATGCGTCGCCGCGTCCGCGCCGTCGATGCTCAGGCTGATCCGCATAATCCCCGACTCGGTAATCTTCGCCGCGGCCTCCGCGTCGAGGAGCATTCCGCACGGCGCCATAACCATCCGCAGACCGCGGTCGGCGCCGTAACGCGCGATTTCGTATATGTCGTCCCGCGACATCGGCTCTCCGCCGGTGAGAATGACGATCGGCTCCCCCATCGCGGCGAGGCCGTCGAGAACCTTCCGACATTCCTCGGTGGAGAGCTCGCCGGAGTATCTCCGGTCCTCGGCCGATGCCCGGCAGTGGGTGCATTTGAGCGGACAGCTCCGGGTCACCTCCCACGCGAGCAATCTGAGCACATGTGCGCGCCCGGCGGGCTTTTTGGAAGGCTCGTCGCGTTCGTTCATTTCAACAACCTCGCCGCGTCTTTCGCGTGATAAGTGATGATGATGTCCGCTCCGGCGCGTTTGATCGAGTAGAGAACCTCCATCATGGCCTTCTCGCCGTCGAGCCACCCGCGATCGGCCGCCGCGCGCAGACAAGCGTATTCGCCGGAAACGTTGTACGCGGCGACCGGAACGTTCGCCGTGTCGCGTACCCGGCGGATGACGTCGAGATACGACAGCGCGGGTTTCACCATGACGATGTCGGCGCCTTCGTCGACATCGAGCGCCACCTCGCGCAGCGCCTCGCGGGCGTTGCGATAGTCCATTTGATACGATTTCCGGTCGCCGAATTGAGGCGCGGAGTCCACCGCGTCGCGAAACGGTCCGTAGAACGCGGAGCAGTATTTGGCCGCGTAGGAGAGAATCGCCACATTCTCGAACCCCGCCTCGTCGAGAGCGGCGCGAACGGCGGCGATCCGACCGTCCATCATGTCCGACGGCGCGACAACGTCGACACCGGCTTTTGATAATGAGACCGACTGCCGCGCGAGCAACGCAAGCGTCGCGTCGTTGTCCACCGCTCCGTCGCGGATCACACCGCAGTGGCCGTGGCTCGTGTACTCGCAGAAGCAAACGTCGGCGATGAGGAGCAGCTCGGGAACGGAGTCCTTGATTGCCCGAATCGTTCGCTGAACGATCCCGTCGTCGGAAAGCGCCTCGGCGCCTACCTCGTCCTTCCGCGCCGGTATCCCGAAGAGAAGCACACCGCGTATTCCGAGATTCCACACCTCCCGACACTCCTCGACCACCGTGTCGACGGAGAATCGGTAGTTGCCCGGCATCGACGGAATCTCGGTCTTCACCCCTTTTCCGTGTCCAACGAAAAGCGGGTAGATGAAATCGTCGACACGCAGCTCGGTTTCGGCCACCAGGTCACGAAGCGCTTCGCCGGATCGAAGCCGTCGCATACGCACGCGCGGGAACATCACGCGGTCTCCACCGGCTCGGCGATCCCGATCTCTTCGTCGGTCAGATAACACGCAGGATCCGACGCCCACAAGTCGCCGGTGAGCGCCTCGGCGCGGACGCGAAAGTTCCCGCCGCACAGATCGAGGTACCGGCACCCGGCGCATCGCCCCGTGACGTGGAGCTTTTTCTCTTTAAGCCGCGCCATGACCGGGTGAGAGGTGTCGCTCCATATTTCGCTAAACCGGCGCTTTCGCACGTTGCCGAAACTGTAGTGTCGCCAGAACTGATCGGCGTACACCTCGCCGTCCCAACTCACGCAGCCGATACCGTGCCCCGAGCTGTTGCCGCCGTTCATTTTGAGCAGGTCGAGCACCTGGGAGGCGCGCTTGGGGTCTTCCTTGAGAAGCCGTAGATAGAGATAGACTCCGTCGGCGTGATTGTCCACGGTCAACACCTCCTTGGGCATTCCCGCACTAAAAAGCGCCTTCGTCTCGTCGATCAACAGGTCGACGACCGCGCGTGTTTCGGCATGGTCGAGATCGTCCGCGACAAGCCGGCTGCCGCGACCCGAGTAGACGAGGTGATAGAAGCAGACCCTCGGAATATCCTCATCGCGAATCAACCGAAAGATCCCGCGGATATCGTGCACGTTCCTGCGGCTGATCGTGAATCTGAGACCGACTTTGATGCCCGCCTTTTTGCAGTTGCGAAGTCCTTCGAGCGCCAAGTCGAAGGCGCCGTCGACGCCGCGAAATCTGTCGTGCGTGTCCCGCAGACCGTCGAGACTGATACCGACGTAGGAGAGGTCCATCTTTTTCAACTCCGCCGCAGTGTCCGCGCGAATGAGGGTACCGTTGGTCGAGAGCACGGCCCGTATTCGTTTGGATCGCGCGTGGCCGATAAGCTCAAAAATGTCGGGACGCATCAGCGGCTCTCCCCCGGAGAAGAGAAGCACCGGAGATCCGAACTCCGCCAAATCGTCGATGAGGTTCTTCCCTTCTTCGGTGGTCAACTCCCCCGCGTATTCCTCGTTACGCGATTGCGAATAGCAGTGCATACACCTGAGATTGCACCGGCGGCCGACGTTCCAGACGACAACCGGTTTCTTGTCGATCGAAAACTGGAGCAGATGAGACGGAAGCCTCCCGGCCTTCCTCCCGTATCTGAGCGGGTCCGACGCTTCGACGGCGCCGCAGTATAGTTTCGATATGCCGATCATGATCTTACCTCCGTTTGGAGAAATAGTCCTCTATGGATTCAACCAACGCCGGGATCCGCGCATCCGCGGCTTCAACGACCACGTCTATTCCCGACGCGCGCGCCGTTTGCGTAGTGACCGGACCGATCGACGCGGCGCGACGGCCGGCGCCCATTCCGTCCTTTCCGCAGCGGGTGAGCAACGAAACGAAGTTCGTTACCGCCGAGGAGCTGGCGAAGGTCACAAGATCGGGCGTCGAGTCGAGAGTCGAGAGGATCGCCTCCGGTGACGCATGAGGCGGCACGGTAACGTAGGCGACGATCCGATCCACCACGGCGCCTCGTTCGGCAAGCCCGTCCGCCAGGATCGGCGCACTCAAGCTCGAGCACGGGAAGAGCACACGGGCGCCCGCCGTCGGGATACGGCGCGAGTCGAACGTTTCGAGCAGCCCTTCGGCGGTGTGCCGCCGAGGTTCGAGGTCCGCGCGAATCCCACGCTCGCGAAGCGCCGAAGCCGTCGCGCAACCCACGACGGCGAAACGGACACCGGTGAAGCAACGCGCATCGAGTCCGAGCGCGTCGAGGCGGTCGAACAGCGCCGCGACGGTGTTCTGCGACGTGAGAAGCAGCCAGTCGTATTCTCCGACTCTTCGAAGCGCCTCGTCCAGCCGCGCATACGAGTCCGGCGGCCGCATTTCAATGGTAGGAAACTCGATCACCTCGGCGCCGCGCGAAGCGAGAAGAGCCGAAAGCTCGGAACGTTGCGACCTGCTCCGTGTGACGACGACCCTTTTCCCGAAGAGCGGCCTGTTGTCGAACCAACGCAGCCGTTTTCGGAGCTCGACGACTTTCCCGACAATCAGCAGTGCGGGCGGCTCGAACAGCTCGCAGGCGGCGCGATCGGCGATCTCATCGAGTCGCGCGGTCAGCGTCCGCTGCGCCGGCGTCGTTCCCCAGCGAATGAGCGCCGCCGGCGTCGTGCGGTCGCGACCCGCCTCGATCAGCCGGCGGGCGATCCGATCGATGTTCCGCACGCCCATGTAGAAAACCAAGGTCGAATCGGTGGGCGCGAGACCGATCCAGTCGAGATCTTCGCGCTTTTCCTCCGGACTCTCGTGTCCCGTAACGAGCAGTCCCGATGTGGAGATTCCCCTATGCGTCAAGGGAATACCGGCGTACGCCGGCGCGGCGATCCCGGAGGTAACGCCGGGAACCACTTCGAAAGACACCCCCGCATCGCTCAAGCTGAGAGCTTCTTCGCCTCCGCGGCCGAAAACGAAAGGATCGCCGCCCTTAAGTCGCACAACCTCCCGCCCTCCGGCGGCAAGCTCCACGAGCAACCGATTGATCTCTTCCTGGCGCATCGTATGGCGTCCGGCCTGCTTGCCGACATAGACGAGTTCCACGTCGGACCTCGTGTACGACAGGAGTCGATCATCTACAAGATAGTCGTATACGATCACGTCCGCCTTCCGTATCAGCTCAAGACCGCGGACCGTACAGAGTCCCGGGTCGCCGGGTCCCGCGCCGACGAGGTAGACGGTTCCACCTTTATTCATCGACACGGTTCCTGCCGCGGCGACCGGCGACCCGCAGATGTCGCAGCTCGTCGTATTCCACCCGCGAATCGACTCCCTCGACGCCGATTCCACGCATGAGAATGTGAAGCAACGAGTCGACCTCCGGCTCGACTTCGTAGACGCGCTCGGGGTCCTTTTGCAGCGCATCGACCATGCCGAGAAACAGACGGGTGACAAGATGGTGGTCGAACCCGGGTCTAATGACGCCGAGGGCCTCGCCTTTGCGCAGCACCATGAGCACCAGACCGTCGATCCGATCCTGCAGATCGCGAAGCTCCCCGTGCTTTCCCGATCCGTTGATCGTGTTCGCCTCTCGTTTCCATATGAGGTAGAAATAGTGGTGTTTCGACATGAACTTGTGCAGGTGGACTATGAGGCTGCGCAGATTCTTCAACGGCTCGTCGCGACTGTCGTAGGTGCGCTCGAGAAGCGCGATCAGCTCCGATAGTCTGTGTCTGATAATCGAAAAGTACAGATCGTCCTTCGACTTGAACAAATTGTAAATCGTTCCCTTTCCTACGCCGGCTTTCTGAGCAATGTCTTCCATGCACACCTGGTGGAACTCCGAGCAGGCGAAAAGCTCGCCGGCGGTGGCGAGTATCCGATCCAGTTTGTCGCGTCGCTTCGATTCGGTTCTGGTCAATCGAGCCCGTCCTCGATGATCGCCGTTCCGCCGTCGGCAAGAAGTCGTAACGCAAGCTCTCGCGCGAGAGCGAAGCGTGCCTCTATTCTTCCGGCTACGTTCCGGCGGATGACGGTCGCGCCGTCGAGACTTCCGATCATCCCTTCGATGCGCACCGCATCTCCGTCGACGACGCTCAAACATCCGGCAGGCACCCGGCACCCGCCCTCTATCGACGCGAGAAACGCCCGCTCGGTTTCCGCGCGGCGAAGAGTCTCTTCGTCTCCGATGCCCCGCACCAAGGCGATCATCTCCTTGTCGTCTGCGCGTGTCTCGATCGCGATTATTCCCTGACAAGCGGCCGGGAGGATGACGCTCGGGTCTATGCGCTCCGCTATCCGCTCCCCGTGGCCGGTACGATCGAGCCCGCACGCGGCGAGCAACACCGCGTCATACTCTCCGGCTTCGAGCTTCGCCAGCCTCGTATCGATATTGCCGCGGATGTCGTGGACAACGGTCCCGGGACGCGCGCGGAGCAACTGCGATTTGCGTCGCAGGCTCGACGTCCCCACGATCGCGCCTTCGGGAAGGTCGGCGATACTGCCGTACCGCGAAACCAGAGCATCCCGCGGATCGGCCCGCTCGAGCACTCCGGCGATGATGAGCCCCTCGGGAAGCGCGGCCGGCATGTCCTTGAGACTGTGGACCGCAAGATCGATCGCCCCGCTCAGGAGCGCCTGTTCGATCTCCTTTACGAAGAGCCCGGTAGAGCCGAGTCGATGAAGCGGCAGGTCTTGCCGGACGTCGCCCTTGGTCGATATCACCTTGAGTGAGACATCGAAATCGCACTCGCCCAAGAGGAGTCGTCCGATCGTCACCCGAGCCTGTTGCGTTGCCAGAAGACTGCCGCGGGTTCCCACGCGAATGTTGCGTCTCACGATTCTTCCTCCGTCGGCAGGTCGAATAACCGATTCACGATGTCGAGGCATTCAAGCTGCCTGCCGTTCTGCGACAACGCCTTCAATCGCCTAACCAATAGTCCGAGGTACTTTCCCTCGATGTATTTCGCGTACTCCTCGACGCGCCGATACTCCTCCGGAGGCAACCGGTTCGAGAGCTTTCGCAACTCCTCCGCGCCGAGTTTCCCGATGACCGATTTGAGCCCCTGAATCGTCGGCGAAAGGGCGAGAGTATTCAGCCACTCGAAGAACTGATCGGACTCGCTTTTGACGATCTCCTCCGCTTGAGCGATTTCGGAAGCCCGGAGCGATCTGTTGTGCGCGACAACCTGCTCGAGATCGTCGATGTCGTAAAGAAAAACCTCGTCGAGCCGCTTGACGTCGTCGTCGATGTTGCGGGGGACGGCGAGGTCGATAAGGAAAAGAGGTCGATGCCCGCGTCTGCGCATCATCGGCGCAAGCGCCGCCAGGTTAAGAATCGGTTCGGTGGCTGCGGTCGAGGTGACGACGATGTCCGAATGCAGTATCAGCTCTTCAAGATCCGACAACGCGATTACTTCGGCCCGGTATTTCTGCGCGATCGACCGTGCTCGTTCTACGGTCCGATTGGCCACGTGAATATGCGTGCATCCCCGTCGCACCAGGCTCTCAAGCACAAGTTCCCCGGTTTCGCCCGTCCCTATCAACGTGACCGGATGATCGGAGAGTCTATCGAAGATCTTTGCCGCGAGTTCCACGGCGGCGTAGCTCGCGGACGAGGCTCCTTCGTTTATTCCGGTCTCGCTCCGCACGCGTTTGCCGACGGAGAAAGCGAGATGAAAAAGTCTGTTGAGCACCGTCGAGGTGAGGCTCTGCGACGCCGAAATGCGGTAGGCCTCCTTGACCTGGCCGAGTATCTGGTTTTCGCCCAGAACCATCGAGTCGAGTCCCGCGGCAACGCGAAGCAAATGCTCTACCGCCTCCCGGTCGACGGCTTCGTAGAAAAAATCGGAGAGCGAGTCCGCATCGCACGACTTTTCCTCGCACAACGCCCGCCGCACCGCGCCGAGTCCGCCGCGCTCGCACGGCGTTCGAAGATCGACATAGACCTCGGTCCGGTTGCAGGTCGACAGCACGACAAGCTCGGCCCCGAGACCAAGTTCGCGCACCGTATCGGCCAACGCAAAGATCTCCTCCTCATCGAAACTCAGCCGTTCCCTGACTTCGACCGGAGCGGTGGTGTGGTTGATCCCGACGAGACCGATCATCGCGCGATCTCCTCGATGATCCGCGCCACCTCGGCCTCCAGCGCATCCTCCACCAATTTCCCGCGCTCAGTCGCGTCGGCGGGAGCGTCCTCGAGCACCGAACGCCTAAGCCGGCCCATCCGGTCGACCCGCGAGCCGAGATCTTCCGGCAGCAGGTTTTCGAAAAAAGTCTTCAGTCGTCCGGCGAAATAGGGAGCGACGCCCGAGGTGGAGATGGCCAACTCCAACGGACCCCGTCTCACGCGCGCCGGAACGAAAAAGGTGCAGTTGTCGGGGTCGTCGACGGAGTTGACGAAACGACGCAGGCGTTCACCGAGCCGAGACACCCGAGCGTTTACCTCCGCCGAGTCGGTCGCGGTTACCGCGAGATAGACCTTCCGGAAATCCCGGTCCCGGAACTTCCGCCGCTTCCAGACCAATCTGCCGTCGCGCGCAAGCGCCGCGATTTCCTCCGCGACGTGGGGCGCGACAACGGTGACTCGCGCCCGGGCGTCAAGAAGTCCCCGGATCTTTCGCAAAGCTATCCGCCCTCCGCCCACGACCAGCACGGGTCGACCTTCCAATTCCGCCGTCAACAGATACATCTCACATTCCTTCCGTGCTCGCGCTAAAACCTGTGAAACGAAGACTCGAACAACCGGGCGACGACGGCGCCGGTGATGACGACGAGGAAACCGACGATGCTGACCAGGCTCATTCTTCGGCCGCTCCATTTCCTCGTCGCAAGCATGAGCAGACCGAATACGTACACCGCCCACAACACGAGAGAGGCGAGGATCTTCGGATCAAGAATCGGCACCCGATTCCAGACGGTGACCGTGAGCGCTCCGCCGAGGATCATCCCCACGCTAAGAAACATGAACCCGCCGACGAGCGCGGTCGTGTTGAGACGGTCGAGCAGCTCCAGCGGCGGGAGCCTGTCATACATGCGACTCGGCCTGTTGTGTTTGATCTCCCGAAACAGGTGCAGGTACATCAGACCAAGGATCATCGAATAGCCGAAGGCCGCGTAGCCGAGAAGCGTGGAAAACGCATGAAACCAGAAGAGAGGCGACCGCATGAGATTCTCTCCCAGGTATATGACGCGCGGCCCGAAGGTCGCGATGACGTGAAAGGCGAAGATGAATGGGAACACGAAAAAACCGAGCGACTTGGCCCGAATCGATACTCGCAGAATGACATAGATCAGCGCCACGAAAAACGAAATCACCGACATCGCCTGGTAGAACGACGCCGGAGGAATCGACCGTCCCCGAACGCCGACGACGATCAGGTAAACGAGGTGCAGCGGGATGGCGAGGTAAGCAAACGCCCCACCGATCCGGAACATCGACTCACGGCCGTTGAGAAAAGCGATTCCGGAAAATACCGCAGCGAAAAGATAGAGAAACGATATCGCAAGCCCGAATACAAACACGCAAGACCCGCCTTCGCGCGATTTCAGAACTGACTGGTCAGTTCTGAAACAAACACTATCACACCTCCTCTATCGTGTCATCTCCGTCGGTTAATTCGACTCGTTCATGTCGGTATACCGGCCGCCGCGCCGCGGAAAGAGTCATCTCTCGGTCGGCGGCTCGACACCAAGCTTCGCGGCAAGATCGTCCAGATCGTCGAGAACACCGTCGTCGATCGGTATCCCGCGGACGGAGCGGTCGGCCATCCGCTCCGCCTCGATCTCTCCCGGGTAGTAGACGCGGTCGAACCCGTCGGCCGGCGGAACGGCGTGCATCTCCTGCACCATCGCGCCGAGATCCGCGGCGAACGCGTCGAGCGGTCGAAACCGCGACAAGTCCCAGGCGCAGAGAAAGTGTCCGAGTTTTCGCTTGGCGTCGATCTCGCGATACATTTTGTTGATGTGCGGCCCCCACGCGGTCCCCGCGAGAACGCTGCAAAAAAGGTCGATGATCATCGCGAGCCCGCTGCCTTTCGGGCCGGCGATGGGATGCAGCCCGACGATGCGATCGGGTTCGGTTGTCGGTTTGCCGTCGGAATCGAAGCCCCATTCCCGTGGAATCGGCTTCCCCTCCTTCTGTGCGAGAACGATTTTGCCGAAAGGTATTTCGGTAGTAGCCATATCGAGTACGACAGGTGCGAGTTTTTCGCCGTCGACGACCGGGCACGGGAATCCGATCGCGAGCGGGTTGGTGCCGAAGAACGGCTTCGTTCCGCCGAACGGTATCAAAAAGGCGTCCGAAGGAGTCATCGCCATGCCGGCGAAGCCGTGTTCGACGAGACGGCGCACGTAGTAGCCGGCGATTCCGAAGTGGCTCGAGTTTCGAACGACTATGGCCCCCGTTCCCGAGGAACTCGTCAGCTCGACCAACCGCTCGTACGCCCGAAAGGTGACGAGGTGACCGAGACCGTCGTCGCCGTCGACGACGCCGGTGGAAGGCGACGCTTGTCGAAAGTGGATGCGGGGCCGCGGATTGAGAGTCCCGTTATCCAGCCGCCTTACGTAGTGCGAAAGTCTCACAATCCCGTGCGAGTCGATGCCGCAAAGATTGGCGGTGGTGAGCACGTCCGCCACGATCTCCGCATCGCCCCGTGGGACATCTTTCTTCGCAAGCACCTCGACGACGAACCTTCGCAGCCGTGATTCCTCTACTCTATGCATCGCGAACATTCTACCATGAGATTCTTCGATACGGTATGCTTGCCTCCATGATCACGGGAATGGAACACGCCGCCCTCAGCGTCTCGAACCTCGATCGGTCGGTCGAGTTCTACTGCGAAGTGCTCGGAATGAAGCATCTTCGGACGATCGACTCGACCCCGGAGATGGGATTGGGACGTATCATCGGCCACCCCGGCGCGGCCGCGCGAATAGCCCATCTTGCATCCTCCTCGCTCATGCTCGAGCTTTTCGAGTATTCCGAACCGGCGGGGCGCCCGATCCCCGATGATCGGACTCAGGCGGACAGAGGATTCATCCACGTCGCCTTCGCCTCTACCGACGTTCCGGCCGATGCGGAGTATCTTCGAACAAACGGAGTGCGGTTTCTCGGCGAACCGGTGGAGTATCGACCGGGAGTCTGGGTACTCTATTTCTACGGCCCCGACGGTGAAGTGTGCGAGCTCAGACAGACGTGAGCGGCGCGCAACTCAAGGAGAAGGATTATGAAGAGCAAACGGATCGATCTTGCGGTAGGACGCCGGACGGTTCCGCCCGCGTGGACGTTCGGCGAACGTTTCATCATCGAAGAAATGAATCGCCTCGCTCCGCGGTTCGTCGAACGGTATACCCGAAGCGACGGTACGCTTATCTGGCGTGACCGGTGGCCGGGAATGGACGGGTCGGACGACGGCTACGAGAGCTTCATGACATTTCCGCTCTTCTACCTCCTCGGGGGCTCCGAAGAGGTCCATCGCCTGGCCCGTCGTCAGTGGAACGCGGTCACCTCGCAGTTTACCGCCTACGGCCAGGTCTACCGCGAGTTCGACGCGTACTACGACTGGATGCACCACGGGGAAAGCTCGACCTACCTCTACTACCTCGGCCTTGCCGATCCGGGTCACCCGATAGATCGCGCGCGCGCCGTCCGATTCGCGGCGCTGTACAACGGCGACGATCGGCAGGCGCCCAACTGGGACGCCGAGCGGCGGATGATCCGTTCGCCGATCAACGGCAGTCGGGGTCCGCGGTCGACGATGAGCGGTGAAGATTGGCAGACTCACCGTTGGATACTCGCCGACTACCTCTCGCCGTACGAGGACGTTCCCGGATTCGATCGATCGAATCCGATGGATAAGGTCGATTGGAACGACGACGAGGTTTTCTCCGAGGTCCTCGACAGGATGAACCGCCGAATGGTTCCCGGCGACGTTCCTCTCAATCTCAACGCCACGAGCTTGATGACCAGCGCCTTTCTCTACACCGGAGAAGAGAAATACCGGCGGTGGGTGCTCGACTATCTCGATGCGTGGTCCGAACGGACGAAGAAGAACGGCGGGATATGTCCCGACAATATCGGCCCGAGCGGGAAGATCGGCGAGTTGATGGAAGGCAAATGGTGGGGAGGATACTACGGGTGGCGCTGGCCGCACGGAGCGCAGATCATTCTCGAGTCGACGCTCATCGCCGGATCGAACGCCCTTCTGTTGACCGGCGACCCGTCGTGGCTCGATCTGCACCGAAGTCAGTCGGAGATGCTCTGGTCGCTCAGACGCACGGAGTCCGACGGGAGCATTACCGTACCGTTCCGCCACGGCGATGCGGGATGGTTCGATTATCGGGCTCCACTCTCGCGCCATCCGATTCATCTCTATTTTCTCACCCGCTCCGAGGAGGATCTCGCCGCGGTGCACGAACGGTTTCCCGAAGGCGTACGTTCGGCGTGGTACGCCGAACCGTCGACCTTCGGTAAATCGGGTCACTTCTGGCCCGAGAAGTGGTTCGGCTATATAACCGGCGAAAACGAAGAGTTTCCGCGGCAGGCGATCGAGGAGACGATTCGTCTCATGCATCGCAGGCTCGACATGATCGAAAACGACGATCGGGACGTCGAGAAATGGGACGTTCACCATTGGCAGGATCTGAACCCCGTGGTTCCCGAAGGTCTCGTTCAGCTTTCTCTCGGGAGTCCCGCCGCGATTTATCACGGCGGGCTGCTTCACGGCTCGGTCCGGTATTTTGATCCGATCGCCGCCCGCCCGGGACTCCCCGACGGGGTCGCCGCGCTGGCGCGTCCCGGCGACGACTCCTCCGTGACGATCGAGCTCTACAACACTTGCCTCACCGAGCGGCGCGTCGTGACGGTGCAGGGCGGAACGTTCGGCGAGCATCGAATCGAATCGATCGCCGAGAGAGGGTCCGGGGAAAAACACACCGTCGGTCGCTCTTTTTTCGACGTCGATCTCGGCCCCGGCGCCGGCGCGGTGATAGAGCTTACCCTTACCAGATTCTCGCAGACGCCGACCTACACGTTCCCGTGGCTGCGCGACGAGTGATCGAAGCGGTCGACGCCGTCGGTCATTCCGCAACTTCCGGTCTAGATTCCTCCATTGCCTCCCGCGCGGAGGCGCCGCGACGCGAGGCGGCACCGGGACGCGTGCGGCGCGCTGTTGCGCGTCTGGACGGTCGCGCGATCTCGGTTGCGTCGCTTCCCGGTACGGGCGCCGTTGCCGAGCTCGCGGGAGTCGGTACCGTGCCGGAACACCGGCGCGCCGGCGGCGCCGGCGGCAAGTATCTCGAAAGGATCGGGTCGATACTCGACGGCGCCCGGCATTACGCGCGACCTCCCGCTCGCTTCCCCGCACGGAGAACGGCGTAGTGTTGCGTCCCGCGGTTTCGCCCCGCGACGAAAGATATCGCGCCGAATGGAGCGCCGGCAACCGGGCGGCGGCGTGGTCGGCCGACGACTACGCGCCCGACGGAGTTGCGGTCGTGCGGGTCGATCGAATAGTATGCTCCGATGCAGGCACGGCGAGCTCGCGCGCTTCAATTCGTCTTTTTCGCCGCCTACGGGACGACAATCCCCTTCTTCGGGCTTTACTATTATCATGTGCTCGTCGACGCGGCGGATGGAACCGGCTACATCGCCGTCGGCGTCGTGCTTTCGGTGTCGATGCTCGTGGGAATCCTCTCGCCTCTCGTCGCGGGCTACCTCGCGGACCGGTTCCGCATACGCAACCGGCTCATCACCTCGCTCTCGCTGATGGTAGCCGTTGGTGCGATGACCATCTATCTGCCCGGTTCGCCTTTTATGGCCGACTCGGATTTCGCGACTCGTTTCGTGGTTCTTCTGGTCGGCGCGACGGTCAACGGGTTATTCGTGCGCCCTATTATTCCGCTTATCGACACCGAGACGCTCATCGGACTGCGCGCCGGGAACGGCGGCGTGGAGAGATACGGCGAGATTCGTGTTTTCGGTTCGATCGGATGGGTAATCACCGCGTCCATTACGGGATTCGTGATCACCTTTTCCGGAACGATGTCGGTAATGCTTCTATTGTACGCCTCGGGTTTCGTGACTCTCGCGCTTCTCGGCCGAACGGGGTTTCGCTCCGAGATTCGCTCCGTCGTCGTCCCGTGGAAACACCTGAGGAGCGACCGCGCGTATCAGCGGTTTCTCGTTTTCATCTTCATTCTGTCGGTGGGAATAACCGGTGGATACGTCTACACGGGAGTCTATATGGCCGATCTCGGCCTTTCGATCGTGGCCATCGGTCTCTCCTACGCCGTCGCGGCGCTGCCCGAAATTCCGGTACTTTTCGGCGGTCGCGCGATACTCGCACGGCTCGGGTCGCGCGGAATGATCGTCGGGGGCGGATTCTTCCAGGCGGTCAAGTTCCTGTTGCTTTTTCTCATCGCCGGCGCCCGCGCGCCGGCACTTTTCGTGCTCGTCATGCTGCTCCAGGGCGCCGGGTACTCGCTTCAGTTCGCCGGGTTCGTCGATTTCATGGACCGAAGGGCGCATGAAAATCTGCGGGCGACGTATCAGAGTCTCTATCACATCGTGTTCGCGCTCGGCGGGGCGGTCGGCAATCTCGGCGCGTCGCTGATCGACAGAGCCTTTTCCTCACGCGCGTTGATGGCGGTTGCCGCGGGGCTTGTCGCGGCGAGTCTCGTTTACTTCTGCGTTTTCGTCCGCCCGCGCCTGTCCGATGCCGGCGACGCTCCCACATGAC
>JAJRYZ010000046.1 GCA_024275515.1 Spirochaetota bacterium
ACATCGTAGCCGCCGATCTCATTACCTTCCCATGACCGGAGGCCGGTGCAACCGATGAGTGAGGGTAGGTGTGGCGTCGTCGGATAATGCATCTCCAAAGTCGTGAGACAGCTCACATTTTGGAAATGCGGAGCAAGAAGAAGATTAGCAGTGGGAGCAAGGAGCTCGACCCCTGGTGGAGAACGTCCTTTCTTCTTCAGTTGTCCGCTCCTCGCCGAAGCAATACACTGCATGATATGAAAACTCGTTCGCTGTTCCGCAGAAAAATGCGATTCAATCTTACGGTCGTCGCGGGCGTATTGATCATCGTCGGGGCGATGGCGTTTTCGACGGTGAGTATGATCCTGTCGGTGGCCCGCCGTTCGGCGGTCGAATCGGCGGAACGACAGTTCGAGATCATCAGCACCACCGCGCGCGAACGGACGATCTCGTTTCTGCAGCCCGCTATGTCGTTTTCCATGGTTGCCGCGTTCGTTCCGGGAGTCGATGCTCCGATCCCCGACGGAGGTATGAATCACCCCGCGCGGCTGCTGTTCACCCAGATTCTTCGAAACCAGCCGACACTCTATTCGCTGTATGTCGGTCGCAGCGACGGGACTTTTTTTCAGGTGATCAATGCTTCCGAAAACACTCTCATTGTTGCCGCTCACGAGGCGCCGGCCGCCACCGATATCATTCTCAGGACCGTTACCGGGCAAGGGGAAAACAGAGTACAGACCTGGGTGTTTCTGGACGCGGCGGGTTCGCCTATCGCCGGCCGCCGCTACGCGGAGGTAAGCTACGATCCGCGGATGCGACCCTGGTACGTTGCCGCCTCCGAGTATTCGGGCGCGGTGCTATCGAAGCCGTACGTGTTCAATTCGCTCAAACAACCGGGTATTACCGCGTCTCACGCCATCGCCGGAGGATCGGGCGTGGTCGGCGTCGATCTCACGATCTCGCGGCTCACCGCCTTTGTTTCGAGACAGGAGATTTCTCCCAACGGCGGCATCGCGGTCTTGACGGACGAGCTCGACGTGATCGCCGAGTCCCCGAAAATCGATTCGATTTTCACAACCGCCTATGAATCCGGTGTGGAGAAGACGAAGCTGCTCTTGGAACCCGGTACGGTCGTGGCGGGCGATCTGCTGATCCGTACCGAGGTCTGGAGCGCGGCGGTCAACCGCAAACTCGCGATCGTGACCGCCGCGCCTCTTCCCGATTTCATGGCGAACGCCGTGGAAATGCGACGACGCATACTTGTTATCGCTTCGGTGATCCTCATGGTCACCGTTCCGTTCGTCGTATTCTGGGCGCACCGTTTGGCGGCGGCGTTGAAGGAATTGGCGACGGACGCGGAACGCGTGGGGCGGATGGTTTTCGACGGCGAGCTTACCGTACGGACTCCGGTTTACGAGTTCCATCAGCTCGCGCGGGGATTCGAGGTGATGAAATCGACGATAGCGGAACGAACCAAGGCGCTTAACGAAACGCTCGCCAAGCTGGAGATGCTCGTGGATATGGGAATCGCCATGTCGGCGGAGTTCGATCTCGATCGGTTGTCCGAGATGATACTCGCAAACGCCAAGAAACTGACGAACGCCGACGGTGGAAGTCTCTATTTGGTCGACGAAGCGCGCGAGAAGCTGGAGTTCAAAATCGTTTTGAACGAGACGCTCGGGTTCGAACAGGGCGGGACCAGCGGGATCCCGGTGAGCATGAAGCCCGTGCCGCTCTACGACGTCGACGGGAATGAAAACCATCGCAACGTCGTCACCCATACTTTTCATACCGAGCAGACGGAGAACATCCGCGACGCCTACGAAGTCGGCGAGTACGATTTTTCCGGGACGCGCGAGTTCGACGTGGGGAACAACTATCGCTCGGTGTCGTTTCTTACGGTTCCGCTAAAACCACGCGGGGGCGGTGACGTTTTGGGCGCGCTGCAGCTGATCAACGCCGTCGATCCGGAAAGCGGAGAGATCGTCCCGTTTCGCGAGGAGTTTCGTGGATTTGTCGAGGCGCTGAGCTCGGGAGCTGCAGTCGCCGTCCAAAACGGAAAGCTGATGGAGCGCCAGAAACAGTTATTCGACGACTTGGTGCGTTTCGTCGCAAGCGCGATCGACGCGAAGAGCCCGTATACCGCCAGACACTGCGCGCGCGTGCCGGAAATCGCGAAGATCCTCGCCGAGAAAGCGCAGGAATCGGAGTCGGGCCCGTTCGCCCGGTTCCGGTTCGAAAACGCCGAGCAGAAGCGCGAGTTCGAAGTGGGCGCATGGTTGCACGACTGCGGCAAAGTCACCACGCCCGAATATGTCGTCGACAAGGCGACGAAGCTGGAAACCATCTACAACCGTATCCATGAAATCCGTACCCGGTTCGAAGTGCTTCTGCGCGACGCGCGCATCGAACGGCACGAGGCCGTCCTCGCAGGGACCGCCCCCGAGATCGCCGATAGAGAGTACGAGCGCAGAGAAAGGAAGCTGTACGATGATTTCGCTTTCGTCGCCCAGTGTAACGTGGGAAGCGAATATATGGAGGACGACAAGCTCGATCGCCTCATGAGAATCGCCTCCACGCCGTGGCTGCGCCACTTCGACAATCGGCTGGGATTGTCACGGGGCGAAATGCGGAGATGCGTCGGCTCCGGAGGCGGCGCGGGAGCGGTAGAACCGCCCGTGCGGGAGACTCTCATCGCCGATCGTCCCGAGCACGTCATTCCGCGGGAAAACTGGACCCAGGCGAGCTACGAGAAGTTCGGTTTTCGCTTTTCGGTACCCGATTGTCTCTATAACCGCGGCGAGCTCTACAATCTTTCGGTACGCAGAGGTACGCTTACCGTGGAGGAGCGTTTCAAGATCGATGAACATGTCGCGCAGACTATCGTGATGCTTGAACACCTTCCGTTTCCGGACGACCTGCGACGGGTTCCCGAATACGCCGGAACGCATCACGAGACCCCGTGCGGGACCGGCTACCCGCGGAAACTCACCGCGTCGCAGTTGTCGATACCGGCGAGAATCATGGCCGTTGCCGACATCTTCGAGGCGCTTACCTCGACCGACAGACCGTACAAGCGGGATCAGACGCTTTCCGAGGCGATCGCGATCCTCCACCGGATTAAGCTGGAGGGACGCATCGATCCGGATGTGTTCGATCTGCTGCTCGTCTCGGGCGCCTACAAAGAGTATGCAGAGGCCTTCCTCGAACCGTCGCAGATCGACGAGGTCGATGTGGCGAAGTACCTCTCACCTTAGGCACGCCCGGTCGGAGGCGACGGCATCGCGGCGTCTCGCTTCCTTTTCGTCTCGAACCGTCGTATCGTTGCTCCATGACATCGAAACAGCGGATTCTCGCGGCGGTCGCGCATCGGGAAGTCGACACGATTCCCGTCACGCCCCGGCTCGGGTACGCGTCCACGATCCACTTCGGCTCGGGCGATATCATGGCGCATCTTCGACTGAAAAGCGTCTACGACTACGACCCGCAATTCATCTTGCCGGGCAATCACTATCCGTTCTTCGATCCTTTCTCGACGTTCAAGGATTGCGACGGCATACGAGTCGAAATAGACATCAAAGACGAAGAGAGGGTCAAGCGCGTCACCAAACGCTACTCGACCCCCGAAGGTCCGTTGCGCGAGGTGTATCTCGTGCCGAAACCGGGACACAAGGAGTTCGGCGAAAGTCCCAACCCGGTCCACACCGAGCATCTGGTCAAGGCGCCCGCGGATCTGAAGCGGCTGAGATATCTGGTGCCCGGAACCGACCCCGCCTTGGCGAACGATTATCTCAATACCCAGGCAATCGTGGGCGACGAGGGACTCTGTCTGGCCACCGTCTACGGCGCGCTCGACCACCAGGCCGGAAGCGTCATGAGTATGGAACAGATCATGGTCGGCATCTATGAAGATCCCGCGTTCGTCGACGAGCTGATCGCGCTGTTTCAGCGACAACTGATTGCCCAGACCAAAGTGTTGCTGGAAGCCGGTGTGCGGAACTTCTTCTGCCCGTACTACTACCATTCGTTGTCCGCAGGCTGGTCTCCCGAACATTTCCGGACCCTGACGCTTCCGCTGGTCGCCGAGCAGGCGGCGCTTATTCACCGATACGACGGGCTTGTGTTCTACTACGACGACGGCAAGCATATGCGCATCCTGCCGCAGCTGATCGAGGCGGAGGTCGACGTCGTTGAGACGTGCACGCCGCCGCCGGTCGGCGATTTCGATCTGGCCGAGGCGAAACGCGCTTACGGTGAACGGATCGCGTTCAAAGGGTATGTCGATCTCATCTACGTTCTTCAGAAGGGGACGGTCGACGACGTGCGCGAAGCGGTTCGATACGCCTGCGAAGTTGGGGGAGAAGGCGGAGGTTTCATCCTCGGAACAAGCGACAGCATGCGATCGGGCACCCCTCGCGAGAATATCGACGCCTTTTTTCGATACGGCAGGGAGTACGGCCGACGCGAATGACGGCGGCGGAGGCGGTCGGGTGTCTACTCTTTGCGGTACCGGGAAACTACGCTTTCGGCCTGTTCCAGCTCTTCTGCGGTGTCGAATAGGGTCAGCAAATAGACGCCGTTCGCTCCGAGTGCGTCGAGGAGCGGTTCGATGTTTTCCAGTTCGGATACAACGACCTGTATCGATTTACCGGCGTCGAGAACTTTGCGATACAGGTCATACCAATGCCGATCGCCGCCGGGAGGAACCCCTGGACCCGGCGTAAACTCGATTGCGTCGAGCGATTCGATCGTCAGCAGCAATTCGATGTGTTGAAGCATCGGGGGACCGTCGACGTGAAACAGCGTATGGTCGATCCGGTCGGCGATCCGGGTCATGCCGGGGAGAACGAACTCTTCGAACATCGCCGGAGAGATCATCGCGGCCACGTCGCATTGAAGCTGCGTGACCGTGCCGGGACTCCATAGCATGAAATAGTAGAAAGCGGTGCTTCCGTCGGGCCGCCGGATCATATCGGAGAATCGACCATGAACCCGAAAGAACAGGTCGTCTATCCGGTCGAGCAACCGCCCGACGGTCCCGGGCCGATCGACGAGATCGGTCAGCAATCGTTCGATTCCTTCGACCTCGGCGAGCACGTCGAGTCCGGGGGATATTGCGGGAAGCGACGAAAGATAGCGGTCGCCGGCGAGCAAAGACTGCCGTCTCAGCGTTTCGGACGTTCTCCGGTACCATTTGTTGCCTTCATCAAGAGCAAGATTCTCCGGTTCGACCGCGCGTGAGGAGGGAGAGTACCAGATCGTTTGCTCGTCGAAGGAGAGCTCCGCCCCGAGATACGAAGCGAGTTCCACGGTCTGAATTCCCGGACAGACAAGGGGAAGCGAGTCGACCGGAAACGAACGGCGCGCAAGGTCCCATCCCGCGTATGAGACGAGATAGGTCGGGTCGGTGTGCCGCTGTTCGAGCGATCGCGGTTCCGGCGGGGATGGGAAAATGGCTTTTCGCGGGTCGACCACGCCGTATCCCCATTGCCCGAGCACGATCCCCCGACGGTTCCACCATTCCACGAAGCGGTCTCTCGTTTCCTCCCAGTTGCGCTTGACCATCGGTACGTGCGATTATTGACCCGAACGCCGGAGGGTGTCCATCGAATGAAAGACGAAACGGCGGTCCGCATCGGAACATCGTTGATCGGCGCCGCCGCGTCTTGACAGTGCGCCGGTATGTGGGTTGATACTCACGCGACCGGACGGGTCATTAATCAGTGCAAGTTTTTCGTTCCTATTTCCACCGAATACTTATACTCGTTTTCGGCGCTCTCTTTGTCGTGATAAGCACGGTGGCCTTTGTCACCGACCGCATGAACGCTCGGCTCGTCGTCGATGCGCTCGCCGAAGATGAAGCCCGGCAACTTCCGGTCTATTCGGAGATCCTCTCGCGCCATTTCGAGGCGGTTGTCGGCGACATCCGGGTGCTTGCACATTCGGTTTTGTTGCGCGACTACCTGCAGAACCGAGACGTCGAGTCGGCCCGCCGGCTCGCGGAGAGCTTTTGCATTCTCGCCGAGGGAACGATGCTCTACGATCAGGTGCGGTTTATCGATTCGGACGGCATCGAGCGGGTACGCGTGAACTTCGACGAATCCGTTGCCCGGGTCGTTTCCGAAGAAGAGCTTCAGGACAAGAGTCGCCGCTACTATTATGCCGACCTCATACGAATGGAGACGGGGGCGCTGTACGTCTCACCTTTCGATCTGAATGTAGAGCACGGCGAGGTCGAAATGCCGCCCAAGCCGATGATGCGGCTCGGCACTCCGGTGGACACGCCCCGCGGAGAACGCGCCGGCATCCTCGTGCTCAATTTTCTCGGAGAACGGGTAGTCGAGGAGCTTGCGCACGCGTCGCGGGGAAGGCCCGGGTCGCTGATGCTGCTGAACAACGACGGCTATTGGCTATACGCGGAGGATGCGTCGCTGCCCTGGGGATTCATGTTCCCCGAAGGCGCCGACCTGCGTTTCCAGAACCGTTATCCGGTGGTGTGGGAGTGGATGATCGAAGGCGACGGGGGGCGGTTCGAAACGGAGGACGGCGTTTTTCTTGCCAAGCGAGTCGATCCGCTTTCCCGCGTCGCGGGGTCCGCCATGCATCCCAATGTGAAACCGGCGAGCCGCTCTCCGGCGTGGTGGGTCGTGTCGCACATCGAACGTGTGTCGATCGAGTCGCTGCTTCGCCCCGGGCGTCTGCGCCGGCAGGCGGTTTATCTGGTCGCGTTGAGCGTCGCGTTCGTCGTCTCGGTAGTGCTTACCCGTTCACTTGCCAAGGGCAAACGGTACCGGCGCGAACTGGAGTTCGCGGCGCTCTACGATCCTCTCACCGGTCTGCCGAACCGCAGACTGTTTTTTGACCGGCTCGCGGTCGGTCGGGCGTCGGCCGAACGGCATCGATGCGCTATGGCCGTGATGTTTGTCGACCTCGACCGGTTCAAAGTGGTCAACGACACCTACGGCCACGACGCGGGCGACGAGCTTTTGGTGCAAACGGCACAGCGTCTTCAAGCAGCGTTGCGCGGCGTTGATACGATTGCGCGAATGGGCGGCGATGAGTTCGCCGTGTTGCTTTCGGAGGTCGACTCCAGAGAGACCGCGTTATCGGTGGCGGCAAAGCTTCGGTCGGTTCTTACCGAACCGTTTGCTCTGGTTGCGGCAACGGTATCGATCGACGCGAGTATCGGCGTTTCTTGCGCACACCCCGGCGTGGAGCCGGACCCCGATGTTCTGTTGAAACGCGCCGATAGAGCGATGTACACGGTCAAACGCGCGGGAAGAGGCGGCGTTCGACTCTGCGAGGAAGAGTGACTGACAATTCGCGGCGGGAGCCGGGCGTACACGTCCCGTCTCGCTCACGTCGTCGGTTGAAAGCGATTATCCCACGGTTCGGTCAGCCGGACCTCGACGCCGTCGTCGGCGCACAGATGTTCGATGATGTCCGGGAGGTCGAACCACTCGAGTATTCCGGGGATGAGGACCGACTGCGGCCACAGACACGGCTCGGTGTCGACGATCATTCTCATCGAAGGAATGCAACGGCGCAGAACAAGTTTTTTCAGGCCGTCGATAAACGGAGCGGCGTATAACGCGATAAGCGCGCCGCAACCGGAGCCCGCCAGTTGCGTTACCTTTGTACCGCACCGATCGAGAAGCTGGATCGTGCGCAGGACGTCGAACACTTTACGTCCGACGAGGGGTATGTTCATCATCAAACCGTAAGAGCTGTATAGGTAGTCCGAGTCGTAGAGGTCGAAGTAGTCACGGCCGCTCGCCGTATCGTACCGTGATTCTCCGGTCCCCCGGGTCGACAGCACATAGCTTGCTCCGTCGTTCGTTGCAGGAGACGGCTCGTCCGCGTCCAGATGGGGAAGGAACAACGACGCCTCCGCGACGTCGGGAATCCGGAATCTGGATCCGGGTTCGTCGAAGGAGAGAACCGCGTAAACCGCCGGTTCCGACTCCACCGCGATTCGCGACCTGTCGCCGCGTCTGCGCAGAACGCGATACTTCGGCGGCGTTTCAGGCAACTCGGAGAGCGCCAGGAGCCGAGCGAGCCTTTCGGTTGAAAAGCCGCCTCGCCGATCTCCGCCGGTATGGTGCTCACGACAGTAGTCGAGAACGGTCCTGCTTCCTATCGACGCGACAGATCCTTCGGGCGTAGCGAAGAGCTCATCGGCACGGTGAATCTCGATGTCGGGCTCGTCCGCCGATGCGTCCACCCGCGCATGTTTGATGAAAAACGCGTACATGCTCTCGCGGAGGTTCCGGTCGAACCCGTGCCCGCCCCGACCGGTGGCGAGCTCGACGTCCTCGACGCGACCGAGCTCGGCATACACGCGCCTGAGCACATCGAACGCTTCGACCGATCCGCGGTGATCAAAGAAATCGTCCTCTTTGGTGCAGATAAGAGTAGGGCGCGGCGCGGCGGAGATGAGGTGGTCGTACTGCTCGTGTCCTGCCGCGATAATCCCCGGTGGGATCTGTTCGGTATCCGACGGAAGCTCGTTTTCGAGGTTGTGTCGGTAGGTAGTGATAAAGCACGAGGGAGCGGCCATCGTCAGTCGATCGTCGAGCGCGGTGATAATCGTGGTCATCGTCCCCCCACCCGAGTTGCCCGTCATTCCTACCCGACGCGGGTCGGCCTCGGGCCGATCGAGAAGTACGTCGAGCGCGCGCACACCGTCCCACGCACGCCAACTGCCGAAATAGTCTCCGGTAAGCGAGAGTTTTGTTCCGATCGTCACGTGCTCTGCTACGCAGCCGCCGATCTCCGATTTGCTCTCGCCGAACTGTATGCGTTCTCCCTGACCGATAGGATCGTAGACGAGGACGAGAAACCCTTTGAGGGCGAGACCCGCGCAGAAGTGTTGATACTTCTCTTCGGCTTTGCCGAGTTCCGAGTGGCCGCACGCGCCGAGTACGCACGGGAACGGCCCCTCGCCGTCGGGGACGTAGAGATTCGCCGTGACGATAAATCCCGGGCGACTTTCGAAGTGCAGTTTTTCAATCCGATAACCCGAATGACGAAGCGCTCCGGTGACTGTGGTCTTGAGAGGAGTTCCGGCGGCAGGCAACGGATAGAGATCGCGAATCGACCGGCGGCACCGCGTCACGTACTCGGCGACACGACCGCCCGAGATAGCGGCCTCGAGCTTTTCGCGTCGCTTTCGGTCAAGCTGTCGGAATCTGCGCTCGTAGTACGCTTGTACCTGACGTGGAAACGTGCTCATTGTCAATCCTCCACGCGACCGTCAATTGCCGAGAAGAATTGCCCGAGGGCGCTACGTCGGATGATAGGGAGCGTGTGTTGCGGTGTCAAACGGTAGGCTTCCCGGCGCGCCCGGTCCGCCGTTTGCAATCAATAACCGATATCCCAGGTCTGCTCGATGTCCATCGCCGCGGTCTCGCTTACGTAGACGTCGGTCCGGAGCGTCTGCATCACCGACGCCGGCAGCTTCGGCGTAACGGGGCCGTGAAGGCAGAGCCTGGTCGTCAATCGCTGCCAACTCGACACGGTGCCCTGGATCGAGATGGCGTGCATGTCCCACCGGTGACCGCAGGCGATCACTTCGGCCGGGCCGATCGTCGCGGCCTTGGGAGGCACCATCGCCAGATCGCCGCTTGCGCCGAAACAGCCGTGCAGCGAATTCTGTGCCAGGGTGAACGGGCTCAACGTGCAGATGCGCGCTTTCGCCCGCTTCCACTCATCGAGCGGAAGGTCGAACTCGGGAGCGTCGGGTTCGACGAAAGCTACGTGGCCGGTCCACCCCGGGCCGAAGTATCCGATCTCAACGCCGCCGAGGTCTTCCATCATCTTCCCGTAGACCGGAAGAGTTTCCTTGGTAAACCCGATGAACTGTTCCCGCGGCGGCCGGATTGCCTCATCGAGCTCGGCCCAAAAGAACTTGACCATCGCGTGGGTAAATCCCCACTCCCACGCCTCCGGCGCGATGTTACCGTCCTGATCGGCGTACTCGTCCATCGCGAAGGCCCACAGGTGGCTGCAGTCGACCCGTGCGGCGTTGAGCAGAGCCGCCACGTGTCGGTACCTCGGCCACGGATTGGGGAGCAGCATGACGCACTTTCGCCCTTCGTCTCTCGCCCGGATGATTCGTGCGACGATATCGGCAACCCAGAGAAAGACGACGTCGTCGTCTTTGATGATTCGGATACGATAATCGGGGTTTGTGTGCCGCGTCAGCTCCTCCCGCTTGATTCTTCTGCACCGTTCGATGACTTCCAAGTCGCGGTACGGGACGATCGACGACGGTTCGTAGTGAAACTCCGACATAGGTGTCTCTCCTGCGTATGGTAATGTTCGGCTCAACGGCCACAAGGCGCCATTGAAATCCGACCCGAAATCCGCTATGAACGTAACATACCAGGTCCGAAGACGGTAGGAGGTTGCGGTGGCTCAGAGGATTGTACTAATCGGCGCGGGAAGCGCGCAATTCGGATACGGGATGCTCGGCGACATCATGCAGAGCGAGGCACTTTCCGATTCGACGATCGTGCTTCATGATATAAACGCCGACGCGCTCGATAAGGTGGCGGAGACGGCGCACGGGTTTGTCGAGTCGAAAAAGCTCCCTTTCTCGATCGAATCGACGGTCGACAGATCCGCCGCCCTCAAAGGGGCCGATTTCGTCGTGATCTCCATCGAGGTGGGCGATCGGTTCGTTTTGTGGGAGCAGGACAGGACCGTTCCCCGGCAGTACGGCATCACGCAGATCTACGGCGAGAACGGCGGGCCGGGTGGGGTTTTTCACTCGTTGCGGATCATCCCGCCGATACTCGATATTTGCGGCGATGTTCAGGCGATCTGCCCCGACGCCGTCGTTTTCTGCTACTCGAATCCGATGACGGCGATCTGCACCACGGTTACGCGGAAGTACCCGCGGCTGAAGTTTTACGGGATGTGTCACGAGATTTCCTCGTTGAAACGCTATCTGCCTGAAATTCTCGATACCGACTACGACAATCTCGACGTGACCGCGGCGGGCCTCAACCATTTCAGCGTCGTTCTCGAAGCGAAATACCGCGATTCGGGTTGCGACGCCTACCCGGACATTCTGGCGAAGGCGCCGGCGTTCTTCGAACGCGAACCGGGGTACAGCGACATATGGCGTCGGCTCCAGGAGAATCCGGATCTCCTGTTTCTCGAGGGCTCCGAGCAGCGCGCGCTTCTCGACGCGCAGCCGGGCGCAAAGCCGTGGGCCGACCGGACGTTGTTCCGGTTCATCCTCGAACAGTTCGGGCTTCTGCCCGTCACCTGCGACAGTCATTTCGGCGAGTACATCGCGTGGGCCCACGAACTGGCCGACCATGCCGGTATTCTCGATTTCCTCGCCTTTTATCGACATATGTTGGCGCACACACGTCCGGAAATCGAGCTTGCGCTTCATGAACGGGTCGTGCCCGTCATCGAAGGGATCGTCACCGGCACCGCATACCGCGAAGAGGCGGTCAACGTTCCCAACGACGGCGTCATCCCGGAGTTGCCCGATTTTGTCGCCGTCGAGGCGCCCTGTCGCGTCGACTCGACCGGCGTCCACGCCGAGAAGGCGCCCGCTTTGCCTCCCGGATATGCCGCGCTGCTCCGCGGCTACTGCGGCGTCTACGACCTTACCGCCGAGGCGGTGCTGCAAAAGAGCCGGAGACTGGTAAGGCAAGCGATCCTCGTCAATCCGGTCGTCCATACCGTGCGAGGTGTGAGCGAACTCGTCGACCACATGATCGAGCTTCAGTCCGACTGGCTCGGCTATCTGGAGTAGGTGCGTCGGGCGGCCCGTTTCTTGTCACGCCGGCGCCGATCCCCTTCGGCGCCGACCCGCCTCGGTCGCGCGCGGGTCAGCCGGCGTACAGCACATCCGAGAGGTCGCCGTCGAAGCTCGCCCGGGCCAGAAGGTCCAGATGCGGAGCGAACTCGCCGATTTCGTAGAGATTGTGCGCGTCGCTTCCGAAAGAGAGTTTTACCCCCTCCTCGAGACAGATACGGACAAACTCGACCGAAGGCGTGTTTGTGTGGAAGTTGATCTCGGCCGCCGTTCCTGCGCGTCGCAGAAGTCGCGCGGCCGGGCGAAGGATCTCCGGCGGCGGCTCGGCGCCGGAGCGCCGGAACACGCGGAACGGGTGTGCGAGAACATCGAAGCCGGATCCGAGAAAGCGCTCGAGCAGTGCGAGGTACTCCGACGCGGTGCGCGCAAAATCGGCCGGAGACGCCTGGGCGTCGATCGGAGAAGGCGTCGCGTGGATCGCGCCGATGAGATGATCGGCGAAATCGCGGTCGCCGTTTCGGAGAAGCGGAGCGCCCGAGAAATCGCAGTCGACCTCGAGCCCGAAGGCGACCCGGTCGCTGCGGTACCGTCGGGCAAGCGCGTGATAGCGCCGCATCCGGCTCTCGGCCGCGTCGGCGTCTCCGATTCCGGTTGTGAGGCAATCGCGGTTCCAGTATCGCTCCCGCGGGAAATAGAGTTGCCCCGAGTGCTCGGAGAACCCGACTCCGGCTAGTCCGAAATCCCACGCGAGAGACACCGCCCGCGTTACCTCCATGTTCTCGCCGCAGTAGGCCAGTTCGGTATGCAGGTGCCGGTCTGTAAGGTGAAGATTCTCAGGCATTGCCAGTCGGCGCCGTTCGACCCGCGCGTCACCGCCGGTGAACGTCATGAGAAGGTACGGAAACGGGTGTTCACACAACGCCGGAGCGTGCACGAACGTCGTGGTTTCGTTGCGGATCGGCGCCGCTCCGGCGTGATAGTGTCCGCTCACCGAAACGGCGACGCCGGCCGCCTTCATTGCGTCGATGATCGGTTGCGCGTTGACGTAGTTGTACGGAATCTCGGTGTGCGGCGGCGTGAGGCAGACGTGTTGGAGCGCAACGATCATTCCGTCGAATCCCGAACGCGCTTTGCGGAGTCTCGCGATATCGCTTTCGGAGCGTCGTGCGTTGTATCCGGGTTCCTCCGGATCGATAAACGTGAGAAAGCGCACCCCGCCGTGCTCCTCGATCGGGCGCGGCCGCCTGAAAACGCGATAGAATCGGTCGGGATCGGGGTCGTGGTTCCCGGGGAGGACAATGACCGGCGACTCGAGCACGTCGACGATCGAACGGAGTTCGACGAGACGCTCCTCGGCGTCGGCCGAGTCTTTCAAGTCGAGGAGGTCTCCGAGGATAACGACCACATCGGGACGTTCCAACCGGTTCAACCGGCGGACCGCCCGGAGGAGCAGAATAGAGGCGATCTCGGATCTTCGTGCAGGAATCG
>JAJRYZ010000047.1 GCA_024275515.1 Spirochaetota bacterium
GCGGTCGAAGTCGAGTAGAGCTCGCCCCGCCCGACGCCGTCCTTGGCGGCGGTTATCGATACCGACGAGACGGCGTTGGTATCGCTCGACGCGCCTTCGAGAACGACGTCGGTGTTTCGAACGACCTGCGCCGTGTCGCCGATCGCCGCTTCGGTGACGTTCGGCGGAAGGTCGTCGTGGTAGAAGGAAGCCGACGTCGCGCCGCCGGTCACCGCGCCGGCGCCGTCGGGGTCGGTATCGGTCGCGCGCACCTCGATCGTCCGGGCTTCCGGGGCTTCGCCCGCAGAGCCGACCGCGTACGAGAAACTCACGATCTTTCCGCTTCCGACGACCGACAACCCGGGGGCGCCGGCGCCGAAGCTCCGCCACGGGTCGAAATCGGCCGCGCCGACGCGGGAGCGAATCTCGACCGCATCGACGTCGACGCCGTCGTCGTCGGTGATCTCGCCGGTAATGACGAAGGCGGAGTCGAAGACGTTGTCGGCGACCGCGGCGCTCACGTTGTCGAAAGAAACGACCGGTTCGTCGGTCGCCTGATCGACGAAAAAGCTCCGTTCGAGCGCCGCCGACGAGTCGAGACCGTCGCTGCGGTTTCCCGCCGCGTCGATTGCAACGACATGGACGGTGTGGCTCCGCGCGTCGGCGAGCAGGCGCGTGTCGATCGAAGCGCTCCAGCTGTAGATGTCCGGAAGAAGCGTCCATCCGGCGGCCTCGCCGACCTCGGCCGGCGGTTCGGCGCCCGAGTCGGTCACGAAGAAGAAAACCTGTTCGACCTTGTTCGCGTCGCTCGCGGTACCGGAGACGGTGATCGTTCCGTTGACCGTGTCGCCGGCGACCGGAAGGAAATAGTCGACGACGGGGTCGACGGTGTCGAGCACGAGTTCGACCTCGGTATAGGCGGTCTTCCCCGTGTGGTCGAGCGACCGCAGCCTGACCGACACCGTTCCGTCGGCCATCGCCGCGGTATCGACCGGAAACTCCCACGTGACCGTTTCGACGGTGCCGACGCTCGTTGTCGAGGTTACGGTTACAGGGGCGAACGAGCCGCTTGCGTTCACCTCGACGTCGACCGCGGCGACGCCGAACCCGTCGGTCGCGGTACCCGAAACGGTAAACGGCCCGTTGACGTACTCTCCCTGGAATCCGGAGGTGATCGTACGCGATCCGGCGGCAATCTGCGAGACGGACACGGCGGGAGCGCCTGAGTCGATGAGGAAGTCGATCGCGGTCGACGCGACCGAAAGACCGTTGACGTCGCCGGCGCGGAGCTCGAAGGTGTGCACGCCTTCGTCGAGCGAGTTAAGCACGTGTTCCCAGTTGACCGAGAAGCCCGAACCCGAGATCGTCGCTACCGGCGTCCAGGCGCCCGCGTCGATCCTCACCTCGACCGAGGTCGGATCGACCGCGTCGTCGTCGGCAACGCGCCCGATGATCGACGCCGACCCGAAAAACGCGTTGTCCGAGGCCGACCCGGCCGGATCGACATTGTCGAAAAGGATGGTCGGAATATCGGTCGACTGATCGACGGTGAGCGAAAGGGCGGCGGCACCTGGGTTTCCGGCTGCATCCAGAGCGGTCATCGTGACGTCGAGAATCCCGTCGGCGAACGCGGTGGTGTCGATCGTTTTGTACCACCGGAACACGGTGCTTGCCGATCCGCCGATCGGATCGGGGTCGAGCTCATTTACGGTGTCGTCGAGCGTGTAGATCGCGCCGCCCGACCCGACGTCCAGAGTCAACCGCTCGATCGGGCTGACGTTCTGCGTCGTGCCCTGAATCAAGATCTCGCCGTTTACCGTCTCACCGTCCGCGACGCCGAGAAAGGTCACCACCGGCGAGGCGGAGTCGATGAAAACCTGCAGGTTTTCCGCGGACGATTTTCCGCTCGTATCGGTGGCGCGAACACGGAACTGCTGCGTCCCGTCGGTCGACCCGTCGGAGGCTACGGTGAAGGTATGAGACCAGCTCCAGATTTTGGTACTGCCTATCTGCGTAAAGACGTCGGGATCGAAGCTCGTCACCGGCTCGTAGCTTCCGGCCTCGCCCGCCCGGATTTCGATGCTCGCCATTCCCACCGCATCGCTCGCGGTTCCCGAAAGAACGAAGTCGCCGTTCAGATACTCGCCAGCGGATGGCGCGTCGATTGAAACCTGCGGGGCGCCCGAGTCGATGAGAAAGGCGAGCGCCCCGGATGAAGCGCCGAGCCCGTTGATATCCGAAACTCTAAGCTCGACGGTGTGCTCGCCCTCGGCGAGAGTGGACAGATCGTGCTCCCACGAAACCGAAATGCCGGTGCCGGTGGTAGCGGTGACCGGACTCCAATCGGCCTCGTCGGTCGAATCGAACCTGATTTCAATCGAGGCGACGTCGATACCGTCGTCGTCGCGCACGGTCCCGATAGCGCGGGCGCCGTCGCCCAGCGAGTTGTTGTCGACCGTCGGCGCGGAGAACTCTATGACCGGCAGATCGAGGCTCTGGTTCACGGAAAGCTCGAGCGCGTCGAGCCGTATCGACGAAAGCTGCGCTTGGGTAATCGAAAGCGAAGAGGCGGCGAGACCCGAGTCGATGTTATACAGCGCTTCGATCGGCACGGCCGCGCCGCCGTTCAGCACACGAACGTCGTCGTCATGGTAAACGTAGCTGTTCGTGTTTCCGGCCCGGTCGGTTGCGGTGACGACGAAAGTGTAGGCGCCCGACGCAAGAGTGTAGTAGCGACTTTGAAATGGGAAGCTCCAACTGTTCGTCCCGTCGACGGCACTCGCATTCGAGTCGGTCGGATTTCCCGTCGAATCGTAGAGTTGAACGGCGTTGCCCGCCGAATCGAAAAGCTCGATCTCTACGAGCGATATTCCGCTCGTATCGGTCGCTTCGCCGCGAACCGTGATGTCGTCGTTGAACTGCTGCGTCGCGTACCCGGACGGGTTTTTGATAAGAACGACCGGATCGTGATTATCGAAGTAGAGGAGGACCCGCTTCTCGGCCGTTTTGCCGGCGCCGTCGGTGACGCGCACCCGCACCTCGGTTTCGCCGTCGGGATACGCGCTCGTGTCCAGGTCGTAGCTCCACTCTTCCGCCGATCCGTCGAAGTCGATCGACTCGAACGTCTCACCGCCGTCAAGCGACAGCTCCAGGTCGGCGATTTCCAAATCGTCGAAGAAGGTTCCACCGAGTTGAGCGATACCGGTGACGTAGTCTCCGCTTTCGTGACTCAGGATATCGATGAGCGGATTGTCGATGTCGACCTTCTCGCCCAATCCCGCGTCGAGTAGCTGTTCGCAGGTAGACAGCAGCAGTGCGGCTGCGATCGCGAGTCCGATTGGCTTAAGAGCACGAAAAGTGCGCGTACGGGTCATTTTTTACCGACCTCTCCGGTGTTCGATCGCTCGTTCCTCCCGTTGAGCGTCGGGATTGCCGGATCGCGCCGGCAAACCACACGAATATACTTCTCTACGAAGGCGTATTCCAAAAAGGGGGAACTTTTTTTAAAAGCGAAGAAAAAAAACGTGATTTCACGCTTCCCTATCGGCGAAGAACGGCGAAAACTCAATAGGAGTGGATATGACAGAGATTATAGCTATATCATCATGATCCCGGCACGGTTGTCTCTTTCCCGGTCATGATCGATACTGACAGAGTGAGAAACGCACGGATTGTCGTGGTCGACGACCACCGATTGTTCCGGGACGGCGTCGCTTCCCTGCTCAACTCAACCGAAGGATTTCGAGTCGTCGGCGAAGCGTCCGGAGGACGTGAATCTCTGCGTGTCGTCGAAGAGACCCGACCGGACCTCGTGATCATGGACATCGGACTGCCCGAGCTCAACGGAATCGACGCCACGCGACTGATGAAGCAACGATTCGACGAGGTTAAGATCCTCTGCCTGTCGATGCACCGTCGTTCGCAGTACGTCCGCGAAGCATTCCGAGCCGGCGCCGCCGGATACGTGTTGAAGGACGCCGCGTTTGACGAGCTCGCCCGCGCGATCCGGGAGATTCTTGCCGGTAACACCTACATCAGCCCGCTTATCGGCAGCGTCGTGGTTGACGCGCTTGTCGCGGAGGACTCCGCGCGGAACGACTCGCTCTTCGATTCGCTTACTCTTCGGGAACGTGAAGTGCTTCAGCTCTACGCCGCGGGTCGTTCGACCAAGCAAATCGCCTCCGATCTTGGGGTCAGCTCCAAGACCGTGGCTTCGCATCGCGAGAAGATCATGGAGAAGCTCCACACCGACAGCGTCGTGGATCTGACCAAGCGGGCAATCCGCGAAGGGCTTGTCGAGTTGGGATAACGGCGGAGTTGGGATAACGGCGGAATCGTCCGGGCCCGGACCGTATCAGACATTTTAACCCCCAAAAACAGCGATCGACCGATGGTCGAGCCGCGTTTCCGCCGTCATTATTGTGAGCGTGGGGACAAAGACGAATCGGGAGCTAAGCACGGCACACCGAACGGTTCATCGTGCGGACGGGAAATCAACGCCGAGTGGACATTCCGGCGGCGCTTGCGAGAAACGAGGAGACGTTCGAGTCGATCGGCGTGCATGCGGAGACGTAATCAATAAGTGAAGGAGGATCGGTATCGTGCCCAAGAAGCTGCTTGTTATAGACGACGAAGCCATGATCCTGGACGCGCTGAAAGTGATTATGGAGGATATGGGTCACTGTGTGGCGACATACTCCGACGCCCGCGAGGGCGAGCGGGCGGCGCTTGCGGGAGACTACGATCTGGTCATTACCGACCTTCGCATGCCGGGGCGAAACGGGGCCGAGATTACCCGGACCATCCTCGAGCGGAAACCGCGGCAGAAGATTCTGTTGATTACCGCGTATCCGGCCGACCCGTTGCTCGGTCAAGCGCTGGACGCCGGCGCGGTGGGCGTTCTGAAGAAGCCGTTCGAAATCGCCAAGATCCTCGACTTTCTCGGAGGGGGTCGGGCATCATGACGGCGTCGGTCGGAAGCGGCGGGCCGGGCGACCCCGAGAAGCTGCTTGCCGACCTCTCCGATATCGATCGGGAGGTCGCCAAGCTTCTCGACGGATTTGACGGTCCGAACCGGGCCAGGATCGACCACACCGAGCTCTCCGCTCTGCAGCGCTCGTACGGATTTGCAAGCGACGCCTACGCGGACGTTCACGTGGCCGGCGACGAGATGAGATGCGTCGCGACCTTCCATCCGCCGGTCATGGGCGGCCGGCCGCTCTCGGTCGACGGTTTCTATGCCCAGCTAAGCGAGTTGGGTGTCGTCGCCGGAATACGACGCGACGCGATAGCGGAGGCGATACTCGCGTGCAACACCGAGGATCGGCGGATCGACGATATGGTGGTAGCCGAAGGAACGGCCCCCCGGCCGGAGATCGCCGAGCATCTCGAGATTCGAAGCGACCTGCTGAAACCGGAGAAACCGATCCGGCCCGACGCCGACGCGGCGCGGGTGGACTTTAAACAGTACGGTTTTTTGCGGCTGGTGAAGAAAGGAGAGGTGCTCGCGCGCAAGGTTCCGAAGCGACCCGGAGAGTATGGTCACACCGTGCGCGGACAGATGATTCCGTATCCGAAGAGGCAGGCGACCTCACCGAAGCCGGGTAAGAACACCGAAGCGGACGGATCGGAGGTGCGCGCGCTGTGTGACGGATCGTTCCGCTTCGACGGGAGCCGATTCTGGGTCGAGGAGGTGCTCGATCTTCCCGGCGGAGTCGATTACCGCACGGGAAACATCTCGTTTCCCGGCGATGTGATCATCCGCGGTGAGGTGAAGGACGGATTCTCGATCACCTCGGGGGCGTCGATCATCTGCAACTCGACACTGGACGCCAGCATCGTCAGATGCAAAGACGATCTTATCGTCAGCCACGGCATAATCGGGCGCAAGGAGGCGCTTGTCAAATGCGGCGGGTCGGTGCGGACGAAGTTTATCGAGAACTGCGTCGTGCACGCCCGGGGAAAGATCGAAGTATCCGCCGGAATCATGAACTCACTCGTCAAGTCGCTCGACTACGTGGAGACCGGGCCGAAGGGAATCGTTGTCGGCGGAGTAATCTGGGCGCAGAAGGGCGTTATCGCGGGGCGTATCGGCAGCCAGAGTGGGCCCAAGACCGAAATCCACTGCGGAATCAACCCGTTCGCGCAGGAGAGGATCGAATGGATACGCGACAAGAACATCGAATATGCGGGCAAGCTGCAGGGTGTTCGGATCCAACTGCAATCCCGCCCGGACGATGCGAGACTTCGAAAGATCGAGGAAGCGCTCAAGGAATCGATTCACAAGCTCAACAGGGCCGCCGAGCAACTGTTGCTGCATCTGGACAAGGACGAAGAGGCTTACGTCGACGTTACGAAAGAAATCGCGCCGGGAACCTATATCGAGATCTGCCATGTTCCGCTGGTGGTGCGAAAATCACAGCGGTCGGTGCGGTATTCGCTGGACAAGTCGCGCGGGACGATTATCGAGACTCCCATATAGGAGGCTGGAACAACATGGATTCTACGAGGCGAGGAGAAAAGGCGGCTCGGGGCGCGGAGGCGCGGCCGGACGGACGGCCGGCTTCCGAGGCGCCGCAGCAACGGACGATCGATGAGCTCAGGCGACTGTGCGCCTACCTGATGGACCGCCGGGAGGAGGAGAAGCTCACGCTGACAAGAGAGATTCACGACGGGATAAGTCAGGCGATGACGGCGGTGAAGTTCCAACTCCAATACCTCCAGTCACGTCTGGGCGGCGGCGACCCGGAGCTTGCCAAGCAACTCGATTCCGCCGTTGAGAACGCCGACGACGCCATCCGGTCGGTCCGGCGCCTCTATGAGCTTTCCCGTCCGCTCATTCCGGAGCAGGCCGCGCTCAAGGCTGCGATCAGGGAGACGATCGAGAGCGTTCCTCCGGAGTGCGGGATGGAGATCATTCATCATCTCGGGCTCACGCCCGAGGATCTTCCGATCAAGCAGAAACGCGCGATCTATCTCGTGACGAAAGAGACTCTCGAGTCGTTGGCGACGATCCGCGAACCGGGAAAGGTCTGGATCGATCTCGATGCGTTCGGAGGGGAAACCTTCCTTACCATCAAGAGCGACCATCCGACCTGGATCAACGACGGTGGGGGCGATCTGCGTTCCGTCGCGCTGCGAGAAGCCGTACGGGCGGCCGGTGGAAAACTGGAGCAGCGTCTTCGCGACGACGGCTCGCAGACGATCCGTGTGACGTTTCCGTGTCAAGGAGGAAAACGGTGAAAGGCCCGATTCGGAACGGTACGCGCACCGGGGAGCATCGCCGGGCCGCCGCCGTGGAAGAACGGCCGATATCCGAGCGAACGATCCTGGACAACTTGAGCGAAGGCGTCCTCGCGCTCGATGCCGAAGGCAGGATTCTCTTCGCGAACGAAAAGGCCGCTTCTATCATCGGTACGAGCGCATCGCGCTTGAGCGACGAGGAAATCGCGCGCTATCTGCGCCCGGCCTCGTTGCGACGGATGCGCTCGAAGCTTGCGTCGGCGGTCGACGGGAGCGATCTGGAAGCGGAACTGGAGCTGCAAACCGCTTCCGGCGACCGGAGAATAGTACTGAGCAGCGTACGGAGAATCAGGTCGGACTCCGGCGACGAGCCGTTGATACTGGCTGTGTTTCGCGATTACACCCGACGAAAGCGGACGGAAAGCGAAATCATCCGAACTCGCGGCATACTCAAAGGCGTTCTCAACGCGATACCGCTTCCCGTCTACAATCTCTCGATCGACGGCGCGATTATCGGGTGCAACCCGGCGTTCAGCGAGACGGTGATCGGTATTCCGGAGACGAAGATCGTCGGAAAAACCGCGTCGGAGCTCGGGCGACCCGATCTGGCGGCGCTGAACCGGACGTTTCCGTTCGAGATCGGCAACGACGGTAGGTCTCACACCGTCGAGCGGCGCCTCGCCGACGCCGGCGGTGCGTATCGCGACTTTCTGGTCTCCGCACGAACGATGCGTCGGGGGGACTTCGATGACGTCGGCGCCGTTGTCGTCGTCATGCAGGACATTACCGAGCAGAAGGAGGCCATGCAGCGGCTTCAAGGATTGCTCGACGGCATGGAGAACGGGATACTCGTGGCCGACGGGGTCTCCGGGGAGATCGTGTATGCAAACACCTCCGCGTTGCGCCAGATCGGAAGCGAGACAAACCGGGTGCTTCACCGTCGAGTGGAGTCGGTTCTTTCAACCCCCGACGGCGCTATTCCTCTCCGGGAATCCGAGTCGGAGATCGGCGGGGTCCTCATCGACGCGCGGGGACGCCGCCGGCCGGTGGCGATTCATGTGTCGAAGCTTCCGGTCTGCCGGACCGGATGTCTCATTTTCAGTTTTCTCGACGTCTCCAAGCGGATGGAGATCGAAGAACAGCTGAAGGCGGCAAAAGAAGCGGCGGAGGCGGCCGCGGAGATGAAGAGCGCCTTTCTTGCCAACATGAGCCATGAGATCCGCACGCCGATGCACGGGATCGTGGGAATGTGCGACCTGCTTCTCGAAACCGACCTCGACCCCGAGCAGATGAAGTACGCGCGGCTGATCGAGTCGAGCGCCGACGCCCTGCTCGACATCATCAACGACATCCTCGATTTTTCGAAGATCGAGTCGGGCAGGCTGGAACTGGAGCGGATTCCGTTCAACCTGAGGACGCTTGTCGAAGATGCGGCCGCGTTGATGGCGCCGAAGGCATTTGGTAAGGGTGTGGAGTTCGTCACCGTGCTCTCGCCGGAGATACCGGAGCGACTGCTCGGCGACCCGACGCGATTGCGTCAGGTGCTGCTCAATCTGCTCGGAAACGCGGTCAAGTTCACTTCGGCCGGCGAAATCACACTTTCGGTTTCGCCGGTCGGTCGTGAGACCGACGGCGTCCGTATCGAGTTCGCCGTGCGCGATACCGGAATCGGGATCAAGCCGGAAAACATGGGACGTATCTTCGACGCGTTCTCGCAGGGGGATTCGAGCGCCACACGCAGATTCGGCGGCACCGGATTGGGATTGGCGATTTCGAGCCGACTCTGCGAGAAGATGGGCGGGCGGCTTCGCGTTGAGAGCGTCCCGGGGAAAGGCTCGACCTTCTTCTTCGAACTGACGCTGCCGGAGGCGGAGGCCGCGCCGCACGAAGAACAGACGCAGGGACCTGCGGACTGCAGCGGCCTTCGCGTTCTCGTAGTGGACGACAACGCGACCAGCCGCACCTACCTTACCGAGCTTCTCAGCAGACGTTCCGTATCGGTTCTTACCGCCGGCGATCCGGTCAAGGCGCTCGAGCTTCTCAGATCGCCGCGGACCGTACCGCCCGACGTGGTAATAAGTGACTTCGCCATGCCCGGGATGAACGGAATCGAGTTTCTCGAGGCGGCAAGAGACGACCCGAAGATCTCCGCGTTCGCATCGCTCCTTCTTACGTCGATGGGAAGCGGGACCGGTCTTCCCGTGGCGGAGAATCCGCCCTACGACGCCAAACTGGACAAGCCGGTTCGCGCGGGCGAACTGACGGAGGCGCTGTGCCGCATCGCGCGCCGCCGCGAGGGATCGCGCGCGGGCCCGTCCGTGACGGGCGACCGGGAAGGGGAGACGCCTTTTCGAGTGCGCGTTCTCGTAGCCGAGGATAACCCGACCAATCAGCAGGTGATTTCAGGAATGCTGGGTAAGCGCTGCGGGCGGCCCGACATCGCGGCGAACGGCGAAGAGGTCCTCTCGGCGCTCGAACGTGAGACGTACGACCTTGTGCTCATGGATGTTCATATGCCGGTGATGGACGGGCTGGAGGCGACGCGCCGAATCCGTTCGTTGGAAGACCCGGCGAAACGCACCGTTCCGATCATCGCTCTCACCGCCGATGCGATGAGCGGCGACCGCGAGAAATGTCTCGCCGCGGGGATGAACGACTACATCACCAAGCCGGTGAAGCTGACCGATCTGACCGCGATTCTTTCTCGCTACGCGAAGAAGCCGCCGCGGCCGGGCGCCGCCGAGAGGGCCGAACACGACCCGGCGGCGGGCGAGTCTGCGGCGCCGATCGACATCGCGGCGCTTACCGAGAAGCTCGAGGGCGACCGGGAGCTCCGCGAGAATATCCTCGCGATTTTCGTCGAGCAGGCGGCAAAGGATCTCGAGCTTCTGCGGTCGGCGGTGGCAAGCTCCGACCTGGAGGATGTGCGGCGCGGCGCCCATAGTCTCAAAGGCGCCTCGGCCAACGTCTGCGCGTCGAAGCTGAGCGAATCGGCCGCATCGCTGGAAATCGCGAGTCGCGAAGGCCGAACCGAGAACCTGTCGGAGCTTCTGAGCGCGGTGGAAAACGAATACCGTTCCGTGGCCGCCTATCTTGCCGGAGTCGAGAGGTGACGGGCAGGGGCCCGGGAGAGCTCGCGGAGGCGGCGGTGCACGAGGAGGCGATTCGCGCGCTGGTTGCCGACGACGATCTCGTCTCACGGACGATGGTCGCGGCGCTGCTTCTCAAATGGGGTTACACGGTGACGCAGGCCTCCGACGGCGACGAGGTAGTTAAGCATCTCAGCTCGACGAGTGCGCAACCTGCGCTCTTGCTCCTCGATTGGGAGATGCCCGGAATCACGGGGCCGAAACTGTGCGCGAGGATCAGGCGCGAGTATCCCGACCTGCCGGTCTACATCATCCTTCTCACCGCGCGTTCGGAGAGGCGCGATATCGTCGCGGGACTCGAGTCGGGCGCCGACGACTACATCACCAAGCCGTACGACAACGACGAGCTCCGCTCGAGGGTAGGGGTGGGCGCGCGCGTCCTTAATCTTGAATTGCGTCTCAAGAAGAAGGTGGTCGAGGTGGAACGTGCGCTGGCCGAGGTCAAGACCCTCTCCGGATTGCTCCCTATGTGCTCGCGGTGCAAACGGGTAAGGGACGACGAGGGGTACTGGCAGGAGGTCGAAGGTTATCTGCAAACGCACACAGAAGCTTCCTTCAGTCACGGGTTGTGTCCGACCTGCGTGCGGGAGCTCTATCCGGAACATGCCGAGCGGATACTCGAACAGAACCGCGACCGCGACGCGAAATGCGCCGAAGAACGATGAGATTGCGGCGGCATCGACGCGCGATCCGATCGATAGCTTATTATTACTCCGGACATCGATAGCAGGGCCGTGACGGCCCTGCTACAGTACCGACAGCGAAGGAGGTGTGATGGCAAAGCCGTCTGTGATCTGCGTGGTGGGAGGCGATTCGTCCGACGGCGAGCTCATTTCGCGCGCGGTGGAAAGGGCGGGCGGGAGACTCCGACTCCTTTCGATCGCTTCGAGGTCCGAGGTCGTACGATATATCCAGCGACTCGGCGATTTTTCCGACGAGGACCGATTCCCCCGATCCGACGTATTCATCGTCGACGCCGCCCTCGGGGGCGTCTGCGCCGAGGTTATCCGGGAGATCCGTCGCAATCGATCTACCTCCGAGGCGCTCATCATAGCAATGAGCGGCGCCGTGGACAGCGAGATCCGAAGTGAATGCTACGCCGCGGGGGCGGACCGTTTTTTCACAAAGCGCGGGGTGTTCGGCGAACTCCTGGGGCTGCTCGAGGCCTTCGCGCCGCGGAAGCGATTACGTCACACCGAGATGTCGCCGGCCGTGCGCGCCGGTGAGGACGACGGGCCCCTCCTTCTTTTCGGGGCGGCCGGTTCGTCCGGTCGGGCCGACGCCGTTCGGACGCTCGAAGCGTCGCGCTACCGATTCCGTGTCGAAACCGCCGAAACCGTCGATTCTTTCGCGGAGACCGCGTGCTCCCGTCCCGTGGATCTCATCCTCGCCGACGCCGAATTCCTCGGTTCCGCGGGACTGGAGGTGATCGACCGGATCAGGACGCGCAATCCCGACGTTCCGATCGTTCTTCTGACGCCGCCCGATTCGCGTTATGCAACCGCGGGGATGATTCACCGCAGCGTCGACGAGTACGTACCGAAAACAACAGAACAGTTGCGAAGACTTCCGGACGTGCTTCGTTCGGCTTTTGAGCATCGCGACCTGGAGCGATTATTCGCGGCGAAACGACGGAGGATCGCCCGTGACCGAGCCGATTTCGTCGACCTGTTCCGAGACTTCCCCCTCGGCGTCGTCGTGGCGCCGGTCGGCGGCGCGACCGCTTTTGTGAATCCTCCGGCGCTCGAGTTGCTCAAACGGGTTGATGCGAGCGTTGACGGAATCGAGCGGCCCGACGAAGAGTGCGAACCCGACGAGCCGGGAGAGGCGGGAGTCACGGTCGTCGACGGATCCTTCGTTCGGTCGCTCGTTGAAAAGATTTCAGACGACGTGCTGGACCTGACCGACCGATTCGGAAATAGGTTCGTGCTTTCCGCGCTTGCCGTCGATATTACGTGGCACGGGCGCCCGACCGTCCTGCTGACGCTGCACGAGCTGACCGAGACGGTCACGCGGAGCGAAGCCAGGGAAGGGCTGCTGAAGGCGTTGCGCTTTTCACTTACCATCAGCGAGTTCCTGTCGAAGCCGCGAAGCGTGTCGACGATATTCAGCGAGATTCCGCGGATCATTTCGGAGATCGTCGAAGACGCCACGGTGGTATCACTCCGGTTCGACGACACCGGGACGCCCGTGGAATACTACGCGGGCGGAAGCGCCGAAATCATATCGGCGCTTGATGAGCTTCTGAATCGAGGCGAGGCGCCGAAGTGCCTTCTCGCTTCCGTCGGCGACGAGGTGACCTTCGTCCGACGTTCCGAACGGCTGTGCGAGAGCTGCCCGCCGGCGCTGCGGGAAGCCGGAATAGCGCCGCAGATACTGCATCTGGCGCACGAGGAGGCCCGATACGGCGCGGTTCTTGTTTATCTGGAGCAGCCGCTTTTGGACGCCGAGGAGTTCCGTTCGTTGCTCTGCGAATTGCGCGCCGAGATCTCTCTTACGTTGTACGGCAATCTCGCCCGCGAGCGCGAAGAGGAACTGCGAATCCAACTCGCGCAGGCGCAGCGTCTCGAGTCGATCGGTCGACTTGCCGGGGGCGTCGCCCACGATTTCAACAACATGATGACCGTCGTTCGAGGCTTCTGCGACCTCATCTTAAGCGGCGACCACGATCGGAGGACCGTCCGGAATTACGTTTCGAGTATCAGGACCGCGTCGATCCGCGCTTCGGAAATGACGCAGAAACTTCTCGCCTACAGCAGGCGCCAGGCGGTCAATCCGGAAGTCTTCGATTTGAACGAGGTAGTCACCGAGACCGCGACGCTTCTCTCCCACATACTGGGGGACGACGTCGAACTGCACCGGCGACTGCACTCGGGGCCCGTTCGCGTCAGAGCCGATCGAACCCAGATGCATCAGGTGATAATGAATCTGTGCGTCAACTCGCGCGACGCGATGCCCGCAGGCGGACGGCTCGAGATCGCCACCGCAGAGGCGGTTCTCGACGAACGGTACGCGGCGAGCGACGTGGGCGTCACGCCCGGCGAGTACGTCGTATTGAGCGTCACCGACACGGGGTGCGGAATGGACGCGGACACGGTCGCCCAGGCGTTTGATCCGTTCTTTACCACAAAGCCGTCCGGCTCCGGCACCGGACTGGGACTTTCCACCGTATACGGAATCGCCAAACAGAGCGGGGGCAACGTCTGGATCTACAGCGAGCCGGGCGTCGGAACGACGGTAAAGGTATACATCCCGCGCGTGGACGCGGAGCCGACCGGACCTGCTCCGGCGCCCAAGCCCGTGAGCCAGACCGGAACGGAGACGATCTTGCTCGTTGAAGACCAGGAGATGGTTCGTCGGCTCATGGCCACGGTCCTTCGGGAAAGCGGGTATACCGTTCTGGAAGCGGCTTCTTCTTCGTCGGCGCTTGACACGATGCGGAGCCACGCGGAGACGATCGACCTTCTCGTCGTCGACTTCATGCTGCCGGATATGACCGGCACCGAGCTCGCCGCGCGCGCGAGGGAGTTACTCCCCGAGATTCGTACCGTTCTGACGTCCGGGTTCACTACGCATATGATCACCGGCGACAAAGCGCCGCCGGCCGACACGGTGTTTCTCAACAAACCCTTCAGTCCGGCGGATCTCCGGAACGCGGTTCGAACTGCGCTCGACGAGGCGGTCCGGCGGCGATCATAACCGGCGGCGTACGAGGGGCCCTATTCGTCTTCGGTCGACCCCAGAACCCGCCGGATTCTCGCGGCAAGATCATCGATCGTGAAAGGTTTCTGCAGAATCGGCATATCCGTTGCGGGAATCGTCGGAGTGATGTCGGGATTGTCGAGATATCCGGTCATGAAAAGCACCTTGAGGTCCGGCAGACTTTTCATCAATCTGTCGGCCAGCTCGACGCCGTTGATGCCGGGCATGACCATGTCGGCTATCATCGCATCCGGCGTCAATCCACGCTGTTCGACGAGTCGCAGCGCCTCATCGCCGTTTGCCGCCAGACTCGGCCGGTACCCCAGCTCCGAGAGGAATACCGCGAGAAGGTCGCGAAGCGCCTGCTCATCTTCCACGACGAGTATATGCCCGAGAGAGTGCGGCGAGTTCTCCCGCGAACCGCGGGTTTCCTCCGCGCCGGGCCGATCGTAGACCCGGGGAAGGTAGATGGCGAACGTCGTACCTTTTCCGGGCTCGGAGCATATCGCGATGTGCCCGTCGGATTGCTTGACGATTCCGTAGACGGTCGAGAGGCCGAGGCCGGTTCCCTTCCCTTCCTCTTTGGTCGTAAAGAACGGCTCGAAGATTCGGGATGCCGTCGCCGTGTCCATTCCGCACCCCGTGTCGGCGACCGAAACGACGACATACTCCTCTGCGTCCGCCGCTTCGGCTTGTTCGTCCGAACGGTCTTCGTTGCGGCGGACACCGTCGGTCGCGACGACGAGCCGTCCTCCTGCGGGCATCGCGTCACGGGCATTCGCCGCGAGGTTCATCAGCACCCGCTCCATTTGCACCGGATCGACCTTGACGAGCAGCCGACCCGGCCCCAACGCGAGTTCCAGACGGTTGTGCTCGCCGAGCAACCGGCGGAGCATCCCGTCAAGCGTCCTTACCAGGCTGTTGATGTCCAACACTTTCGGCTGCAAGGGTTGTTTCCGGCTAAAGGCCAGCAACTGTTGGGTGAGCCCGGCCGAGCGCCGGCTCGCGTTGATGATCTCTTCGACCATCCGCCGCGAAGGGTCTCCCGGAGAAAGCTCCTGAAGCAGACTGCCCGCGTAGCCGAGGATTACCGCGAGCAGGTTGTTGAAATCGTGCGCGATTCCGCCTGCAAGCCGGCCGATGGATTCCATTCTCTGCGCCCGGCGAAGCCGGCTCTCGAGGGCCTCTCTGTCCTTCTCCTGTCTCGCGAGAAGCAGTCGTGCATGCAGAATAGGCTCGATATAGTCGGCGATGCTCTGCACAAAGCGAACGTCGTCCTCTCCGTAATCGGTTTCCCGACCGCCCACGAGCAGGTTTCCCACGAGCTCTTCCGAATAGACTAAGGGTACGTCGATCGCACGCGATATGGGAAAAAAAACGCCGGGCGCCTTTAGCGATCGATTCGAATACATCGCCTTCTTCTCCGACATGGCAAGACCCCACATTCCCTCCCACGCGTCCTGCGGAAATCGGACGGTTTTGTCGGGGGTTCCGCACCGCCTTCGGACGTCGTCGGGCGACGGCGGGCAGATCCAGCTTCCGTCTTGATCGATATAGCCGAACATGCCGAACGTACCTTGCACCGCGTCCAGAACGATCCGTACTACTTCACCATACGCCGTCTCGTCGTGTACGGTAAGAAACACGTGGGCGATCCGGTTCATAACGGCGAGCCGTTGCTCCGACTCTTTTACCTTTTCTTCAGCCCGCCGGTGCTCGGTAATGTCCAGACCGAAGGAAATGGTGCCCGCCGCTTTGCCGTTTTCGTGCAGCACGCTGTTCTGCCAGATGATATGACGTTCCTCGCCGGACTTGGTGATAATGGGATTCTCGAAATGCACGGGGAAGGTCCCTGCTTCGGCGACCTTGCGAAACTCTTCCCAGACTTTCGGGTAGCGGTCTTTGGGAACGATGGTCTCGAACCAGTTCTTGCCCTCAAGATCTCTCCCGAGATAGCCGGTGATCTGCTCGGCGGCGTGATTGAGCCGCACGACGTGCCCGCGGGTGTCGAGCTGTACGAAAATCACGTTCGCCGTCTGAATCACGTCTTCCGTGTACTCTCTGGCGTGACGGAGTCGCTCGTTGGTCCGTCGCAGCGCGCGTTCGGTCTCCTTGATCGTTTCTATCTCGCGTGTGATGGAGAGAATATGCGGCTCGCCGTCGAGCTCGATAAGGCAGGCCGATATCAAGCCGGTGACTATCCGTCCGTCTTTCATCCGGAAGCGGGCTTCCATGTTGCTCGCCTTGCCCGCTTCCCGAAGTTGAGACGCGAGCCGCCCACGATCGGCCGTATCGACCCAGATATTGATATCCAATGAGGACCGTCCTACCGCTTCATCGCGGGTATAACCGGTGACCGCGGTAAAACCGTCGTTGACGTCGACGTACAGGCCGTCGGAGAGGCGGCTGATGTTGACGGCGTCCGGGCTGGTCCGAAAGGCCAGCCGGAATCGTTCCTCGCTTTCCCGGAGCTCACGCTCGCTGCGGATACGACGCTCTTCGTTTCCCAGGAGAAACCCTACGAGCGCGGTCGACGACGGGAGGACGAGCATGACCGGAAGCCAAATGGCGGCGATGACTTCAAACCCCGTCGGCCGGGGAAGCAGCAGTTGCGAAGCCAGCATAACGACATGGACGACGAGGCCGAAACCGTAATACTGGAGAATGGTGCACTTTTCAGGTCGGCCGCCGAGGATTCGTCGAAACGCCAACCCCAAGGCGCCGCATCCGGCTATCGTTGCCAGGCCCGCCCACATCCCGGCGCCGCCGAGAAAGACGCGGTACGCGCCCGCCACCAACGCGGAGGCGATGAGCGCACCGCCTCCGCCGAACAATCCCGACATCGCCAGTATGATCGACCTGCCGTCGTAGATGATTCCCGGAGCGTAGTGCAACGGAAAGCTCATCGCGGCAATCGCCACTCCGCCGAAAAGCGCGCCCTTCAGGACGCGGCGCACGGTGCGTTCTCCGGCCCGAAGCCGCGCTACGAGGCCGTAAACGGTGACAAGCGCTACAAGAAGCGCAGCGTTATGGATCAGATCGATGTACATGCCGCCTGAGCCGGAGAAAACTTCTGTTCGTCGCGAGGTTCGGCAACCGGATACTCGGGGGGAGAGCCGACGGACCCATCGCCGGGGCGTTCACGCACCCGTACTCTAACATACTCTCTGCAGATAGTGTAGGACGCGAAGCGGACTGGTGCGCTTGACGCGGGAGGCTTGAAATGCTAAGAATGGCTCGATGGTTCTTCCGAAGTACCAGGGGAAGCAAGACGAACGCGGCCGCCCTCGCATAGACATTTCTCGCCCGGGTTAGTTCTACGCAGTCTCCGAATCCGCTTACCGATCTCAGCGCACTCGACGTGCTCGATTCTCTCCCGTCCGGCGTTATGGTGGTAGACGAGAACGGCCGCATCGTCTACGTCAACACTCGAATCGAACGGATACTCGGGTATCGCAGAGACACGTTGGTCGGCCGGAATCTCGACGTTCTGTTGCCCAAGAAACTACGCAAAACTCATCGCAGACTCGTGAGGAAATCCTTTCGCGACCGGCAGTCGGAGCCGATGGCGCCGGACAAGGACGTGACGGCGCTGCACGCGGATGGAAACCTGGTCGCGCTCGACGTGGCGACGCATCCGATAGAACTCTCCGGCCGGCGGTTCGCCTTGGCGATCGTGCACGACGTCACCGAACGTAGGCGGGCCGAGACGGCGGGGCGGCGAAACAATACGCGGTATCAGGCGATCGTCGACGTACTGGCCGAGGGGATAGTCGTCAAAGACTCCGACGGTCGGATTATCGAGTGTAACGCGAGCGCCGAGCGCATCCTCGGCGTTTCGCGGGAGCGGCTCCTGCGCGATTCCTCGATAGTCTCCGGCATGAAGACCATACACGAAGACGGTTCCCCTTTCCCGGTGGAGGAGCACCCCTCGGCGGTCACGCTCAGGACGGGACGAGCACAGACCGACGTCGTCATGGGCGTCGAGAAGCCCGACGGTTCGCTTTGCTGGCTTTCGGTCAATTCGGCTCTCTGCGTCGAGCCCGGTTCGGACGAGCCGGCCGACGTGGTCTATTCGTTTACCGATATTACCGAACGAGTCGAAGCGACGAGGCAACTGGAGCGGCGACTTTCGTGGACGGCGACCAGAAACGCCATATCGCGGGCGGTGGCCGGGAGGACCGACGTTGCAAGCATCGGTCGGGTAGTGCTTGAAAATCTCCACGCCGCGCTCGGCTACGCGGTCGGAGTCGTTGCCTTCTACGAAGATGACGAGCGTGCGAAGATATCCTCGATCTATCCGAAGAGCGAGGACGACGAACCGACGATGGGACTGAGGGTCGGCGACCCGATAGCGGTCCGGAGCACGCTCTTCTCGCCTCCATTGCTCAATTCCGTCGGCGTTTTCACTCTGGACGATCTTGCCGAAGGCTCTCAGGACCTCGTCCTTTCGGGACTGTTCGACACGCTCGCCGAAAACCGAATCGAGTCGGTGGCGGTCATGCCCGTTTCTGCGAGCGGAACGTGCGACATGCTCATCGGTCTCGCCTTCTCCGACAGAACCCGACTGGATGAGAACGAGACCGATTTTCTGAGCAGGGTGATGGAAGACCTGCGGGTTGCCTTGCGCAACGAAACACTCTACGCCGAACTGGAGGAGTCGTATCGGAACCTCAAAGCGGCGCACGACGAGTTGGTGTCGCACGAACGACTTAACGCCATGGGAAGAATGGCGAGCGGAATCGCTCACGACATCAACAACACTCTTGCTCCGATTACACTTTACGCGGGAGCTCTGCTCGAAAGCGAGACCGACATGGGTCCGCGGGCCCGGCGGTTCCTCAAGACCATTCTGGACGCGGCGCGCGATATAGAGAACACGGTCGGACGGTTGCAGCAGTTCTATCGGAAGCCGGAGCAGACCGCGGTCCGGGAACTAGTCCAGGTGGCCAAGCTTTTCGGTCAGGTAGTCGACCTGACTCGCCCCAAGTGGGAAGCAATGCCGCAAAAGAAAGGGGTTTCGATCGAAATACGCATCGAAATGCCCGACGAAAACGTCACGCTCATCGGGATCGACAGCGAAATCCGCGAGGCTCTGATGAATCTCGTTTTCAACGCCGTCGACGCGATGCCCGACGGCGGAACGGTTACGTTGCGGGCCCTCAACCGCGCGGAGCACGTGGTGCTGGAGGTGGAGGACACGGGCGTCGGAATGAACGAAGAGCAGCAGGCGAGGTGTCTGGAGCCGTTCTATACGACGAAGGGCGCCGACGGTACGGGTCTGGGAATGGCCTCGGCGTACGGCGTGATGCAGCGGCACGGAGGGGGCCTGACCGTCAAGACCGAAGAGGGCGAGGGCACCGTCGTCACGTTGTGGTTTCCCTCGCTTGAAACCGGTGGGGTCGAACCGCTCCTCGATTCCGGTTTCGAAGAGCTTCCGGAGCTTTACATTCTCGCGATCGACGACAACAAGGCGCTGCGCGAGAGTCTGCGGCTGATTCTGGAAATGGACGGACACCGGGTCGAATCGGTGGAGTCGGGCGAGGCGGGAGTCGAGCGGGTCAGAAACGCCGCGGCGGAAAACCGGGCGTTCGACCTCGTCATTACCGATCTCGGAATGCCC
>JAJRYZ010000048.1 GCA_024275515.1 Spirochaetota bacterium
CGTCGCGCTTGAGCAGGTAGAGTCCGAAGATTCGATACTCAAGCGGTTCGTCACCTCCGGGATGTCTTTCGGATCGATCAGCAGAGAAGCTCACGAAACGATCGCGATTGCGATGAATAGACTCGGGACGCGAAGCAATTCGGGCGAGGGAGGCGAATCGGAGGAACGTTTCGTACCGCGCGCCGACGGAGACGACGCCAACAGCCGGATCAAACAAATCGCCTCGGCGCGTTTCGGGGTGACGGCCGCCTACATCGCGAGCGCGGACGAGCTTCAGATCAAGATTGCTCAAGGCGCAAAGCCGGGCGAGGGCGGGCAGCTTCCCGGTCACAAGGTCGACGAGACTATTGCCGCGGTCAGACACTCGACGCCCGGAGTCATGCTCATATCGCCGCCGCCGCACCACGACATCTACTCGATCGAGGATCTGGCGCAACTGATTTTCGATCTGAAGAACGCCAACCCGCGTGCGCGCGTCTCGGTGAAGTTGGTTTCCGAAATGGGGGTGGGAACCATCGCGGCCGGCGTGGCGAAGGGGAAGGCCGATATGGTTCTTATCGCCGGCGGAGACGGCGGCACCGGCGCGAGCCCCGTTTCGTCCATTATGTACGCCGGAACGCCGTGGGAGATCGGACTATCGGAGACTCAGCAGGTCTTGGTTATGAACGGACTGCGGGACCGAATACGCGTGCAAGTCGACGGACAGATCAAAACCGGGCGCGATGTAATCGTCGCCGCGCTCCTGGGTGCTGAAGAGTTCGGCTTCGCGACGACCGCGCTCGTGTCGCTGGGGTGCGTGATGATGCGTAAGTGCCATCTGAATACGTGCCCTGTGGGCGTTGCCACTCAGGACCCGGTGCTGAGAAAACGCTTCTCCGGTAAGCCCGAGCATTTGATGAATTTCATGCGCTTCATGGCGCGCGAGACTCGCGAGCTGATGGCCGAACTCGGTTTCAGAACGATCGATGAGATGGTCGGCAGGGTTGAGCATCTCAACGTCTCCCGCGCGGTCGACTACTACCGCAAACGTGGACTCGATTTTTCAAAAGTGCTCGCCAAACCTGCAACGCCGAAGGGCGGTTCGCTCCGATGCACCAAACGGCAGGTGGTCGATCTTTCAAGCGCACTCGACCCCGATATCATCAAGGCGTGCCGCGAAAGCATCGACTCCGGAAAGCCGGCGAAGCTTGAGATGGTGGTGCGTAACCGCAATCGTACGATCGGCGCCGGTTTGAGCTACGAGATTTCCAGGAAACGCGGCAGTCGGGGGCTTCCCGACGGAACGATCCGCGTTCGGTTCCGCGGCTCCGCGGGGCAGAGCTTCGGAGCGTTTCTCGCACCCGGCGTTACTTTCGAGCTTGAAGGCGACGCGAACGACTATTTCGGAAAAGGACTTTCGGGGGGGCGGCTGATCGTCTACCCGCCGAAGGGGTCCACTTTCGATCCTGAGTCCAACATCATTACCGGCAACGTCAACCTCTTCGGGGCGACCTCCGGAGAGGCTTTTATCGGCGGCATGGCCGGCGAGCGTTTCTGCGTTCGTAACTCGGGCGCCGTCGCGGTAGTGGAGGGTGTTGGAGATCACGGGTGCGAGTACATGACCGGGGGAAGAGCTATCGTTCTGGGAGAAACCGGAGTCAACTTTGCCGCGGGAATGAGCGGGGGGATCGCCTACGTGCTCGATCGAAATCAACTTTTCGATACACGGTGCAACCTGGAAATGGTCGATATCGAGCAGGTGAGCTCGTCCGACGATGTCGCGTTTTTGCGGCGTTACATCGAAAGGCATCGCGAGTATACCGGCAGCCGGTGGGCGCGCAGAATTCTTGAAAACTGGGAATCGGTGTTGCCGCTGTTCGTCAAGGTGATGCCGATCGACTATCGTATCGCTCTCGAACGGATCATGGAAAACGAGTCGCGCGAGTCGGAGACCGTCGAGATGACCGAGGAGGTGTACTCCTGATGGGTAAGCCGACCGGTTTTTTGGAATTCGGGCGGACGGAGACGCATGAGCGTCCCATCGGCGAAAGAACGAAGGACTACCGTGAAATAGTTATTCCTCCGACCGAGGAGGAACTGCGCACCGAAGGCGCGCGTTGCATGGATTGCGGAACTCCTTTCTGTCACTCGCTTGGCTGCCCCGTTTCCAATCTGATTCCCGAATGGAACGACGCGGTCTACCGTGGGCAGTGGAGGGAGGCGTGGGAACGGCTGGAGCTTACCAACAATCTGCCCGAGGTGACCGGACGCGTCTGTCCCGCGTTGTGCGAGGCATCGTGCACCCTCGCGATCAACGCCGGCGCGGTGTCGATCAAGAAGATGGAGTACGCGGTGGCCGAGCGCGCCTTTGCCGAGGGATGGACCTGCGCCAGGCCGCCCGAACGCGAGACGGGGTACAAGGTGGCGGTGATCGGTTCCGGGCCGGCGGGGCTCGCCGCCGCCCAACAGCTGCGGAGAGTCGGACACCAGGTTACGGTGTTTGAAAAATCCGAGCGAGTCGGCGGGCTGCTCCGATACGGAATCCCCGATTTCAAATTGGAGAAGCGCGTCCTTGATCGTAGAATTTCCCAAATGCGCGAAGAGGGCGTAGCTTTTGAGACCGGTTTCATCGTCGGGGAGGATCTTTCGGCCCGGTATATCCGGAAAAAATTCGACGCGCTCGTGCTCGCGTTGGGAGCGGGCGCCCCGCGTGATCTTGCGGTCCCCGGGCGCGAGCTTCGGGGCATCCATTTCGCGCTGGATTTTCTTGCCCGCTCGAACAAGTTCGTCTCCGGAGAGATATCCGAAAAGGAACTCATCTCCGCCAAGGGAAAACACGTCCTTGTCATCGGCGGCGGCGACACGGGATCGGACTGTGTGGGGACCTCGATCCGGCAGGGCGCCGCCTCGGTCAGTCAGTTCGAGATTTTGCCCGAGCCTCGGGAGTGGCACAAGCCGTACAATCCCGACTGGCCCGACTGGCCCAATATTCTGCGAACCTCTTCGTCGCACGCGGAGGGTTGTTCGCGCGAGTGGCGGGTGCAAACGCAACGGTTCGAGGGTTCCGCGCGGGGCGCGGTTGTCGGCGCCGTCTGTTCCCGGGTCGAGTGGAGTACGCCCGCGCCGGGCGAACGACCGAGCATGTCGGAAATCGACGGCTCGCAGTTTACCGTCCGCGCCGACCTCGTGCTGCTCGCGATGGGCTTCGTCCACGTGGAGCATTCGCGGTTGCTCGACGATCTCGGCGTCGAGCTCGACTCACGTGGAAACATCGCGTGCGATTCGGATTACATGACAAGCTCGCCGGGAGTTTTTGCGGCCGGAGACGCACATTCGGGCGCGTCTCTGGTCGTGCGGGCGATTGCTCACGGGCGAAGCGCCGCCCGGAGCGTCGATCTGTTTCTCAGCTCATAGTCACTCACGTGGCGCTTGACCGGGAGAGACGTTCCGGTATATGTTTCATCTCCAGTTTACCCTGAAGGAATAATTCATGTACGCTTTGGTAGAGATCAAAGGCAAGCAATATCGAGTGCGGAAGGGCGCCGTGCTGAAGGTCGACAGACTTGACAGCGCAAAAGGCGAGCACGTCGAGTTCGATTCGGTTCTCATGGTCCGCGACGATGAAGGAGTAAAAGTCGGGACGCCGTATGTTCCCGGCGTAACCGTTCGCACGACCGTGGACGCCCACGGTCGAGACAAAAAAATCAAGGTCTACAAGTACAAAAAGCGGAAAAACTATCGCAGAACGCGAGGACACCGGCAGAGCTTCACAACCGTTATTGTGGACGACATCGCCGGAGCATAACTCGAATGATCCGTGTGATCATTCGGCTTCGAGCGAACGGTGAGCTGTGGAGCGTCGACGTCGCCGGACACGCGGGGCAGGCCGCAAGCGGAAACGATATCGTCTGCGCGGCGGTTACCGCGCTCGTTCGAAGCTCGGCGCGGCTTCTTGAACACGACCGGCGATACGTGGTCGAGGGCGGCGCGTCCGAGCCGGGTAGGCTGAGATTCACGGTGAAAAGGAGCGCATCCGGCGCGGAGACGTATCTTCGGGGCGTCGGGGACCTGTTGGTTCTCGGGCTGTCGGATATTGCGCGTGAGTACCCCGATCGGTGCTCGGTGAACATACGACAAGGAGCGAACGATGGCGCATAAAAAAGGCGGTGGAAGTTCGAAGAACGGCCGGGATTCCATAGGTCGAAGACTGGGAATAAAACGGTACGGAGGCGAGATCGTCAAGGCAGGCGAAATCATCGTGCGGCAACGCGGAACGCGATTCCATCCCGGCGAAAACGTGGGCCGCGGCAAAGACGATACGTTGTTTGCCAAAGTCGGCGGCGCCGTAGTTTTCGGACGACGTGCGGGACGCAAGTTCGTACACGTTGAGCCGAGCGGCTCGTAGGGATCTTTGCCTTTTGTAGACGAAACGATTATCGAAGTCTCCTCCGGGCGCGGCGGGGCCGGCGCCGCCACCTTTCGGCGTGAAAAGTACGTTCCCAAGGGAGGTCCCGACGGCGGCGACGGCGGCTGCGGCGGCGACGTCGTTTTCGAAGTGCGCAAGAACCTCAAGACGCTCTCGCACCTCGCGAACAGAAAGGCGTTGCGGGCGGAGGACGGCCGTCCCGGCTGCAAGCGAAAGCGTCACGGCCGGGACGGCCGTCCCCTCGTCATCGAAGTTCCGCCGGGAACACTCATTCGCGACGCCGACAGCGGGAAGCTGCTTTGTGATATGACTCAGACCGATCGATGGGTGTTTCTGCGCGGGGGAAAGGGCGGCCGGGGAAACGTCTGGTTCAAAAGCTCCACGCGGCAGGCGCCGAGGTACGCGCAACGGGGTCTGCCGGGGGCCGCCGCGCGTGTCCTTATCGAGCTTAACCTTATCGCCGATATTTGTTTCGTCGGCCTCCCCAACGCGGGAAAGTCGACGCTGCTCGGGGTGCTGACGAACGCTCGGCCGCGGGTGGCGTCGTATCCGTTTACGACGAAGATTCCAAATCTCGGCGTGCTGGACGTGGGATACGACCATATCATACTCGCCGACATCCCCGGCATCATCGAAGGCGCCTCTTCCGGCGCCGGTCTTGGTATTCGTTTCCTGAAGCACATCACCAGAACAAAGGCGATCGCGTTGCTTCTCGACTGCTCTCGACCCGATCCCGTCTCCGATCGCCGAATCCTCCTCTCCGAGCTGGAGCGATACCACCCGGATCTGCCCGGCAAGCCTCGCCTGGTTATCGGCACCAAGATCGATCTCCCCGAAGCGCGGGAAAGGTGTCGTAGCCTCGTCGTTCCGGAGTCTCTGATCTGCGTCTCTTCCCACTCGCGTGAAGGAATCGACGAGCTAATAAGGCGGCTGGCCGACGTGTGCGGCGTCCCGTGAGACTTGCCGTCATCGGGGGAACCTTCAACCCTCCCCACTTCGGTCATGTGCGCATTGCGCAGGACGTGCTCGCTCTGACGGACTACGAGATGGTTCTTTTCGTTCCCACCAACGTGCCCGCGCATAAGGCTCTCGACGTGTCGACGGCGACGCACCACAGAATGCGGATGGTCGAGCTTCTCTGTCGGCTCGACGACAAGTTCGCGTATGATTTCTGTGAGATAAAACGAGGAGGCGTGACCTATTCGATCGACACAGCGAAAGAGATCAGATCCAGGTACGCTTTGGACGGGAAGCCCGGATTCGTCGTCGGAGACGATCTGATCGACGGATTCGACAAATGGTATCGCGTCGACGAGTTCGTCGAACTAGTCGATCTGGTCATCGTTCGCCGACGGAGTGTTCACGAGTTCCCCTTCGCGCGCCCCCATCGGCTCCTGAACAATCGGATTGTTGAAATCTCATCGAGCACCGTCCGCGCCAGAGTGAGGCGTGGAGAACCGATTACCGGATTGGTCCCGCGCGCCATAGAGGACTATATACATGAACACGCTCTCTATGTTGAATGATGCGGCCCGTAGCTGTTATGCTGCCTTGTCATGAACCGACGGCGCGGCGGAATCGATAGCGGAATAGTCCTGCTCGGACTGATCGCCTTTGTTGTTGTCGTTGCGATCGTTTTCCTGGTGCTGCAACTCCGTACCGACGTGGTCGCCGAGTCGGTGCGGGAGGGCCGTCCCATCGTCGCGGCATTCCTCGTTTCTCGCGACGACGCGCTTCTGTGTACCGAACTCTTGTTGTTTCAGCCTACAACGGGTAAGGTCGCGCTGTTCGACATCCCGGGCGAGTGGGGCGACATCCTCGCAGAACTCGGGCGGATGGATCGAATCGATCTTCTTTACGAACGAGGGTCCCCCGGCAAGTTCATCGCAAAGGTCGCGACTCTTCTGGACGTGAGTATTCCGTGGTACGTGGAAATGAGCGTCGATGAGGTCGAAGAACTCGTGGATCTTCTCGATGGGCTGGAACTTTTTATCGCGAATCCCGTCGACCTGCCGGATGCCGATCCTCCAGCGCTGCTTCCTTCGGGCAGCTTGGTTCTCGACGGCGCGAAAGTGCGAGAGTTCCTTTTGTATAATGATCCGGACGAGGCGGACATCGATCGGCGGGCGCGTTATCAGAAATTCGTGGAAGCGTTGCTCAAACGCATCGGCCGGCGGTCTCAATACGTGCTTCATCCGGAGGTGCTTCGGGAGGTCGGGCGAATCGTCTCGACGAACCTCGGTTCGCGGGCGTTCAAGTCGTTTATCGGCGAGCTGGCCAACGTCGACGCCGACCACATCGTGCCGAAGCAGGTCCACGGGGATCGTGTGGCGGTGGACGATCAGGTGTTGCTCTTCCCACACTTTGAAGGGAATCTCATCCGCGAGAGTATACGTCAGACGCTGGTCTCGCTCGCGAACGTTGAAGTCGTCGGCGAGGACGAATTGACCGTCGTCCTTCAGATCCTGAACGGAACCGGTCGGAACGGTCTCGCTTCAAGAACCGCGCAGTTGATAAGCGATTTCGGTTACGACGTACTTCCTGCGGCGAACGCGGACCGGAGCGACTATGAAAACACGATCGTTATCAGCAATACGGGCGATATTTCGAAGGCCCAACAGGTAGCGAAACTCATCCGGTGCAGCCGCGTGGAGGTGAGGGAAGCGGAGAACGCGCCGGACGCATCGGCCGCGTTGAATGAACGGGCCGACGTCACGATAATACTCGGATTGGATTTTGATGGAAGATACTGTCAGGAGTAGACTGGTTACCGATCTCGCGGAGTTGCTCGACGAGCGCAACGGAGGCGATACGCTCGTGCTCGACATTCGCGGCCAGTCGACATGGACCGACTACTTCGTTATTACCACCGCGACGAGCGTCACGCACATGCAGGGCCTCTATCGTAACATCCGGCGGTTTCTCGAAGAGCGCAACGTCGAACCCCGCCGCAAGCGAAAGCGCATCACCGACGACAGTTGGCTACTCGTAGACTGCGGTGATTTCGTGATACACGTTATGACCGACGAGACACGGGCGTTCTATGAGCTGGAGCGATTGTGGTTCGAAGGCGTTGAACTCTATCACTCGTCGAAGTCGTCGTAATCGAGCCCGTCGTCGTATTGGTAGTCATCCTCGACGTCTTCTTCGATGCTTTCTTCTTCCTC
>JAJRYZ010000049.1 GCA_024275515.1 Spirochaetota bacterium
CGCTCTACGAAGCCGCCGACGCCGACGGCGCGACGGGATGGGACAAGTTCTGGAAGATAACGCTTCCGATGATATCTCCGGTGATCATCGTCAACGTCGTCTACACCGTGGTCGACACCTTTGCCGACTACGGGAACAGATTGATGCGCCACATCTACGACGTCGCTTTCGAGCAGGGACAGTTTACCTACAGCGCCACGTTGTCGTGGATCTTTTTTGCAGTGATCATCGCCGTACTGGGCGCGGTGATGTTTCTCCTCTCGCGCCGGACCTTCTATATGGTGGAATAGAGGTATGAACCGCTTATGAGAATCACCTTTGCCGGTCTTGCGTCGATTACCGTTCGGCACAAGTATCGAACATTCCTTTGGCGGGTCTTCCGGCTCGCTCTCCTCGTCGGGCTTGGCTACGTCCTGCTCCAACCGCTCATCTATATGGTATCGGCGTCGCTGCGAGCTCCCGAAGACGTGTACGACCCGAGCGTCGTCTGGGTGCCCAGGCACCTGACGCTGCAAAACTACATAGACGTCATAAGCGTCCTCCGGTATTTCAGAGCCGTTTATAATACCTTTGTCGTCGGCATCGTCTCCGCGCTGATTCAGACGCTCAGTTGCGCCTTTATCGGGTACGGCTTCGCCCGGTTCGGATTCAAAGGCAGAGGGCTTCTGTTCGGGCTGGTGGTCTTCACGTTCCTGGTACCGCCGCAAACCGTTTTCATTCCGATGTATCTTCAAATGCGATTCTTCGACTTCTTCTTCCTGTCCAAGATCGTCGAGCTTGTCGCCGGCAGACCGATGACCGTCAACCTCATCGCCAGGCTCGCCGTCATCTACCTGCCCGCGTTGCTGGGAATGGGGATTCGATCGGGAATAGTAATCTACGCCTTTCGCCAGTTTTTTCGCGGACTTCCTCGGGAGTTCGAGGACAGCGCGGCTCTTGACGGCGCAGGTACGTTGCGAACCTATCTGCAGATCATGATTCCCAACGCGGTGATCATCATGATAACGATGTTTCTTTTCTCCGCCGTATGGTATTGGAACGATTACTATTTCACCGGAATCTTCTTCGCGCAGAGGCAGACGGTAACCGGGTCGATCTTGAGCCTCCAGTTTCAGTTGCGCACCCTGGGTATCGAAGGCGTCGGGTTGAATGAATCGGTATTCGATCCGTACGCCAACGTCACGCGCCTGGAGGCGGGCTCGATTCTGCTGATTCTGCCGTTGCTCATCATGTATGTCTTCGCGCAGCGTTACTTCGTCGAAAGCGTCGAACGTACCGGAATCGTCGGATAGAGAGGTGCGCGAGCCGGCGATGAAAATCGACTATTCGCGAATTCGCTTCTTCAAGCCTCACGACGGAATAGGACGCCCGATAACGCCGGAGATCGTCGACGCTTTCGGCCTCATCACGACGTTTCCCGAGGTCGGTCTCGCTTTTCGCCGCGACGGCGACTGGACTCACTCGTATCAGTGCTGGGCCACCTCGGGAGCAAAAAAGGAGTTGATCTATCCGCAAGGGAAGATCGTTCTTGCACGTTCCGGAAGCGAATCGGGCGCCGAGTTCGTTCTGTCGGTCCGATATCGACTGGCCGGGAGCGGTCGTTCGGGCGACGGGAAGACGATGCGGGGACCGCACCTGATCTCGGCACTGGTCACCTGCAGGACCGACGAAACCGCAACGCCCGTGTCGTGGCGCCTCGGTTCCGAACATTTCGACAAAGCCGACGCACGGATCGCATCGGTCGGACTTTCCGAAACCGGGGAGTACTCCGACGGGACGATCCGCATCGCCAAACCCGACACGTTCGAGTTTTTTGTCGACGGTCCTCTGGCGTCCGATTGGGGACTATTCGAAGCGGTACAGCGGCTCACGTTCGATCCGATGTCTCGATTGCGCTTTTCTCTGCTTGACGGGCTTGCGCTTCTCAAGGGCGGGCAACGGATCTTATACGCGGGTAAGCACAGGTTGCACCTCGCCGGCGCGACACGCGTTCTTCACTGTTTCCGGCAGACCGGTCGCGGAATCCCGCCGATCGAATACTGGCTGGATGACAACCACCGTCTCCTCCTGGTCGTGAACGTCAATCGATTCTGGGTGTTGAACGACCTGAACGATGAAGCGCGGTCGCACCCGCAACTGCGCGACCCCGAGCCCGTTCCGATCCGCTATCATGCAAACCGGCGCCCGAACATCGTACCACGCCGCGCAGCGCCCGACCTGGTGCTGATATTCACCGATCAGCAGGCGGCCTCGGCGTTCTCGGCGGCGGGGAACCGCTTCGTTTCAACTCCCGCTCTCGACTCGCTGTGCCGGCGCGGCGTGCGATTCGTCGATTCGTTCTGCACGAATCCCATCTGTTCCCCATCTCGAAGCTAGATTTTCACCGGCAGAATGCCGTCGGAGACCGGGGTACACCGAAACGAGCGGGCGATCCGCGCGGGCATGCCGAACATGGGTCAATGGTTCAGGGAAAACTCCGACTACGAAACCGTCTACATCGGCAAATGGCATGTGCCGGAATGCCATACCTTCGAGATACCCGGCTTTGCCGTACCGGCAACGGGGGCGGACCATCGCGGAGACGTGAGCGACGCGAGCGTGTCGCGGGCGGCTGAAGCGTTTCTACTCAACCGAACGAGCGATCGACCGTTTCTGCTTGTCGTATCGATCGTACAGCCTCACGACATCTGCAACTGGTGTAGGCTGAATATTCTTCACAAAGAGCACCTCCCGTTGCCGGAAATCGCCGGCGAGCTTCCTCCGTTGCCGGCCAATTTCGACTACGATCCCGCCGAGCCGACGGAGCTCGCCGAGTTTCGCCGCCGAGGGCAGGAACCGGTGGGCGGATCGTGGGATGAAAACGACTATCGCTTCTACCTTTGGAACTACTACCGAATGGTCGAAATGGCCGATGCGGAGATCGGTCGAGTACTCGGTGCGATCGAACGCTCACGTTTCCGCGACGACACGATGATCGTGTTTACCTCGGATCACGGCGAGGGCGTTGCCGAACATCGCTTCGTCCGCAAGAACTTCCTTTACGATTCCGCCGAGCGCGTGCCGTTCATCGCCTCGTTCCCGGGCGAGCTCCCCGAGGGAAAAGTCGACACCGAGAACATGATATCGGGTCTCGACATCTTTTCGACCTTCTGCGACTACGCCGGTATTCCGAGCCCCCCGCACGCGCGCGGACATAGTCTGCGAGGTCTTTTTTCGGGCGGACGACGGCATCGCCGCGAGGCTCTCGTCGTCGAGCTCGGGTCGGGCCGATGCGCGCGGTCGATCCGGACGAAAAACTTCAAGTACGTCAAATACTACAGGGATCCCGTCGAGCAGTTCTTCGATCGGAGAAGCGACCCCGGTGAAACGAAGAATCTGTACCGGGAGACGGCTCCGGCCGCGGAAATCGAAACCCACCGGCGGCTTCTGAGAGAATGGGAGCGACGGATGGATCCGGCCGCGGAGACCCCACACCGCGACTATTGGCGAGATTTCACATCGTAGCAGCGCGGCGATTCTCTAGGCGGGATGACCGCCGTCCGGCGGCGTTTCGCCGTCGGGAAGCAGCGCCGCGGGTGGGAATGTTTTGGTCCTCCAGGTGAGCGGATGATCGCACGCGTCGCCGGAGAAGCGATGACATTCCTTTCGCGAAAACCCGGGGATGACCTCATTCCACCGGTCTACGATTTCGGCGACGACGTATCCTCCCGGCCCCGTGCGGGCGTTGATGCGAACGATCGGTTCGGAAAACCGTTCTCTGCGACTGACCATCCAGCCCACCCGCTTGCCCGCGCGAAGCGAGCAGAATCCGTCGAGACCAAGCGTCGCCAATCCGATCGCGCCCTTCGGGCGTTTCTCGTCGTGCACCTTGTCGAACCCTCCATAGTAGAAAAGCAGTTTGTTCCCACATCTCACCGGCGCGCGGGCGGTGTAAATCATTCCGACGTCGAACTCGTCCTCCCGACCCAGGGCGATGAGCGGCGCACGGTCCGGCGGTCGGGTCCAATTGATCAGATCCCAACTCCAGGCGAGCTGAACATCGACCGTTTTCGGACTTCCTTCTTGGGCTTCATACATCCTTTCCGCGGTCCACTCGCCGTATTTCATATACCTGGCGTGATAAACCCAGGGGAGTCCGATGTAGCAGCCTTCGTACGGAAAGACCGGCATTCCGTAGATCTGCGTTGCGTCGGGGTCGAGATCGTCGGCGCCGAACACCGGGCATTCGAGTGGTTTTTCCCACCAAACGGCGTCATCCGACCACGCGACTCCGACCGCTCTGTGGCGCCGGCTCGTCGTCTTCCATGTCGCGACATATCGATTCTTCCATGGATCGCAGAACGCGTTGACGACGTCCGCGCTCGCAAAGAGAGTGCGCCGGCTTTCATTCCAGCGGAACCGGAGTCCGTCGGCCGAGTACGCCGCCCGCGGTCCGCCTTCGCGACCGTACCCGATCAGAAGCCACCGCCTTTCGGGCCGCACGGTATCGCCGCGATCAAAGGCCGACGCGATGCTGCACTCATCCTCGGCGATGATATTGGTCCGACCGAGCCGTCCATGCGGAATGATTTCAAGGCCGGGCTTCTCCCAGGAGAGACCGTCACGGCTTTCGGCAAAACAAACGCGCGATACCAACCGTCCGGCCTCCCGAGCGAGGCACTGGTACCACATACCGAGCTTCGATCCCAACGGCAAAACCGTCCCGTAGAGATGCGGGCCCCAGCCTTCCCACGGCCGATCGCACCGCAGAAGAGGGTTCCGCCGAATTTCGTTCCTGTTTTCACGATAATTGTTGACAAAAACAATCATATGACTTAATCTGTCAGAAATACGATCTCAAGGGGGGTCTTATCATGAAGTCACGGAAGCTGACGGCAACAGCGCTGTTTCTGCTGGTTGCCGCGTTTGCCTGGACGCAGAATGTTCTCATCGCGTCGCACACGACCGCGGCGCCTACGGTCGACGGAGACGCATCGGACGCGGTATGGCGAGCGTCCACGCCGCTGCGAGTGCCGTTGCAGTTCACGCCGTACCGGCCCTCGAACGGGTATCCGGGAATGCCTCGGACCGACGTTGTTCTCAGGGCCGTCTACGACAACGATCGGATCTATTTTCTTATACAGTGGGACGACCCGACGAAGAGCCTGGAGCGTTTTCCGTGGGTAAAGCAAGCCGACGGCTCATGGGTTCAAAGCACCAACCGCGATTCTACCGGCCACGAGAACACTTTCTACGAAGACAAGCTATCTATACTCTGGAACATCAACAGCAGCGGCTTCGAGAGCGCCGGGTGCGCGGCCCTCTGCCATATGAGCGTCGACAGCAAGAGCGCCGGAAGAAAGTACACGAGTCGCCCCGGCGAAACGGTCGACATGTGGCACTGGAAGAGCGTTCGAAGCGCCCCGGTCGGTCAGGTCGACGATCAATATATCGACGACACCACCGACCCGTCCGTCAACAAGAACTGGGGAAGAAGGGGAGATACGAAAACCGGCGGCGGCTACTACAACAATGCCGCTTCGGGGGTGATACGGTATCAGAACCCGACCACCGGAATCGTTGAAAACGACGAATACTGGATTCTCGACAGCGAGAAAGTGCCGTTTGTCGATACTTATCGGCCCGGCGACAAGATCGCGGGAATCGTCGTGGCACCCTTTACGGGACCGCGCGGCGACATATCGGCGCAAGCGTTGTGGGCCGACGGCGTATGGACCGTCGAGATCGTCCGGGATCTCGTCACAACCGGCGAGAATTCCGAATTCCAGGACGTCCAGTTCAGCGATCTATCGAAGTCTTACACGTTCGGTCTTGCGGCATTCGACAACACGCAGATCAACCATCTGTTCAGCTGGAAGAAGCTCACGATGCAGTTCGAGCGTTGAGAAGACCGTCCGACGTTCGGGATGAGCGGGACCGTCACGCGTCGGCGTGACGGTCCTTTTCCCGTTCGCGGAAACTCGATGAACTCGACGACGGACAAGCTTCCGGGCACGGCCGGCGCACTACAAGCTCGGCCCTGACCTCGATGCGGCCCACCGCACCGTCACGAGAAAACACGATCGTTCGCTGTCGCCGTTCTCCGGGCAACGCGTGTTCCTCGACCCGGAGTGCGCATCCTTCCGGTCCATCGAGCCGTACGACGCCGTTCCGTCCGCTTATCTTCGCGCACGTTCCGTCGATTTCCACGTCTAGCTCGGTCTGCCAACGAAACTCGACGCCCGAGCCGCGAACCAATTCGTACTCATCGGTGACGACAAGCACCTGCGGCGTGGGCGAAGACCAGCTTCGGGTCCAGCGACGGTAGTAGCGTTCCCAGCCGGGGGAAACGTCGATCCGCGCCGAGAATCGCGTGTCGTCTCCGTCGACTTCGGGTTTTACATCGACGTCGATCGGGTTGGCCGGGCGCGGTCGCTCGGCAACACCGAACGGCGTCAGCATATTGTGGCGCTGACACTGCTTGAGCACTCCCGACAGCGGTCGGCTGTAGTCGGCGGTACCCGGATCCATCGCAAAGGTTTCGCCCGCGAACTCGAGCACGAAGCTGCCTTTATCTTCATGAGTATGCCCCGCCCCCGCTTTGTTTCCCATGATCAGGATCTTGACCGATCGATCGGCGAAAGTCCTGTGCGAGGCAGCGACGCCCATTTCCCGAAGCACGACGAGTGAAGGGGGCGCCGATCGGAAGGTCGGCCGTTGCAGCGTCAGCATCATACCGGCAAGCGATTCGGCGATGCCGATCCGATCAAGCGAACGCGCGAGCATGCGCGACCACGCGCCGCCGGGGCTCAGATGAGAGAGAAAAACCATGGCCGTCTGATCGAAGTTCGGCTTCGCGTCGCAGATGGGAATGACGTCCTGTCTCTCGTCGGTCGACTCGACCACGGCGCCGAAATCCGCGCTTCGCAGTATCTTCTCCGGGACGATCGCCGAAAGCTCCAATCCTCGGGCACGGGCATAGTAATAGAAGGAAAGATTCTCGTCGCGCCCTACGCACTGAAAGTAGTTGGGTCCTTCGACGTATCCACCGTCGTCGAGAATGCTTAATTGCATGTTCTCGACGAGGTCGTTGTAGCACAGCTCGGTGTACGGTTTTGCCCGGGGCCAGTTTCGCTCTACGACAAGATAGGCGTACATCCGCCCCGGCGTAAACCAGGCGAGCTGGTTACACTCGAAAAGATATTCGTACTTCCAGGTATTGTAGGTCACCGTCGCGAGCCCCTCCTGCGAAAGTCGCCTGAGCAGGTAGTCGCGGCCGAGGTCGGTGAACATCTCTCCGGCAAGATCGAGTATCATCGCGATGTCGTGCAAACACAACGACTGAACGAAACAGCGGGTGTCGAAGGTGCTACCGGGAAACCGGTTGATCATACCGTCTTCCCAAAAACTACACATCGCGAGCGACAACGCATACCGGGCGGCCAAGCGGAGCAGCTCCGCATCCTTGAGCAGCAGCGCGCCCACCGCGGCGTCCTGTCCCCTCAGGACCAGCATCTTCGACTCGTCGCGTTCGCGATTGTATCTGGTGTCGGTCGTCTTTCTGGTACTTGAATAGAACCCGACGTACTCGCCGATACTTCGTTCGGGTCGCACCCCCCGGAGCGCTTCCGCCGCCTCGACGAACGGCGATGTTCCGCGGGCTTTCACGTGCGCATCGTGAACCGACCGCAACTCGTCGAGCTCGCGAGCGTTGACGAGTATTCCGTAAGTCGGAGCGAATGTCGGCTTGTACGAATGTGGCTTGAGGTATCCTTTCCACGTCTCGTCCCAGCACCTCCACTGCCGTTCGTAGGCGGGAAGCAGAGAACTCGCCTGAAGCCCGATCCAGTTAAGCCATCCGACACGCTCGGCGGACGCCCCTTCATCGACCTCCAGCGTAATTCCGAGGATGCGTGCCGCTTCGGGAAGCGGAATCGTATGTTCTCGTTTGGACGGCGGCGCCGGAACGGACTCGTATTCGACGACCCTGCGGTCGGTACGGACATAAACGCGAAGAACCGAGCTTTCAGGCGCGACGATCGAGACGATCAGCGTGTCGTAGTCGACGCACGAGACATCGAAGGTCCGGCTCATTCGCAGCGCGGGGCCTTGTTCAGGGCGGCGGGTCCATTCGAAGCCGGTCCAGCACCAAAACTGATACACTTCCAGTCCGTGACCGCTCCCCGGCTCGACTTTCCAACGCGCCAGTTCCTCCTGCGCCGGATCCCAAAACGGACTTATGATCGCTTCTGCGGCGTTCATCGGTACTACTCTATCCATCACGCTGTTCTCCCCGCGAGGTTTGCCTGAAAAGCACCCGGCATGATATCACGGCGCCGGCATGCCTGCGAACCTGAGGACCCGCGAACCGCGCTCCGGAGTGCCGAGATCGCCCGAGACCGCCGTCTTTTACAGCGCGGCGACGACTTTCCGGAAATGATACCCGTATATCGACATCCGCACCGCCTCGGCAAACGCCCCCGGTCGAACCCGCAACACGTGGAGCAGCAGCATCCAAAAAAACCTGCGACCTTCTTCACGTATTCCGATTCGCCACACCGCCCGAAAGAGCGCCGGCATATTCGACTTGGTGCGCCTCGCTCCGGTGGCGGCCGGAAGCCGGTATTCGGCGAGAAAAGTCTTCACTCGGTCAAAGTATGCTCGCTGAGAATAGATGGTCCGTACGACGCGGCGATATCCGGCCAGAAGCGTGGAACGATCGAGGCGCGGGACGAAGTTAAGCACTCCGTCGGTGTTGTTTCCGGTGCTGGTGTGAACGATACGCTTCTCGCGCCGGAGCCGTTTGAAGAGACGTGTCCCGTTCTGCGCGGTGAGCAACCCGACCATCGCCGTGACGATTCCGCTTTTCTGAATAAAACGGATCTGCCGATCGAATATGTCTTCACGGTCATGATCGAATCCGACGATAAACCCGGCGGTTACGTCGAGACCCCTTCGCTGGAGCAGTTTGACCGATCCGATCAGGTCGCGCCCCTGATTCTGCACCTTCCCGCATTCGTTCAGACTCTCTTGATCGGGAGTCTCTATCCCGACAAAGACCGTTCGGAATCCCGCGGCGACCATCGCATCGACGAGCTTCGGATCATCCGCGAGGTTCACCGATACCTCGGCGGTGAACGAAAACGGGAATTGACGCGCGGCCGACCACCTCGTCAGCGCCGGAAGCACCTCGTCACGCAGTTTTCGCTTGTTTCCGATAAAGTTGTCGTCGACGACAAAGATGCTTCCTCGCCATCCGACCTCGTACAGGGCGTCAAGTTCGGCGAGAAACTGCGCCGTGGTCTTGCACCGCGGTCGGTGCCCGAAAAGCATTGTGACGCCGCAAAACTCGCAGTCGAAAGGACAACCACGGGAGTACTGCACGTCCATGGTCGCGTAGCTTTCGAGATCGAGCAGATCCCATTCGGGAACGGGTGTTTGGGAAATGTCGGGAAAATCCGCCGAGGCGTAGACCCTTTGCGGACGCCCCGAGTCCAGGTCATGCAGGAACAACGGTAGCGTAATCTCCGCCTCGTGCAGCATGAAGTGGTCGACCGAGTCGATCTCTTCGGGGTGCATCGTGCAGAACGGGCCTCCGCCGACGACGGGGGCGCCGAGCCGTTTGCACCGTGACGCGATTTCGAGGAACGAGTCGCGATGCAGGTCCATTCCGCTCAAAAACACCAGATCGGCCCACTCAATGTCGGAATCGGTCAGCGTGGAGACG
>JAJRYZ010000050.1 GCA_024275515.1 Spirochaetota bacterium
CCGGGAGTGGGTGACGGGGTTCGTAGGATGGTACAACGACGAACATCGTCACAGCGCGATACGATTCGTGACCCCGTCACAGAGACACTGCGGCGAGGAGCACGCGGTACTCGCTCGGAGAAAGGAGGTCTGCAGGAAAGCACGAGAAGCGAATCCGAGCCGCCGGCCGGGTGAGCGAGGAATTGGGATCCGATTGAAACGGTCGTTCTCAATCCCTCCAACCGCAACGTCGATCGATCCGTCACAGATCGTAAGTCGGCCTAAGCATGGAACTCCGAGACGCGACAACTTCCTTGACAAACACCGCCATCGTAGAGCTGTCGAACTTGTTGGTGCGCCCTGCGTATTGTGGCCGTGGATGCAACGATCTTTGGCTGTATCTGAAATCCGTCGGCATCCAAACGCTGCGCGATGAAGTCCACGGCAGTCTCGTAAAGACCGACCATCGTTCCCAGTGGCCCCGATATCAGATGGAGTTCGTCCTGAATTACCAACTCCGGTGGTAGCAGCCTGCCGGCTGGCTCTGCGTCGCGCAGCTTCTTGGTACCAACGTAGCTGCCATGGGCTTCCGTAACCCCCCGTGCCAATGCATCCATCTGGAGCGATCGTTGCGAAAAAACCATCTACCATCCGCCAAATATGTAGGTTGATTCTTCTGATGGTATGATTTATGTTACCTAAAGATGCAGCCCTTTAAAATCCTTGAATACCTTGAAGGCGATAAGTCTTTCTACGCCGATTGGTTCAATTCTCTGGATGCTGCTCCCGCTGCTCGGATCGACAGATGCGTTCGGCGTATGGAGCAAGGTAACCTGGGAGATTCTAAAATCGTTGGCGAGGGTGTTCGAGAATTGCGTGTTGATTTCGGTCCTGGCTATCGCGTTTATTACGGAATAGATCAGGGTCGAATAATTCTCTTGCTCGGTGGCGGGATTAAGCGCAGCCAATCTCAGGACATAAGAAAAGCGATCAGCAGATGGGCTGCATACAAGAAACTGAAGGCACGGAGGTGACCGAGTGGCATTGACCCGAGAATATCAAGAGACGGTGATTGAAAGGTTAAGAGAGGATCGCGCGTTCACTGCAGCGATTTTTGCGGAAGCTATTTCCGCTTTTGTTGAGGGTGACAAGGCAACTACGCTTTCGATATTAAGGGATTTAGTTCATGCGCATATCTCTTTCAAAGTGCTGGCCGAGGAAACGGGATTCGATGAAAAAGGAATACATCGCATGCTAAGCAGCAGAGGTAATCCGACCACTCAGAATCTATCGTTACTTATACATACAATCGAAAAGGACCTGAATCTGAGACTTGAGGTCAAAGCTATATAGCTCCCCCCCTGTACTCATAGGATAGGCCAGAAATACCCCAATCCACCGACATGATCCCCACAGGGCGGGAGATTCCAGAAACACTATGGACGATTGGGATTGGTGATTTCCCAATACGACGTCTTTTTGGTGACTCTCGATCCAACGACAGGTCATGAGATTCGGAAAACCCGTCCTTGCCTTGTTATTTCACCTGATGAAATGAACCGACACATCGCGACCGTTATCATCGCCCCGATGACTACAAAATCTCGCCCATACCCGACGCGAATCGAAGTCACCCTCAGACGCAAAACCGGCTGGATCATTCTGGATCAGATCAGGACTGTCGACAAAAGAAGGTTGACAAAAAAACTCGGAACTATCACCGGACCGGCCATTCTCAACGTGAAAGCAACGCTGTCGCAGATGTTGATCGAATAAAAAAGGGACCGCACGCCGGATTAAGGCCGAAATCATTGAACATGTGCTTAGACGGAATGAAGACCTGAGATCGTAATATTTCGTCATTCAAGCTTTTCCAGAAACCCGTCAAACGCTTCGAGGTCGCGCATAAACATCGGATGAAGCTCGTCGAGCACACCAATCTGCGACCGTATGTGTCCTCGCAGTTCTTTCGCCGCGCCGCTATCGTTCATAGACTACCACGCCGCGCGATAGGATCTGTCGCTGATGCTCCGGATGAATTCGATCGAAGCGGACAAGGTCGAGCGGAAAGCTGACGACGGCAAGCAGGTCCCGTTCCATTCGCGACCACGATTCCATATCATCGATTCCCTCCACGGCGATGTCGATATCGGAGATTTCGGTGAACGCCTCGGGTCGGAGGACCGACCCCCACTGTATGACACGCTTCGGCCGGTAATGCTCGACAACGATTCGAACCGCTTCGTCCGCCTCTTCCCGGGCGCGCTCCCAGAGCCGTCGAAGTCGCGCGCGACACTCTTCGCCTCGTGCGCGATAGTTCCGCCGGGCGGCCGCTATGTCGAAAGAGTCGCTCATAACCGCTTCAAAAGTATCATGAGTCTCACGTGCCTTTCTCATCGAGCCGTCCCCGCTTTTCCGGTTCCAGACGGCCGCGAACAGTTTCCAGCACGCCGTCTACCATCTCGACCGCGGCACGAGCGTCGGCGGCGTCATAGAACTCCGCGGGAACCAGGTTCGGAAGACCGTTCGGATAGCGGGCTTCGATATAGAACTGATCGAGGTTCTTAACGCGCCGCTTCAGCGCGCCAAACGCCTCGTCATATCCGGCGCATCTTTCGCAGAGCTTCGAGACCGAATGGCCGAACACGGGATCTTCTCCTCTCGCGTACAGGTACGCTTTCAGGGCTTTCTCGGCGGTCTGCTGACTTAAGAAACACACCATGTAGTAGCGGCCGCCGTCGAGCAGGACATCGATCGTCCTCCGATCTTCCATCGTCTGCGCTAACCACCGCCGTGCGTCGTCGTTCACCTATAGCTCCCGGCATGTGGCCAACGCGTGACGAAGAAAAGAGCTCCCCGCCGTCCGCATTTGCTCAAGCTCGCAGGGCGTGTACCAGAGCATATCGGTACCTCGGGGCGGATCGACCGCGCCGTACAGCGCGCGCTGCCTTTCTTTGAAACTCCACTCCGACTCGCCGACCACGATTATGTCGAGGTCGCTGCTCGCGCGCGCCTCCCCTCGAGCCCCTGAACCGAAGAGAAGGATCTTCTCGACCTCGAAGAGGCGACGAATCTGCGCCGCGACGTTTCGCGCGTCTTCGACGAGCTCCGTGTTGTAACGATCAACGAATTCGATCATCCCTACGCATCCTTTCGAAAGTATACTCCGCCGATCGACTGCGGCAAAAGAGCTCCGCGTCGGCGGCGCCGGCTTGCCCCGACGCGCGGATTTCGTGAGAATAAGCATCGGACACGAATATGAACACACTACCCCCTACCTGGAATCCCGCGAAGCAACGCCTGCTTGCAGACGGCGCGTGGGGCACCGAGCTGATGAAGCGCGGTCTGAAAACCGGCGAAGCGCCGGAGCGGCTCAATATCGAGGCGCCCGACATCGTAGCCGCCGTCGCGAAAGACTACCTTGCCGCCGGGTCGGATATCATTCTGACCAATTCGTTCGGCGCTTCGGTTTTTCAACTGGAGCGGCACGGGCTCGCCGAGCGCGTGGTCGAAATCAACGAAATCGCGGCTCGGCTGTCGAAGCGCGAGGCTGAACGCGCGCCCCGCGGAGCTTTGGGAAGCCGCCTCGTTGCGGGAAGCATCGGCCCGTCGGGCAAGCTCCTTATTACGGGGGAGGTCACGCCCGATCGACTTTACGACGGGTTCCTCCAGCAAGCGAAGGCGCTTGTGGCGGGCGGCGCCGATTGGCTCCTCATCGAAAGCATGAGCGACGTCGAGGAGATGGTCGTCGCGGTGCGCGCCGCGCGAGAGGCGGGCGACGTGCCGGTCGTCTCGTCGATGGTCTACGATTCGGTCCGGTCCGGGGGTTATCGCACGATCATGGGCAACACTCCCGAGCAGTGCGCGGAGCGAGCGCTGGAAGCGGGCGCGTCGATCGTGGGAGCGAACTGCGGGACCGGAATCGAAAACTACCTCGATCTTGCCCGGACACTCTGCCGAATGCGCCTGGCGCCGGTGTGGATCAAGCCCAACCGGGGGCTTCCGGAGGTCGAAAACCACGCGACCGTCTACCGCCAGAACGCGGATGAGTTCGCGTCGTTCACCGCGCAACTGCTGGAGGCCGGGGTCGCCGTCGTAGGCGGATGCTGCGGAGCGACGCCCGCGTTCATCGCCGCGATACGACCGCTCGTCGACTCGCACAACGCCCGCGCGGAAGGAGAAAGCGGCTCGTGATCGAGGTGTTCGGTATCGGAAACCCGTTGATCGACATTATCGCCGAAGTAGACGAAGCGGACATCGACGCGCTCGGTCTCGACAAGGGCATTATGCGGTTGGTCGATCTCGACGAGCGTACCGCGATTCTCGATCGAATCAAAAAGAAGTCGACCGTGTACCGTCCCGGCGGGTCGTGTCCCAACACGATGATTTTCCTCTCCGCACTCGGCGTCGAGACCGCACTCGCCGGCGCCATCGGGGACGACGAGCTCGGAAAGACCTACGCCGAAGGTCTGCCGACGCGGCGTCTCGTTTCACAGCTTGCGGTTGCCGCCGGACCGACAGGCACCAGCATCATACTCGTCACGCCCGACGCGGAGCGTACGATGAACACCTATCTCGGAGTCAACCGCCTTTACCGGCGCGACGATCTGGACGACGAAGTGCTCGCCGTCTCGTCGATGCTCTACTTTACCGGTTATATGTGGGACACCGATCCACAGAAAGAAGCGGTGCTCCACGCCGTCGAGGTCATCCGAGGGAACGGCGGGAGGGTCGCGTTCGACCTGGCCGATCCGTTCGCCGTAAATCGGAATCGCGACGAGTTCGTCTCGCTCATCCGTACGCACGCCGACATCGTCTTTGCAAACGCCGAGGAGGCCCGGTTGCTCTACGGATCTTCGTCCGCAGAAGAGGCGGCCGAACGAATCGCCGCCGACTGCGAGCTTGCGGTAGTAAAAGACGGATCGGCGGGGTCGGTAATCGGACGCGCCGGCGTTACCGAACGAATCGGTATCAGGAGAATCCGCGCCGTCGACACGACCGGCGCCGGCGACATGTACGCCGCTGGATTCCTCTACGGTCTGCTTCGGGGGTTCTCCGACCGCGATGCCGGCGTCTGCGGCGCCTACCTCGCCTCGCGCATCGTCGAGACCTTCGGCGCGCAGTTTACGCCCGAGAAGCGATTGGAAGTCGCGGGAGAAGTCCTTGCGGGCGAGTGGCGATTTACCGATTGACGGGGCCTATCGATACAGGCCGTTTCGCGCGCCCGAGACGATGTCTTCCACCAAGCGAGGATAATCGGCGCGCATCTCTTGAAGAAACTCGCCCCTTGTCACCGCGAGCGTGGAGAGCAGTTCGAAGGGGAATGATCTGAGACGGTACTCGAGTTCCTCCGTGCGTATCGGTGTTTTCCGATCGGCTCCCCGGAGAACGGCGCTCCAGTCGAACCGGGCCGCGCGTGCTGCCACGTAGAGATCGAATACATCCTTCGGCTCATCGCGGCCCATTATCGCGGAGAGCTTGTTGGCACAGATATTCTCGATGGTGTCGATTCGCGTTCGATCGGGCATAACGGCGGGAGAGCCGATCCGAGGTACTCTGTCGTTGACGAAATCGACCTGCAGCGAATCTTCCACTAGGAGTCGCTGAAAATCGCGAGTATCGACGACAACAGAAAATGGAATGTTGCGGAAGACGAGTGTTTCCCTCGCCTTCCGCAGATCGTCGCGGAAAAGCGTGTTCTCGCTCGTAAAAAAATCAATATCCTCCGAATCCCTGCAATGAAGATAGAACCGGTTTAGACATGTTCCTCCGGTCACATAGAGCGTCGTTTCAACCGAAAAGACCGCCTCAAACACCCGATCCTGTAGTCGATACAGGCCGGCGACGTCTACTTTCGCCACGATAGCTCCGGAATCTCGACATGTTCGTTGAGCACGTTCGCCCGAACCAGATCGACGGTTCGGGCACGACGTGTGCCGGGTTGGACGGTTAGCTTCCGGATCAGTTGGTCCGTTTGATCACGATCGAAGAGACTGCGAATAAGGCCTGATGGGTGTCGCGCGTTATCGATTATTCTGGACAGAAGAAACACGCAAAAAGCCTCATCGCGCACTTCGACTTTCCCGAGTATGTCTTCCTCGCCGATCTTGTAGTCGCCCCAAATACATTCCTTGATCACGACTCGAGCGGCCTCATCGCGCGTCATGCTCTACCTTCGATCAAAAAGCACGCGTCCCACGCCGTTCGGCTTTGTTGAGAGCGCGGATACCGTCGGCGTAGGCCTTAGGATTAAACGGCATCGGCGATCGCCTTCAACTTTTCCATGAATCCGTCGTGACCATCTCGAAACCGGGGGAGGAACCGGTGCGCGGCCCGTTGCACCTCTGCGGTCAGCCGCGGGTCGAGGTCCTCGCCGTAAAGATTTCGCACACGCCGGCGAAACCGCAGAAGGATGATCACGTCCCGCTTGTCTTCGGTGTCTCTGTGAGGGGCACCGGCCTCGGCGATCAGTGTCGGCAGCGATTCTCGGGTTCTCACACCGTAATTCTACGCAATGCGCGGGGAGTTATCAATTCCGCCGGTCGTTACCCCACCGCGCGCTGCAGGTCGGCGACCTTATCGGTCAGCTCCCAGCTGAACCCATCGCGGCCGAAGTGGCCGTAGTTCGACGTCTTCTGATAGATCGGCCGCTTAAGGTCGAGCGTCTTGATTATTCCCGCGGGACTCAGATCGAAAACGCTCTCGACGGCGGCCTCGATTTTCTCTTCGGGCGCCGCCGCCGTGCCGAAAGTGTCGACGCTGACCGATATGGGAAAAGGAACGCCGATGGCGTAAGCCAGCTCGATCTCGCACCGGTCGCAAAGCTCGGCGGCGACGATGTTCTTTGCGACATAGCGCGCCATATAGGCCGCCGACCGGTCAACTTTGCTGGGATCCTTCCCGCTGAACGCGCCGCCGCCGTGTCGTCCCATGCCGCCGTAGCTGTCGACTATTATTTTTCGCCCGGTAAGTCCGGTGTCCCCGTGAGGACCGCCGATGACGAACCGGCCGGTGGGATTGATGAAGTACCGAGTCTCGTCATCGAGAAGCCCGTACGGTTCGAGGACCGGTTTGACGACCTTCTCGATGAGCTGTTCCTTGATTTGATCATAGGACACGTCCTCATCGTGCTGATGTGAAAGCACCACCGCCGCGACGCGCGTGGCCTGCCGATTCTCGTACTCGACGGTTACCTGACTTTTCGAGTCGGGCCGCAACCAACGGATCTTCCCCGATTTTCTAAGCTCCGCTGCGTACTCGAGGATCCTGTGCGCAAGCATGATCGGCGCCGGCATAAGCTCCGGTGTCTCGCGGCACGCGTAGCCGAACATCATCCCCTGATCTCCGGCGCCTTGAGCGTCTTTGAACAGGCCGGTTCCGCTGACCCCCTGGGAAATGTCGGCCGATTGCGCGTGAATGGCGCTGAGCACCGACATCGACTCGTAGTCGAGACCGTACTCGGAGCGGTCGTAGCCGATCGTTTTGGCGACCCCGCGGGCGACCTCCTGTATGTCGACGTACTGCTCGGTTGTTATTTCCCCGCCCACGAGCACCATTCCGGTGGTCGTGTAGGTCTCGCAGGCGACGCGCGACTCCGGGTCTCCTGCCAAGCACGCATCGAGCACCGCATCGGAGACTTGGTCGGCAACTTTGTCGGGATGTCCTTCGCTTACCGACTCGGAGGTAAAGACATATTTCTTGTCATTCACGGTGAATATCCTTATCGCGCTTCGATAGAACTCATTCTCGTCGCTTCGACTACTATACAAAGAGCAAGCGAGCATTGACAACGAGAAAAGCGCCCCGTACGATAACGCTGCAGAATCTGCGTGTGGCGGCGCCGGACGAAGAACTTAGCGATGCCGTACCATATCTTCGTGCAATCGCGTGTGTAGTGCGGTATACTGCAATTCGAGAAAAAGGGACTTCTGACAGGTCAGTCGACAATGGAAACCCTCTGGACCGTCGCAATTGCTCTCAGTAGCGCGACCGTGTTAAGCATCGCTTTCAACCCGATACTGATCGAAGTTTCTTCCCGATTCGGCTGGTACGAAAAAACCAATCACCGCACGATTCACACGGGGAAAATTCCTTATATCGGAGGCGTGGCGATATTCTACGCTTTTATCGTCGGCGTCGTCGTGACCGAGATCGCCTCGCCGCTTCTGCAATCCGAGCTTTCGCAGTTTCGCGGCCGCTTGATCCTTTTCGCCGTCTGCTTCGCGGCGATACATATCCTGGGCCTGGTCGACGATTTCAGAAACATCCTGGCCCGGTACAAGTTGCTCGTGCAGATCGTTGCGGCCGGCGTTATCAGTTTCTCCGGCTTCAATCTCGAGGGCATACGAATCACTCAGAGCGTGTTCGTAACTTTCGGTCCCGCCTCTCACCTGCTTACGATTCTCTGGTTCGTCGGAATAAGCAACGCCGTCAATCTGATCGACGGGATGGACGGACTGTCGGGAGCTACCAGCGGTCTCGCGGCGCTGTTCTACGGCGTCACGTTTCTCGTCCTGGGCAATCTTCAGTCGGCCGTGCTCGCCTTCGCGCTGCTCGGCGGCGTCGTCGGGTTTCTGCTGTTCAACTGGCCGCAGGGAAAGATTTTTATGGGCGATAACGGAGCGCTCTTTCTCGGTTTCGCGCTGGCGACGCTCCCCTTCTTCGAGAACTCAGGGATCGTCCGGGTCGAGCATATGCTTATCCCGCTGAGTCTGCTTTTTTTCCCGCTCTTCGACACCTTTATGGCCATCGGCAGACGAATCAGGCGCCGGAGACCGCTGCACAGACCCGACAAAGAACACATACACCATAAGCTGCTCGCGCTCGGCTACAGCCAGGGACGTATTCTTATCATGCTGATCGGCGTATTCCTGCTTCCCGCCGTCGCCGCGCTTCTGACGCTTTGGCTCGATCTTCCCTACAGCGTCATTTCGGTCGGCGCCGGATGGGCCGCGGCGCTGCTGTTCTTCGCCGTCATTTCGCGTCGGTACAAGCACGTCGACCCGTCTCGCCCGGGCTGAGGCGTAGATCGTCGCGCCGGTCACCGCCGTGGGGGCGCAGGCGCAAGGTTGCACGCGTTACGAAAGTTATCCACAGGCCATCCACAGAGAGGATATGTACCGAATTTCGACCGTTTTGAAGCGGCACGAACAAACATACCACCAATAGCTCTATTCACACGTATTTCGGTATATATCGGTCCTGGAAGTGGAGTTTTCCCTTATAGTGGATGGGAATTCGGACGCTCACGGTTCGGTCGGCCGTTGCGGTTGCCGTAAATCGCCCCGCGTCGGAAACAGGCGAATCGATCCACAATTTATCCACAAGCGCAGATACCCCGGTGGGGGTATTCCGCCGGCCCACCGGCGCCGTGCCTATTTGTCGGATTTCGAATCGCTCACCCTCGGTAGATAACACGAACCTGCTTGTAGAGACCGTCCCCTTCGCTTTCGGTCGCTATGTCGTTCATGTTGTTCAGAGCGGTGTGGATCAATCTTCTTTCGAAAGGATTCATCGGTTCGAGAAGCCGGGAGTTGCCCGACCGGCGAACCTGCTCTGCGGTCTTGAGTGCCAGCCGTTTCAGGTTCTCCTCACGCCGTGCGCGATAGTTTTCAGTATCCAGGATGACTTTGGGACTGTCCGGTAGCCGGCCGGAATAGACGTTAGCCAAAAGCTGCAGAGCGTCGAGGTTCTTTCCCTTGCGCCCGATGAGAATCGCCGAATTGCTCGACTCGAGATCGAAGACGATTTTCCGGCTCTCGCGCCTGTGAAGATTCACGCGCGCGCCGTACCCCATTCGGCTGATCATTCCCGAAACGAACTCGGCGATCTTTTGTTCGGTCTCGGTCGATTCGATCGGGATCCCGGCTACTTCATCGACGACCGGGCCCGGGTCGTACCCGGGGGCGACGTTGCCGTTGACCTCGGGTTGTTTGTCCCCTTCGGTGATTCGATTGAACTCGTCCGGACCCTCATCGTAGTCGTCGGGTAGGTCGCGCTCGTCGATATGCACTCGAATCCGAACACTGCCTTTTTTGAAAATGATGCCTTTGCGCGACTCCTCGAGAATCTCGACGTCGAACTCGCCCTCGTCGAGCTGGAGCGCTTCTATTGCCTTGTCGATGGCCTCTTTCTCGGTCCGACCTTCGAATTCGCGTACCATGGCATTCTCCTTGTATTTGCGCAGCGAGACCGCCGATGCGATGCTCACCGTTTCTTTTTCTTTCCGCCTCCCGGTCCACGATTACCCGTTCTCGGACCGGACCCGTTTTTCGGCCCTGCTGCGGGCGGCTTGGTTGCCGACCCTTTCGTCCCGCTTCCCGACCCGCCGTCGTCTCCCGGATGCGTCGTGCGGTAGTAGGAAATAAGCTTTTGCTGGCCGGCGGTAAGGACGTTGGTCATTATCCAGTAGAGCAGCAACCCGGACGGAACGTTATACAGCACAAAGAAGAAAAATATGGGCATCAAGGTGCTCATCATCTTCATATTCTTGTTCGACTGCGTGCCCGGTTGCTGCATCATCTTGCTTGAAATGAGCTGTGTTCCTACAAAAAGAATCGGCAAAAGCCTGAGGTCCGTCCATCCGACAATCGGAATCTGGAACGGCGCGAAACTCAGGATGCTCTCGGGTTCCGACAGATCGGTAATCCACCAGAAA
>JAJRYZ010000051.1 GCA_024275515.1 Spirochaetota bacterium
CAGCTATCTCGAGACCGGTTCGATTTCTCATGTACTGGGATATGTCAACGACATCACTACCGAAGAGCTTAAGATCTTGTATAACCTCGGCTACTCCGCCGGAGACGTCATCGGAAAACGCGGCGTGGAGAAGGAGTACGATCTCCTTCTGCGCGGCCGCGACGGCGCTCGGTATCGAACCGTCGACGTCACCGGACGCAGGATCAACACACGCGCCGAGCGGATCATCCCGCCGGTCAACGGCTACGATCTCGTTCTTACCGTCGATAGGAGAATACAGAAACTCGCCGAAGAGGCGCTCGGCGACAGGATCGGCTCGGTCGTGGTGCTCAAGCCGTCGACCGGCGAAATACTGGCGCTTGTTTCCTATCCGTGGTTCAATCCGAACGTCTTTTATCGGGACCGCGAAGGGGAGGCATTCAGACGACTCTCTCTGGACCCGAGGTTTCCCTTTCTCAATCGGGCGATTCAATCCGGCTATGCGCCGGCGTCGACGTTCAAAGTGCTCATGACTACGGCTCTTCTCGAAGAGGAGGCTGTGAAGCCCGAGATGACCGTCGAATGCACCGGCAAAATGCAGATCGGCGACAGAACTTTTCGCTGCTGGAAAGAATACGGACACGGCAAAGTGAATCTCTGGGAAGCGCTCGCCGAATCGTGCAACATCTATTTCGGAACGGTGGGGCTTGAGTACCTGGGAATCGAACGTATCGCCGATTACATGAGGCGTTTCGGATTCGGCGAACGGACCGGCATCGACCTTCCCGGCGAAGTCCCCGGCCTCGCGCCGTCACCGCAATGGAAGGAACTCTCACGGGGGACCCGATGGGTCGGCGGCGACACGGTGAATGCGTCGATCGGGCAGGGGTACATGACCGCTACGCCGCTTCAGATGGCAAACATGGTTGCCCTCGTGGCGAACGCAGGAATGGTCTACCGGCCGCATGTCCTTTCGGAGGTGCGCGACTCCGAAACGGGCGCGGTGGTCGAGAAGGTCGAGCCGCGGCTGCTACGCCGGTCGACCATTCATCCTTCAACCTTCAAACGCGTGCAAGACGCGATGCGCCGGGTCGTGGTCGAGGGCACCCCGAAAGTGGTACTCACCACAACGGCCGTCGACGTCGCCGGGAAGACCGGGACGGGAGAAGTGGGTCTGGAGGAGCATTGGAATTCCTGGTTCGTCGCGTACGCTCCTTACGACGCGCCGGCCGAAGAGAAGGTCGTCGTCGTCGTCATGGTCGAAGCGGTAAACAAATGGGAATGGTGGGCGCCGAAGGCGGCGAATATAATCTTTCAGGGAATTTTCGCCGATCAGACGTTCGATGAAGCCGTCGATGCGCTCGGCGTTCAGTGGTACTTTGGAGACTGAAAAAGAATGCGACCTCGTTCGCTGCTCAGATTCGACGTGTGGCTGTTCTCCTCAACGATCACGCTTGCGGTTATCGGTGTTCTTTTCATCTACTCAAGCGGGGTTTCTTCGACCGGAGTTCTCCTTTCCACCGAGTATGTCAAACAGATCATCTGGGCGGCGCTTGGTATCGTTATTGTCGTGCTGCTTATGTCGGCGAACTATCGACGAATGGCGGATTTCGCTCCCTACATCTATCTTTTTTTCATGGCGCTCCTCGTGGCGACGCTCTTCGTCGGTCGTGTGGTCAACGGTGCGCGTTCGTGGATTCCTATCTTTGATTTCGGTTTACAGCCCTCGGAGTTTGCCAAAATCGCGACGATTCTGCAGCTTGCCTACCATATCGATCGCAACCGTCGCGAATCGGCGACATTTCTCTCCTTCGCTACCGCCCTCGCGCTGGTTCTCATTCCTATGGCGCTGATTCTGCTGCAACCCGACATGGGCACGGCCCTTGTCTACATTCCGATTCTCGTCGCGATGACCTATGTCGGCGGGTACCCGACCCGATACGTCCTGTTTCTTTTGTGTTCGGGCCTCCTCCTTATCGTTCTCGGTGTGCTGCCCGCCTGGCAGGACAGCATCGCCGAGCGAGACTACGTGCTCATCGGTTTACTTACCTCTTCGAAGTATCTGCTTATCACCCTTGTCGCGCTCTTTGCGATCGTGGCGATATCCGCCGTGGGCTTTTACGTTCTCCGAAAGCGCTATTTCTATTGGTTTTTCTACGTCTCCTCGCTTGTCGGCTCGGCGCTCGCCGGTTCGTTCGTATTAAGACGGTTTCTCAAGGAGTATCAAATTACACGACTAATCGTCTTCCTCGACCCCGACATCGATCCGCGAGGCGCCGGGTGGAACGTGATCCAGTCGGTTACCGCGGTGGGTTCGGGCGGCCTGTTCGGTAAAGGCTGGCTCAAAGGTACGCAGAGTCATTATCGGTTTCTGCCGCAGCAGAGTACCGATTTCATTTTCTCCATCATCGCCGAGGAGTGGGGGTTTATCGGAAGCCTTGCCGTGTTCGCTCTTTTTTCCATTATTCTCGGCAGGGGTTTCGCGATCATGCTCAACGCGCGTGACCGCTACGCCGCGCTGGTCGGCGCAGGGATCGTCGGAATGATCGGGTTCCACGTGCTCATCAACATCGGTATGGCGATGGGTATCATGCCTATCACCGGGATACCGCTCTTTTTTCTCTCCTACGGCGGGTCCTCGCTCTGGACCGGCCTGATCGGGATCGGCTTGCTTATGAGCATCCATCTGCGCCGTTACCGGTACTGAAGGCGGCGGAGCGATGATCATTCGCCCGGAACGTGATCTCCACCAGGCTCTCTTGCGCGTTGAAAAACCCGGTCGATACGTCGGCGGCGAGTTCGGATCGTTCGTTCCGGACTTCTCCGCGCCGCTGCGCATCGCGATCTGTTTTCCCGATCTCTACGAGGTCGGGATGACCAATCGCGCGATAAAAATACTCTACCACCTCTTCAACGGCATCGAAGGCGTTTCGGCCGAGCGGGTCTTCGCCGCGGCCCCCGACTTCGAAAACGAGTTGAAAAACCGCGCGATACCGCTCTATTCGCTCGAGTCGGGCACCCCGCTTTCCCGGTTCGACATTATCGCCTTTTCGGTCGGCTATGAACTCGCGGCGACGACGATACTTTCGGTGCTCGATCTGGGCGGGATTCCACTACGTGCGCGAGCCCGCGGATCGGGCGATCCGATCATTATCGCCGGCGGACCGGCGGTGACAAATCCGACGCCGTTCGGACGTTTCGTCGACGCGGTATTCATCGGCGAGGCCGAGGAACGGATCCCTGCGCTCACCGCAGAGCTTGTCGATCTCAAGCGGCGCGGCGCCGGGCGCGAAGCATTGCTTGCGAGGATTACCGGGAGCCCGTCGGCGTGGTCGGAATGGGACTCGCACCCGGTTCGAATCGATCGGTTCAACGATTTCGGTGTCCACGCGTTTCCCGCCTCGATGCCGGTCGCGGGAATGCGTATCGTACAAGATCACGGCGCCGTCGAGATAATGCGTGGCTGCCCGCACGGCTGTCGGTTCTGTCACGCGGGCGTCTTTTACAGACCGTACCGTGAAAAACCGAGCGACGTCATCTTCGAAGAGGTGGAAAGGCTCGTTACCGAATGCGGGTATCGTGAAATCACTATTTCGTCGCTCTCATCGGGAGACTATACGGACATCGTCTCGTTGATGCGACGTTTGAACGCCGTGTACCGGGCGCGCGGCGTCTCTTTTTCGCTGCCGTCGATAAGGATCGATTCTTTTACCCTGCCGCTTCTCGAAGAGGTCGCCACCGTTCGCAAAAGCGGACTGACTTTCGCCGTTGAGACGCCTCGTCCCGAGTGGCAACGCGGAATCAACAAGGAAGTGTCGCTTGAGAGGACGCTCGCCATCATGCGCGAGGCAAAGCACCACGGCTGGAAGCAGGCGAAACTCTATTTCATGCTTGGACTTCCCGTTTGCGGCGACGAAGACGAAGTGTCGGCGATCGCCGGGTTCATAGAGACCGTTCGCCGGGAAAGCGGGATGCACATAAACGTTAACGTGAGCACCTTCGTCCCCAAACCGCATACACCTTTTCAGTGGGCGCGTCAGCTCGACGAACGCGAAGCCGATCGCGGCATACAGCGACTCAAACGACGGATGCGTAGAAGCTCGGTCGCGGTCCGATACAATTCCCCTTTCTCATCGGTAATCGAAGGCATCATCTGCAGAGGTGACGAACGGGTGGGGGAGTTGATCGAAGCCGCTTATCGAAACGGCAGCCGCCTCGACGCGTGGGAGGATCACTTCAACCGCGATGCCTGGCGTGACGCGATCGATTCGCAGTCGTGGGATGTAATCCGGACGTCGCTCGCGGCGCGATCACCCGGAGGGAAGCTGCCGTGGGACCGGGTCTCCATCGGAGTGCGCACCGAGGCGCTGCTGCGCGAGTACCGTCGCGCTCTCCGCGGTGAGACGAGCGCACAGTGCTCCGAACGCTGCTCCGCGCACTGCGGCGTATGCACCGTCGGCACGAAGGTCCGCACCGTGCCCCGCTCCCCGGCGCCTTCACTGCGGAGCTCCTCGACGCGGCGAATTCCGATCGTTCCGGCAAGATTGCCCGAATACGTCGTCGACTTTACATACTCGAAGACGGGTAGGGCGGTTTACCTCGCCCACCTCGATACGCTCACTATGTTCGCCCGAGCCTTGACCCGCGCCGGGTTAAACCCCAAATTCTCCGCCGGCTTCAACCCCAAACCGAAAATCGAATTCGCACACCCTCTTTCGCTCGGATACGCATCCGAAGACGAAATCGCCCGTGTGACGATAATCGGAAACCCCGGTCGATTCCCCGTCCGCCTGAACGATGTGCTCCACGAGGGTTTCCGAGTTCTCGACGCCCGCGCTTACCCGAAACCGCCCACACGACTTCCGTCGCTGATGTCGCAATACTGGGGGAGCGAGTACCTACTGTCGCTCGACCCCGACGACGAGCTCGCGGCCGCGCGTAGCGTCGACATTCTTGAAGCGTTCTCGCGCCGGGTCTCGGCGTTTGGCGCGCAACCGTACGTCGAAATACTCGATCGGGCGCCGGAGGCGATTCGCATTCGCGTTCGCAGCGCCGGACGGAACGGCAACCTGAGACGGCTGCTTACGGACCCCATCGCCGAATCGTCGGAACCGATGCACGACCTTATCGGCGCGCTCCGGGTAACAAGAGTGCGGACTTTGAAAACCGCCGATCATCCTCCCGGGTTCCGGCCCTATTCTTAAGCCGTCACCGGCCCTTCGAAGCCTCCCACAGCCGGTCCATCAACGTAAGCTCGGTCGCGTTCATCTCCTTTCCCCTCCGCCTCATTTCCGCCTCCACGTATTCAAACCGCCTTCGAAACCGCGACGCGGCCGCAACAAGCGCAACGTCGGGAACGACCCGCAGTTTCCGCGCAAGATTCACGACCGAGAAAAGAACGTCGCCGACTTCCTCCTCGATACGCTCCCGCCGCGCGCCCTCCGCATCATCCCCCTCCGATTCGACCGCCCCGCGAACCTCATCAA
>JAJRYZ010000052.1 GCA_024275515.1 Spirochaetota bacterium
GAGCGACATCGCCGATATTTCCTCGTCCATAACGAGCTGCTCGTTGCTGCAGGTGAGCCCCGTGGCGAACATGCCGCAGTTGACCAGCAGGTCGTTCCCCGCCGCAACCGCGCAAAAAGTGCTGAAAGTCTTCTCCCACGCGTTTTGCTCGTCGTGAGCGTGGTTGTCGGAGTTGGGCGCGGTGGTATGCGACGGGACTCCGTAGAAGCGCGCGAGCTGAGCGCCGGCGATTCGGCAGATCGTCGTCTCGGTCGAGCCGACCAACGCGGCGCCGGTTCGCATGTCGGTCGCCGTCCACGAGTTCGCGTAGAGCACCGCGGCGCCGGGCTTCAAAAGCTCGATCATGGCCAGGCCCGAAAGACATTCGGCGTTATTGAGCGTGACGAGTCCTGCGAGAGTGTACGGCGCCGAAACTCCCGCGTTCGGTTCCGGAAGAATCGCAAGTGGGACGTTCGTCGCCAGCGTATCCCGAATCGCCTGAAGCACTCCCCTTTCCCAGAAAAGCGGGCTCGTCGGCGAGAGTTGCCCGATTCCGTAAACCCCGTTCGCAAAATCTCCCCGAAACCCCGCCTCGAGCAACTCGATCACGCCGCGGTTGACGCCCATGTTGTCGGTGGAGAAAAAAATCGGCTTTTTCGAATTGGCGATGACCGCAGCTACCGCGTGAAGAAGCGTGGCGCGGGGGTTGGAGACGTTCTGCGGCATGACGGGGATGCCGATCATGTCGATCGTCTCGAGCCGCTCGCAGATGCGAGCAAACTCTTCTACGTCCGAGATTCGTGATCCTCTCGTCTCCCCGGTGTCCGAATCGACCCAGAAGACCGCGTTGTGCCCCGCGGCGATCTTCGGCCGGCCGCTACCGATGGTAAAAACGTGTTCGCCCTCGCGATCATGCACATCGATCGTCGAAGGCGCACGGGCGACGGCGTCCTCGACTACCGAGCGCGGGAACCGCACCGTGTCGCCTGAAACGTCGAGTCCCTTCCCGGCAAGCGCGTCCACCGTGTCCGGATCGTCCATCCGCACGCCGCACGAGGCGAGGATATCGACGCTCGCTTCGTGGATCGATCGGATCTCCCCCTCCGAGAGCACCGAAAGACGTTCGAGCCTCATGGACGCGCCTCCTCGCCTGCGAGATAGGCCGCGGTTCGGGTAAGCGATTCCTCGTGCGGATCGAGGGGCGTGTATTCGAGACCGAAGGCTCCCCGATATCCCGCCTCGACAAAGCGACCGAGGAGAATCGGATAGGCTATTTCGCCCCGCTCCGGTTCATGTCGGCCCGGAACACCGGCGAGATGAACATGCCCGACGACATCGAGATTCCGTTCGAAGCGGTCGATGAGGTTTCCTTCCATTATCTGCGCATGATAGCAGTCGTAGAGCACCTTGAGCCGAGCGGACCCCACCTCGCGACAGAGCGCCGCCGCCTCATCGATCCCGGTAAGAAAGTACCCGGGGTGGTCGACGGTCGTATTGAGCGGTTCGAGAAGCAAATCGATTCCGGCGGCATCGGCAAGCTCGGCCGTCCGCGCAAGTCCCTCAACAACCGACGCGCGCATCTGTACGCGAGTCATGCCGTCGACGACGTTACCGGTGCAAACGATCGACGCTTTGATCCCCGCCCGCCGGTTGAAATCGAAGGTAAGCCGGACGCGATCGAGCCACATTCCGCGTTTGGACGGGTCGGTCAACCCGCCGCCGATCGACCCGTCAGGTGTTCCGACGACGGTGTTGGTCAGAGTCATTCCCGCCTCCGACGTCGTCGCCGCGAGCGCTTCGGGCGTACCGCGATAGCTCCCGTCGATGAGCCACATCTCCGCCTGCCGAAATCCGAGTCGCGCGGCGGTCCGAATTCGCTCCTCGAAGGGGCGATCGGTGAGCAGCATCTCGATACAGACGCCAAGAAGGCCCTTCCCGATCATACCCGTCACGAGACCCACGGTGTCGCCGCCGCATCGGCGGTGCAATGCGCGTCAAGCGCCTCGTTGACGGCCGCGGCCACCGCCTCACACTCGGCGGGCGTGTACCACTGGTTGAGTTTGACGGTGATCATCCGATCGAACAGATCATCGGCGACCGGGCAGTCTCCCCGACCGTAGTCGACCGCTCCGCCGCGGTCGGTGTACACCGGACACGCGAAAGGACAGTCGACGCCGGTCGACGCGGTCTTAAGAATGACCGGGTACATGTACGAATAGAGGTGCCAGTCCGGCCCGGCGTCCGGACCGCGGGTGTCGGCTTCGACGCCACGGTCGCGGAGTCGGGCGACGATCGCTCCGCCCAGTTCGAAACTTGCGGGGAAAAACCTCAGCAGGTATCCGACCTCACCGTCCGGATCATTCAACAACTGGGGCTCGATCTCCCGGTACGTTTTCAGTCGCGCGAGGATGGAGCGTTTGACGGCTCGGAAACGATCCGCGACGGCGTCCATCTTGGCGAGTTGCACCACATCGACCGCCGCTTCGAGCTCCGACATCCGGTAGTTGGCCCCGACGAAAAGCTCCCCGTCGTACCGCGGCGCCGCGAATCGCTCCGGCCGCCACAGGCCGCCGGTCTCGACGACGTTGCTCGCGCGCTCCCACAATCGCTTGTCGGAAACAAGCAGTAGCCCGCCCTCGCCGCCGCCGAGAATCTTGTACGCCGAGATGCTGAAAGCGCCCAGGTCGCCGATCGTTCCGACGTATCTGCCTTTGAATCTGGCGCCGCACGACTGCGCGGCGTCTTCGACGACCGCAAGATCGTGCTTTTTCGCCACCGCCGTCACCGCATCCATGTCGCAGACGCTCCCCATCACGTGTGTCGGCGCAATCGCGACGGTGCGCTCGGTGATGAGCGCTTCGATTCTGGTCGGATCGATGCCGAGCGACCGATCGACGTCGCAAAAAACCGGCACGCCCTTCGCGAGCACCACCGCGGCGGCGGTGGCGAGAAAGCCGATTGCGGGGCAGATGACCTCCGTCCCCGGCCCGACGCCGGCGGCGACGAACGCCGCGTGTAGCGCGCCGGTTCCCGAGCTGCACCCGACGGCGTAGGGAACGCCGAAAAGCTCACGCGCGGTTCGTTCGAACGCCTCCACTTTCGACTCGGCAAGCCCGGAGTAGTAGTTGGCGAGAAACGGCCCCTCGCCGAGCGGCTCACGTTCGAGTATCGCTCGAATTTCCCGAAGCGCCTCGTCGGAGAGCCCGAACCGCTCGGCCACGGACATGAACTCATCGACGCCGATTTTCGGTTCTCCCCGTTCCCCGCTCCCGGACACCGCCTTCATCCCCCCCTGCAGATTCCGTTGTTGCAGGACCCTCGTATCCGCCATTGGAACGCCTCCTCGAAGTGTTCGCCATTGAAAACGCCTGTACGTTATTGCGAACACGGTAACACGGCCGTTTTCCGCCGTCAAGATCGCGCGGACGTGGTCGTCGGCTCGGAATCTGGTCCGACGCGGCCGGCCTCGCTCGCCGGCCGAGTGAAAGAATCGCGAACCGGGAGAGCGTCGCGACCGCGTGGAAAACAGGGAAATCCCGATCACACGGTTGACAAAAGCGCGGAAGCGCAATAGTTTATTTACTAGAGCGATATAGTCGTGTTTTGAGACCTTCGAAGCGGTGCGGCGCGGTCCGGAAAGGCCGCCCGCCGGACCCGTCCCGCGCGCAGGCAACCGGATTTCTATTGCTTTTCGGGTGGGCGGTCGGAGAGGAGTGCCATGAACCTGCACAACGCGGGCTCGACGGAGTGTCTGCTCGATTATCACGGAAACGGCGACGCCGAAGACGTTCTCAGATGGGCTCTCGATAAGTTTCATCCGCGCATCGCGATCGCCTGCAGCCTGCAGCACGCGGTGCTGGTGGCGATGGCGGTCAAGATCAGGCCCGACGTGCGCGTTTTTTCCATTGATACCGGCCGTTTGCCCGAAGAAACCTACGAATGCGCACGAGATATCGAGCAGCGCTACGGCATCAGGATCGAGTGGCACTTCCCGCGCCGCGAAGAGGTGGAACGAATAATGCGCGCCGGAGGGCCGTTTTCGTTTCGCGAGAGTCTGGAGGCCAGACGCGAGTGTTGCGCGATCCGGAAAGTGGAGCCCTTGAAACGGGCACTTCCGGGGCTGGACGCCTGGATTACGGGGATTCGCCGGGACCAGACCACGACTCGTTCGTCGGCGGATAAGGTCGAAATCGACCGCGGCCACGGCGGAATTATCAAAGTGAATCCGCTGGCCGATTGGAGTCACGAGCAGATCAGAACATATGCCGAAGAGAACGCGGCGCCGTACAACAAGTTGTTCGAAAAAGGGTACACCTCGATCGGGTGCGCGTCTTGTACACGAGCGATTGAACCGGGACAAGACCCGCGTGCCGGACGGTGGTGGTGGGAGCAGCCGGAGCACAAGGAGTGCGGGCTGCACGTCGCGAATTGGCAAATCTGAGCCTAGTCGCGCCGCCGTCGACAGGTCTTTCGGCGATGAACAGGCGCTTCATGTGGGGTTATCCACAGGATTCGGATCACTAAGGAGTCACAACAGTGCGTGATACTTTCTACGAATTACCACCGACATTGGCCGAAGACATAGATCGGTACGAACACGACGTCCGACGGTTCCTCGCCGGTGAATTGCCTGAAGGAATAATGAAGGCCAAACGCGTTCCGCGAGGCGTCTACGAACAGAGGCGGAACGGGAGCTACATGATTCGAATCCGCGTTGCCGGCGGCACGCTGACCTCGGGCCAAACAGGTGAGCTTGCGCGCCTGGCTTCGGAGTACGCGAGCGGTCGACTGCACGTAACGACGCGACAGGACGTGCAGCTCCACGACGTGTCGATAGAAAAGACGCCGGAGATCATGCGCCGGCTCATGCGGGTCGGGCTGACGAGCAAGGGCGGCGGGGGAAACACGGTTCGAAACGTGACGGCCTGCCCTTATGCCGGAATTTGCCCGTTCGAATGCTTCGACGTAACGCCTTTCGCGCACCGGGTCACCGAGTATCTGATTCCGTTGGTCGGAAGTTATAATCTCCCGCGCAAGTACAAGATCGCCTTCAGCGGCTGCGCCGCCGACTGCGCTCTCGCGCAAGTCGCCGATCTCGGGTTTATCGCGCAGGTGCGGGACGGAGAACCCGAGTTCCGAATCGTCGCGGGAGGCGGAATGGGAGCGCATTCACGAGTCGCCGACGTGCTTCTCGATCGGGCGCCCGCATCGGAGGTGATCCGCGTCGCCGAAGCGACGCGTCGCCTGTTCGACGAGCTCGGGGACCGCGCAAACAGGCGACGCGCCCGGCTGCGATACGTAGTCGAGCGGATCGGAATCGACGCATTTCGCGCGCAATTCGCCGCCCGCCTCGATGCGGTCGTCAAGGACGGCGTGCCGCAGTACCGCGGCGAGACCATTCCGAACGATGGTCCTCGCCCGGACCCCCTCGATGTGGCGTGGGCTCCTCCCACGACCGAAATCGTCGCGGGAATCCGCTGTTTCGCGCAGCGTCAAGAAGGGATGCTCGCCGTTCCCGTTCACCTTCCGCTCGGCTTCGTCGCGGCCGACGATTTTGCGAGACTTGGAGACGCGGCTTCGCGTTTCAGCGAGGAGCGGGGATTGCGGACAACGCGAATGCAGAACCTTGTTGTCCGGTTCGTTCGCAGGGCGGAAGTTGAGCGACTCGCCCGCGAGCTTCGGGGTCTCACCGCGGACCTCATCTCTCGCCGGCCGCTCGAAAGGTTCGTCGCTTGCGCCGGCGCCTCCACCTGCAGGCCGGGGCTTTGCCTCGCGCGTGAGGCGGCGCGCGCCTCCGCCGAAAAATTGAAGGAAAGTCGCGTCGATTTCGAAACGCTCGACGCGATGGACATCTACATCAACGGCTGTCCCAACGCGTGTGGACATCAGCCGGTCGGCGCCGTCGGGCTGTTCGGCGCAGCTCAAAGAGTAGAAGGCAGACTGATGCCCTGTTATCGCGTCACCCTCGGCGGCCGATGCGACGCGGCCGGCGCGCGTCTCGGCGCACCGGTCGGGCAGGTTCCGGCCAGAATCGTCCCGGCGCTGTTGACCGACCTGGCGAAGGATTTTCAAAGCGGGCGCCGTGAGGACGAGCGGTTTGCCTCCTACTTCGACAGAAAAGGACGAGAGCACTTCGAGGCGATCGTCGGGAAACACGAATACGCCTCAACGCGCGCTGCAGGCGACGAGCTCTACCGCGACGTCGGTGTCGACGAGGATTTTTCGCTCGCGGGTCGGGGCGCCGGAGAATGCGGTGCCGGCGTCTTCGAAGTAATTCAGGAGGACCTCGCCGCGGCGCGAAGAGCGAAGCAGCCGTTCGACGCGCTCGCGCCGACGGCCCGTGCTCTGTTGATCACGCAAGGCGTAGATACTCATGACGCCGCGGCGGTGTTTCGCGAGTTCGAAAAGCACTTCGTCGATACCGGTCTGATCGACGAAGAGTTCCGGGAGCTACTCGTCCGCGCACGCGGATTCACCGCCGGATGGAAGGAGGCACTCGACGGGTACGAAGAGGCGATAGACAAATTGCGCGAGTCCGTCGAACTGCTCTACTCGACGCTCGACGGCGATCTCAAGTTCCATCCTCCTTCGCAGTCCTCGAAAAACGCTGTTACCACCGAAGGAGAAGAACCGGTTCGGGCCGAATCGGAAGGACACGGGACGGCCGACCGGGTAACGCGGGAACTCGATCTTCGAGGTGTGGCCTGTCCGATGAATTTCGTCAAAGCCAAGCTTCAACTCGAGACGATGAACGTCGGCGACACTCTGGCCGTTGTGCTGGACGACGGCGAACCGATACGAAACGTCCCGGCGAGTTTCCGGAAAGAAGGACAAGCGATCGAGGAGATCACCGAGCTGTCCGACGGCAGGTGGCGCCTGATAGTCAGAAAAGTGAACTGAATACCCCGATCGACCGCGGAGGCGCTCGGCTTCGAATGTGGAGCGGTTCTTGCAACTGTGCGCCGGGGCGCGGGCCGTCACGTGACGATCCTGCCGTGTCTTACGGCGTTACAAGCCGGCAAGCTTCCGGGCACTACATATCGTCGCGAGCGGCCTACAACGCCTTTATCATATGGACGACGCGCGCGCCGCCGACGGCCCTTCCGGGACGTTGTGGGATAAATCCCATCCGTTTGTAGAATCCCACGGCCGTGAGGCTCGCGGCGACTCGTAGGCATACCTTGCCCCGTTCCTTCGCTGCGCGCTCCGCCCAGCCGATGAGCTCGGCGCCGACTCCCCGTTTCAGCCGATCCGGGGAGACGAACAACGCTTGTATACGTTCACCCTGCAGGCATACGACTCCGTCGACGCGCCCCGCGGACTCGTGAACCCGCATCAACCCGCGCGTGGCGAGTGCCTCCAGCCTCGATTCCGAGTAAGAGGCTGCGAGCGAACCGATCTGTTCGAGATCGTAGTCGGCCGATGTGCTGATAAGAAGAGAATTCCGAATCAGCGCGCTCACACGGTGTAAATCGTCGAGCTCGAGTCGGCGTATCATGACCGTCGAAAACGGCGCCTGAGTCTGCGATGCGTCATGATTGATATTTCTCCACAACATGAGTTGTTTGTCGATGACTTTCCGGTCGAGCGCCTCGTTTCCACGCGGCCGGTGGGCCCTCGCCCCGTCGCGCGCGAGGTGGTCCACCACGCCGAGAGTCGCGACGCGACCGCGCGACTTCGCCCCGGACCGAAAGGCCTGCGGAGCCGGCCGGGCGTCGGCCGCGGTTACCTATGTGGTAACCGAGATTGAGAATCGCTCTGCGGGCGATTTTGTTGTTGACGCGGGTGATACTCCTAGCTTACCCTGAGCGGGAACGAGGGCTTCTGTGCGGCCTTTCTCTCGATCTACGCGCGCGGTTCTTTGTGATCTGCTCGTCGGCCGTCGAGCGAATCAACCGACAACAGAACACCCCGAGACAGAGGAGCGTTGTGTGAAGAACATTTACGTCGGGAACATCAACTACTCGACCACCGAGGAAGAACTTGAAACGTTGTTCGGTCAGTACGGTGCGATCAGGTCGGTCAAGATCATCATCGACAGAATGACCGATCGATCGAAGGGATTCGGGTTCGTCGAGATGGAAGATGACGCCGCCGCCGATCAGGCCATTGCGGCGCTGAACGGCTCCGATTTTATGGGTCGCTCGCTACGGGTGAGCGAGGCGCGGGGGCGCGGCGGCGATCGGGGACCAGATCAGCGCTACTGATTCGCGTTTCACTTCGACCGACATCACCACGACGTCGCCGGCGCGGAGTTCGTCACCTCGACGCGGTCGAACGTCACTCCTTCGCATCGGCGAAGAATCAGCGCCTCATCTCCCCGGACGTCGATTTGCATGGAGGAGAAGCTTACATTTCGGATCGTCGTCTGCGTCGAACCCTCTATTCGACACGCCGAATCTCCGCGAATCCGAATGTCCGAAAAGGAAATGTCCGAGAGCCGCGTGAGAGCGATTCCTTCTTCGACCGAGACGCGAATCGGCGAACCGGCGGAGGTGACGATCATCCCGCTGAAACGCAGATCGTACATGTCTGCCGATCCCTTGTTTCCCGGCGGCAGGTAGCGTTTCGGGTGCTCGATGAGAATACCGTTGTTGCGGCTGTGTATGATGACGTTGGAGAAAACGGCGTTTCTGATCGTACCGTCGCCGGGGCAACCGAGCCGGATTCCCTGACACCAGCTGTCGAGCACGCAGTTGACCACGACGACGTTTTCGCACGGTCTCGGTTCGGCGAACATACCGTCTATCGCCCTGAGGACCAGACAGTCGTCGCCGGTTCGTATCGTGCAATCGCTTATCGTGACGTCTTTGCACGAGTCGACGTCGATGCCGTCGTTGTTGATCATCCGTTGGTCGCCTTCGATGCGCAAGCGGTGCATGTTCACCCGTTCGCACTTCATCAGCCAGAACGTCCAACACGGTGAATCGAGGTAGGCCCCGCCTTCGAAGCGGATATTCCGACACTCATACATCGTTACCATTCGAGGACGTTCGTTGTCGGGTTTCCGAAAAAACTTTCCCGACACGCTCGAGGTGTCGTAGAAGTCGAGCCCCGAGCCGATGATTTCTCCCGGACCGGTTATTCCTATATTCGACGCGTCGACGGCTCTGAAAAGGCTGCGCGTGGAGCCCTCCGGGGCATGCGCGGGGAAAAGACCGTCGGCCGTCACCGCCTCGTAGTCTTCGATCCTGCCGCTGCCGACGATTCGGCATCCCGATTCGAGGCGAAGCTCCACGCCGCTCTTAAGCTCGATCGATCCGGTCAGAAACTCACCCGCGCCGCACACGACGACACCGCCTCCGTGGCCATGACACGCGTCGATTGCGCTTTGGATAGCCGCGGTGTTGAGTGTTCTCCCGTCCGACCGGGCGCCGAACTCTTCGACGTTAAAAATCTTCATCGCTTTCTCCTCTTTCCCCAGTAGCGTGCCGTCCACTTGCACGCGTCCCGCATCGATTTCTCCGCGTCCGCCGGCGTTGCCGCGTTCATCCCCAGGATCAAGAGCCGCGGGTCAAGCTCGCTGAGTAGCGCCTCCAGTTCATCGGCCGTCGTCGCCACATAGACCGCGCGACCCTTCGCCTGGATTCGCTTGAGGAGACCCATCCACCGGACCGTGCCGGGGCCGGTCCCCGCTCCGGGAACCCATTGAACGGCGCGAATGTTCGGGATGTCGCAGATGCGCTCGACGTGTTTGATCGCGCCCGGTCCGTCGAGATGATAGAACCCGTACCGGACATGGTCGGACATCGATTCGAGATGGGGAACGATGAACCGCTCGAACATCGCAGGCGACAGCATGCAGGAGACGTCCGACTGGAAGACGCCGAGAGGTTCCGGACACCAGATGGGCCACCAGTTGCCGTACCCTTCGTACCCGTGCGAATGGATGAGATCGAACAACTTGTCATAGATCGCGATGCCGTTCTTGCTCATCGCGGCGAGTGCCGTTTCGACTTCTTCGGGATGATCGGTAAGATCGAGAAGAAACCGGTCCACCCTTCGCAAGCTTGACAGCATGTCGCTCGGCGCCGAGTGCAGCGTCGGTGGATACCCGACGTACATGACGTTTTTTCGGGCGAGGCAGAGCGCCTCGATCATCTTTTTCAGATGTTGATAACCCGCGTCGTCCCAATCGCGCCCCCAATCGGGCGCGTCGGCCCAGTCGTCGAACAGCGGCTCGTGCCAAATGGTGTCCTTGAGAAACCGCGTCTTGCCTCCATAATAGGCGCACCAGGCGGCCAACGGGCCGTTCGCCGCCGGAATCGCTTCTCCGTGGTAAGTCACGGACCGATTCCGCGTTTCAAGCCACTCGATCTGATGCCCGATATCGGTCCAGTGGTACTCGTAGTCGCCGGTCTCTTTCCATCCGGAAGGGAGCGGTGGGGCGTCGGTCGCGGGAACCGTGATGAGCATGACGGGACGGTCGATGATCTCGCCGTTCCAGAACGCGCGCCATCGCAGCTTTCTCTTTTCCCAGTCTTCGATGCCTTCCAGGACCACTATCCATGCGTATCGGAGCTTCTCCGACGTGTCAACAATCCGCGCAGAGAGTGAGCGGCGATGAGAGGCACCGCGTCGGGCCGGGGGCGGGACCGGCGACTTCGACAAAAGTTGTTTGACAGCGAAATTCGGCCGACCTACAATTAGGGTTATCACATACAGGAGGGATGTATATGAGAAACCTACTGCGAAGCCTTTCGTTCGTCCTCGTTCTCTGCCTCGCTTTTCCGGC
>JAJRYZ010000053.1 GCA_024275515.1 Spirochaetota bacterium
CTTGTCTACTATCGCGGCGCCGAAGACGAGTGGCTCTTGTCGAGCATCGCCTTTGACGACGACACCAAGGAACTTATGAATCAAACGTTCTGAACGCAGGGATTCTCATTTTGAAACTGAAACTATCGTTCTCTTCTCTCATTTGCATACTGCTGCCCAAGCACATTCTCGATATGGCACGCTATATCGAGAATTGCTCTTCTGAACGACTCCCGTCTTTACCGCCGGATGTCGCCGTGATACGGTTGAGGCGATGGCGCCGCTCGAACAGGATTTCCACCCGATCGTCGCGAGGCGCGTGGCCGAAGGCCGCGACGAAGATACCATCGTGCTCGTTATCGACTCGGGCCGGACGGTCGTGTATTCGCGAGGATGCGGTGCGGAATGCGTCGAGGAAATACGGGACGAAACGACGCTCGGCGAAGTCTTCGGATGCGAGCACGCGGAGCAACACCCCGGAGGCTGCGGATCGGCGGACGCGTGTCTTTTCTGCGGCGCGAACGAGGCGGTCCGAAAGTGTCGGGAAACCGGTGATCCGGTCGAACGGGAGTGCACCATACGAACGCGGCGCGACGGGTATCTGCGCGGTCTGAACTACCGCGTAAGCGCGACGCCTTTTTCGCTTCGTGGAATACGCTATATTCTCCTCGAGTTCGAGGACACCGGAGCGGAGAAGCGCCGGCGCGCGCTTGAACGCGTGTTCTACCACGACATCCTCAACACCGCGACCGGACTGCAGGTATATCTCGACCTGCTGCGGCAGGAGGTCTCGACCGACGAAGGGATGAAGATCGTCGCAACACTCCAGGACATTTCATCGAGCCTTGTCGAGGAGATCAACTCGCAACGGATGCTCGCCTCCGCGGAAAGCGGGACGCTCGAGGTCGAGCATTCTCTTGTCGACCTCGGCGAGCTTATCGAGCAGGTCGTCTCGCGGCTCATGCCCGACGCACGGGCGCGCGGCGTGATCGTGCAGGTGCGGGCGGCTCGCGAGGCCGTTACGATCATCACCGACGCGGCGATTCTGCGTCGCGTCGTACTCAATGCGGTCAAAAACGCGGTCGAGGCGTCGGCTCGCGACGATGTCGTCGGCATCGACGTGCGCACGGCAGCGAACGGAGTCGAAATCGTCGTACACAACCCCGCTCATATGCCCGAAGAGGTCCAACACCAGGTCTTTAATCGATTCTACTCGACCAAGGGAGCGAATCGCGGACTGGGAACCTACAGTATGCTGCTGTTCACCGAAACGTATCTCGGCGGATCGATCTCGTTCGAAACCGACGGCGCCGAAGGAACCACGTTTCGGATTTCACTTCCCACCGACATACGCGCCGTCGGATAGTCCGACGACCGACGCGGGAATCGCCTCGCATCGCGCGAGTCACGGGGGCGCTTTGGTCCTATCTTCGAGCAATCTGGACAAAAAGCGTTGATCGGCTTCGATTTTCCCCAGATCGGAGGTAAGCGACCGAACGGATTCTTCGAGCTCGACCACGCGGCGCTCGAGCCGATGGACGTAGTCGCGAAACTCCCGCTGCGCCTCGGGCGGGGATCGATATTTGCGGGTGGCCGCGCCGGCCACGATCGCGACGATGGGTATGAAAAGCGCGACAATAGGAATGAGGAACGGCAGAATGCTGCTCATTCGGATGGCCTCCTCGATTGCGTCCGCTCGTCGATCATGATAGCGTTTTTGTGTGAAAAAAACACCAAACTTCCTCTTTCTGTTCACCGATGATCAACGTTTCGACACGATCGGGGCTCTTGGAAACTCCCGGATCTCGACGCCGAATATCGACCGTCTGGCGTCCCACGGAGTCTCGTTTACCCACGCTCACATCCCGGGCGGAACTTCGCCCGCGGTGTGCATGCCGAGCCGTGCGATGCTCCACTCCGGACGGTCGCTGTTCCGGATCGAAGGCGCCGGCGCCTCGATACCCGAAGAGCATGCGACGATGGGCGAAGTCTTCGGTGCAGCCGGCTACCGGACGTTTGGAACCGGGAAATGGCACAACGGTCGCGCCGCATTCAACAGGAGCTTCTCCGAAGGCGATGAGATTTTCTTCGGCGGGATGACCGATCACTGGAATGTTCCGGCGTACCGATACGATCCGACGGGCGCCTACGACGCGACGCTGCCGGTTTGTCCCGACCCGGCGCGGTCCAACGAAGTCGCCCTTCGAAACTGCGATCACATTTCGTCGGGAACGCATTCGACCGACCTCATCGCGAATGCCGCGGTACGATTTCTTGAATCGGTCGATACGTGTCACGGCGGCGCCGACTCGGTTCCGCCTTTTTTCGCCTACGTCTCGTTTCTCGCTCCCCACGATCCGCGGACGATGCCCGAAGAGTTTCTGCTGCTATACGAGCCCGACGATATCGAGCTTCCGCCCAACTTCGCCGCGGGACATCCTTTCGACAACGGCGAACTGCACGTGCGCGACGAGATGCTCGCCGGTTTCCCTCGGACCCACGCCGAAACGCGCCGGCATATCGCCGAATACTACGCCATGATCTCTCATCTCGACGCCGCGATTGGTCGGATCCTCGATACGCTCGAACGGCGCGGTCTTGCCGAGGATACGATCGTCGTGCTCGCCGGGGACAACGGGCTCGCGCTGGGTCAGCACGGCCTCTTCGGCAAGCAGAGCTGCTACGAGCACAGCCTTCGCGTCCCCCTCGTTATCGCGGGTCCGGGCATCGCCTCCGGCGCTCGGAGAACCGAGCCGGTCTATCTGTTCGATATATTCCCGTCTCTGTGCGACCTCGTCGACATCTCCATTCCCGGCTCGGTCGAAGGTCGTAGCTTTGCGCCGCTGCTCGCCGAAGACGGGGTCGGGTACCGAACGCGCGAGGAACTCTATTTCGCCTATACCGACAAGCATCGCGCAATCGAATCCGGCGGCTACAAACTGATCGAGTACGTCGTATCGGGCTCGCACGTGATGAGTCAGTTGTTCCACCTCGACTCGGATCCGTGGGAGACGCGCAACCTCGCCGGGGAGGAGTCGCACACGGAGCTCCTCGCGCGCCTGCGAAAACGCATGACCTCGCTCCGCGACGAGTGGGGCGATCTTCGCACCGAGTGGGGCGCCGCTTTCTGGGAGGCGGTGAGTTTCTGACGAGCGATGCCGAATCCGGCAAACCGAGCTCGACATCGCTTCGCACGGTCGGCTTCCGTCGTCCACCCCGCGGCGATTCGCCGGGTTTCTCCGCGATATCGCTGGAGCGGCGTGCGAAGCGACTCCCGTCTACAACGCTACCTCGGCGATCTGAACGGCGTTCAGCGCCGCGCCTTTGCGTATCTGATCGCCGACGATCCACAGATCGAGCGTGTTCGGTTGTGACACGTCCCGGCGGATTCGCCCGACGTAGACGGGGTCGCGTCCCGACGCGTCGACGGGCATCGGCCAACGGTTCGCGTCTCTGTCTTCGAGTACCTCAACACCCTTCGCGGCGCGCAGCACTTCATACGCTTCCTCGGGCCTCACCTGACGTTCGAACTCGACGTTGAGCGCCTCCGAATGCGCGCGAAGCACCGGCACGCGAACGCACACCGCGTTTACGAGAAAGTCGGGCTCGGAAAAGATCTTCCGCGTTTCGTTTATCATCTTCATCTCTTCCTCGACATAACCGTTGTCGAGCAGCGGACTGTTGTGGATAAAGAGATTGAAGGCGTACTGATGAGGAATGACCGACCGCCTGTAGGAACGTCCCTCGAGAATCGCCGCGGTCTCTTCGCGCAATTCGCGCATCGCGGTGAGTCCCGCCCCGCTTGCCGCCTGGTAGGTGGCTACGTGTACACGACGCACTCCGAAAGCTTTGTGAAGCGGGTAGAGCGGTAGCGCCATGATGATCGTCGAGCAGTTGGGATTGGCGATGATTCCTTTGTGGGTTTTCACCGCTTCGGCATTAACTTCGGGAACCACCAAGGGAACGTCCGCGGCCATTCGGAAGCATGACGTGTTGTCCACCACGAGCGCACCGGCCGCGGCGGCGACGGGGGCAAACCGCTTCGACACCGACTTGGACGCCGAAGAAAGCACCAGATCGACGCCGTCGAACGATCCCTCGGTGCACTCTTCGACCGTTACCTCCCGGTCTCCAAAACGGATCTTCTTTCCCGCAGATCGCGACGAAGCGAGCAATCTGAGCTCACGCACGGGAAAACTCCGTTCCCGTAACAGTTCCAGAAACTCGGTCCCGACCGCGCCGGTCGCGCCGAGGATCGCAACGCGATAACCCATCTTCTACCTCCGACCTGAGAACATATACGCAATCGCGTCGTGCTGCAAACGCCCCCGTGCGATGAGGCGGAAAAAACGGCGATTGATCGGATCGTCCCCGCGTGTTATGCAACACCAGTGTGGCGAATCGTCCCGATCTTCATTCTTCTCCTTCTCTGCCTTCCGACGGCGCACGCCGAAGATCCGTCTCTCTGGGACACGCCGCGCGAGAACTACGCGGCGCCCGAGACCATGGCGTTTACCTCCGCACACTATCGGTCGGCCATGAGCGACAGCGCTTACACCATGGCGGTTTTCGACGACGGTCGCGTGCTCATGTTCAGTCTGTTTCACTATGTTTCGAAGCTCTTCGAGAAGTGGGGCGCCTATCTGCTCTTGACGCAGCCGGGAGGACCGACGCGTTGGGCCACGGCGGACATCCCCAAAACAAGCGTGCATTTCGCCGACGATCGACTGCGCATTTCAGACGGCGTCAATTCGCTTTCCGGCGTCGACATGCGCTACCGCCTCAAGTGGCGTGTCGGCGATCTCGAAGTCGATCTCACCTATGAGAACATCGTCGAACCATGGATTCTCGGAGACGGCAGGGATATCCTCGGCGACCCGGAGAAGGCGTTTCAGATCCGGTCGGTTTTCAGTCCGTGGGCGCGTGTCACGGGAACGGTCTCGATAGACGGGGTGTCGGAATCCGTGCGCGGCGAAGGGATGGGGGAAAAGACGATCATCGTCAACCGTCTCTCACGATTCAACCCGGAGCTCCTCTCGATGCGCGTGTTCGGCGTGTCCGATTTCGACGGGCTCGAAAGACCTCTTACCGCCGGGTATCACATCGGTTTGCTCGATTCCACGGCTCATCCGGCATACGGTTCGAAAAGGATACCCAGGCTGTTCGTTACCTATCGGGACGACTGGTTGTTTACCACCGGCGCTTATGAGCTGGAATATGTCGAGTATGCGGAGCCTGCGGGAATGTCGTACGAGTATCCCGTTCGGTTTACCGTCGAAGCGCAGGCCGCCGGATATTCGCTGTCGGGAGAGTATCGTGCGGAGGAACTCTTCGATATTACCGACATCGTGTCGGAGCTTCCGCTGTGGCTGCGAAAACTGGTATTGATCTTCCTCGATCGACCGGTTTACATGAGGAGCCTCGGCGTGTTCGAGGGAACGCTCCGGAGACCCGACGGAACCGAAACAACGTTGTTCTTGTACGGCCCCTACGAATACGTCGTCGTCAGATAGCGTCTTTGAGCGTATGCCCGGAAGAGGACTTGAACCTCCACGGCCTCGCGGCCACTAGACCCTGAACCTAGCGTGTCTACCAATTTCACCATCCGGGCGACGGAAGAATATAGTATCGATAGTCGGCGAGAGGAGTCAATACGCCGAGGCGCCGGCTTGAACGGGTCCGTCTCGATTGACATCGCGCTCGAATCCGTACTAAGAAGACAGGCTTGGTAGGTTCGATGCAACGATTTGCCCGCCGATACCCGCGTTTTCGCCCGTTCGAGCCGTCGTCAAGCCGCACGGTTTTCATGGAGCGATCTCGGTGTCGGTAGCCGCGCACGGAGTAGCGCGGTTCCTGATCCTCCTCGCACTCAGCGCGGCGGCGGTCGCCGTTGTTCTTTTTCTCACGGTCGACGAACGCACCGGAGACGCTCTTCTCGACATCGATCCTAAATACATCGGGTTGTTTCTCGCCATCTGGATAGCCGCGCTCAGTCTCGACGCCACGTCCATCGTCCTCTTTACCCGCGGTACCGAGGAGCGCATCGGGTTTTTCGCGGCGGTCAAAACCGCAACACTTCGGATCTTTTTCAACATCATCACACCGTTCGGTTTCGGCGGGCAGCCGTTCTCGATTCTCTCGCTCAAACGCGAGGGCATTCCCGCGGGGAAAGGCTCTTCCATCGTTATCATGAAGCTTGTGACGCTCAGCGCCTTTACCCAAGCCGGCGCAATCGTGTCGTTTCTGCTCTATCATCGCCAGGTCGAAACGATGCGGTTTCTGACAACGCTTTTTCTCGTCACCGGTTCGCTCGGCATCGTCTTTGTCGTGCTGCTGATTTCGGGGTTCCTCTACCCACACTTTCTCGTCCGGTCGCTCACGACAATAGGCAAGGTGCTGCATTCGGTGCGGATACTGAAGAGCACTTTGAACCTCAAGCGCAGAATCATTCACGAAGCGGTGGTTGCTCGCCGAAGTTTTCGCCGCTATTTCTCGCACCATCTCGGCTGTTTCATCGGCGGCACGTTGTTCAACGGACTGACCTACTTCACGCAGTTGGTGCTGCTGTGGGCGATTCTCTTCGGTCTCGGTATCGAGATTCCGTTCGGCGACGCGCTGGTGCTCGCGGCGATACTTCTGTTTCTTATCATGTTCATGCCCACGCCGGGCGCGGTGGGGTTCGGCGAAGCGTTTTTCCTGCTGCTCTACGCAAGGGTCATCCCGACCTATCTGCTCGGGGTCGCGCTGGTGCTCTGGCGTTTCTTCTATCACTACCTGAGCGCGTTGTTCGGCGCGGTAAGCTCGTCGAAATACGCGAGCGAGATGATCGTCGGAAAGGCGAAATAAAGAGGCCGCCCCGTTTGTCGGGGCGGCCCGGTCTATATATAATCGCGCGGACGCGCCGGCGGTCGTCTATGTCGCGACCCTAGTACGTGTCGTTGCGATGATCGCGATTATCGCGGATGGTTCGTATGACCTTATGAACCACGCGGTCCAGCTGGGGCTTGAAGAAATAACGCACGGCAACTCCGATAATCAACCAAAAAAACATCCTATTCCTCCTTCGCGTCGTCGCCCTCGACCACGATTCTGACCTTGACGCCTTCCTTCGCGGCGGTTGTCTCCTTGCTCGGAATCGTCACGCGAAGCAATCCGTTTTTGTACACGGCCTTTACCCGCTCGTGGTCGAACTTGTCTTCCGGAACGTAGAACTTCTGATTCTCCACGTCCTTCAACTTCAGTCGTCGTTTGAAGTACCGAACTTCGGTCCCTTCTCCGGGTTCCTCCGGCGCTTTCGCGTTGAGCGCCAGATAGTCGCCCTGAAACTCGAGGTCGATATCGTCCTCCGCGAAACCGGCCAACGCGAACTCCAGGACCATTGTCCTGTCTTCCTTCATGAAGATGTTCGCCGGGGGATAGGAGTAATGCGGGTAGTAATCGACGTTCTCGTCCCAACGGAACGGGTTGTCTCTTCCGGGCTTTCCGAAGGAAAACCCGTGTTTGAATGCATCTCCGAAGTTCTGCGTTGCTTCGAAGATCTCGTCCATCATCTGACCGAGATCGATCACGATTCGGTCTTTCATGATACACCTCCTGTGGAGCGTGTGCGATGTAGGTCCTTCATACGAAGCGACCTTAAGGGCCGTTTCAGCGCCCGTATATACTAGGAGTGCAGATATCATGCCAAAAGAGGTCGTGCGAAATAACTCCTTATAGCCAAGAGAATTGCATTCGTGAGGATCGTTCCCGAGACGATCGTCGCGCGCGAAATCGGAGCGTAATGACACAGTTTGATCGAATTATGCCGCAGAGTGTGTCGTCGGCGTGATGGCACGGGCGGCTTTTCCTGCTATGCTTTGCCCGTGCGTATCCTCTACGTCGGCGAGATCGTCGGAAAGTCGGGTGTGTTCTGCGTCAAAACGCTCCTTTCCGACGTCATACGCGACCATCACATCGATTTCGTTATCGCCGGTGGGGACGGCGCCACCGGCGGGTACGGCACCGGAAAGAATCACGCGGTCTACCTTCACAAACTCGGCGTCGACGTCCTCGCCGGCGGAGAATGCATCTACTACAAACGCGACATGGTGGGGCATCTGTCCAACGCGTCCTACGTGCTTCGACCGGCGAACTATCCGCCTCAAAACCCCGGACGCGGCACCGGCGTCTATCATTCGAAGGTCGGCGACGTCGGAGTGATCGTGCTATTGGGCCAGGCCGGGTTCGACCGGGTGCATCTGCGAAATCCGTTCTCCTATCTTCGGCAGTTGGTGGAACGGGTTGCCGAGACGACGCGAATAATCGTCCTCGATTATCACGCGAATACGACGGCGGAAAAGAACGCGATGTTTTCCCACGCGGACGGGACGGTGAGCGCGGTAATCGGTTCGCACACCAAAGTCATGACGTCGGACGAGCGCGTTACGCCCAACGGGACCGCCGTTATTACCGACGCGGGTCGAACCGGGAGTCTCGACTCGGTCGGGAGGCTGGAACCGGCGATAGAGATTGGAAAATTCCTCACTCGGATACCCGAACGCTCCCGGGCCGCGTGGAAGCGACTTGAATTGCAGGCGGTAATTCTCGACATTAGAGACGACGGGCGCGCCTCGCGGATCGAGCGATTGCGCGTGCCGTGCCCGGGAGGCGGGGATGATCGAAACGGTAACGGTTAAAGAGATTCACGACGACCACGTGGTCGTCGCCGGCCGAGCCAAGGCCGACTGCAAGAGTTGTTCAAGCGCGTTCTGTTCTGCAGCCGATGAGTTTCAGTTCGAGGTCGCGAACCCACGGGGAATGCCGCTTCGACCCGGAGACCGCGTCGAACTGCGAGTTTCGACCGGCAGAACGGTCGCCGCCGGTTTTCTCGTACTGATCGTCCCGTTGATCTTCTTCGGGTTGTTCTACCTCGTCGCCTCCCGGTTGTTCGCCTCCGAAGCGGCCGGCGCCGGCGCCGGCCTCGGTGGACTCGCTTTGGGCTTTGGATTGAGCTATCTCGCAGGTCGCGCGAGAAAGGGGAAGAATATCCCTGAGATCGTATCGGTCCGGAATCGCGCCGAACGGCGATCCGATCAACCTATTTCGCTTGCTTGACGTAGAACGTCGCGTGGTCGGTTTTTCTAAACTCGAACCGCGTATCCATTCCAAGCAGCGATTCCGAATCCCCGACAAAAAGGAACGAACGGTCGTTCATCGCGTTCCACAATCGACCTGCCACCGTGCTCCGTGTCTGTTCGTCCAGATAGGTGATGACGTTTCGACACATCACGAGATCGAATCCCGTCGGCGCTTCGTCGAGCTTCAGATTGTGGCGCCCGAATCCGACTCGGTCTTTGATTTCATCACGAACAATGTATCCGTCGCCGCGGCGTATGAAATAGCGATCGCGGCGCGCGTCGGACACGCCGTTCATACGGTTGGGCCCATAGAAACCGCGCCGTGCGACCGCAAGCGCCGCCGAGCTCAGGTCCGACGCGAAGATGTGGAACGAGTAACCGGAAGGGAGAAGCTCGTCGAGCAGAATCGCGAGCGAATACGGCTCTTCGCCGGTCGAACATCCCGCGGACCAGAGGCGAATCGTTTTGCGTGCACGTCCGCCGACCCGCCGGACGATCTCGGGTATGACGTCGAGCTCGATCGCGGCGAAATGAGCCGCGTTCCGGAAAAACCGGGTCGTTTTGATCGTCACCCACTCGAGCAGGCTCATAAGCTCTTCGGGACGGCTGAGAATCGTCTCGCAGTACTCGCGGGCCGACGGTGCGCGCGACGAACGGATTCGTTCGCGCACGCCCTTTTCCAGAAGCGCCCGGTTCGAACTCGTAACAACCAGCCCGGTCTCCCGGACGATCGTCGCGCGGAGACGTTCCACATCGGCGTCGCGGAGCAACAAAGGCACTACCGCCCCCCATATCACGTAAATCATAAGTGTTTTCGGATGCGCGTGCTATATTGAATGATACGTATGGAATGCAAGATGCTCGACTTTTCCGTAAAGGGTCTGGCGCTGGACGATCAAAGTCAGATGCCCGTCGTTATCCTGTACAATCCCGAACGAAATCAACTGTTCCCGCTTTTTATCGGTCCGTTCGAAGCAAGCGCAATCATCATCGAAATCGAAGGCGTCAAGCCTCCGAGACCGTTGACGCACGATCTGTTTTCGGAGCTCTTCCACCGGCATCGGTTTCAGCTCCTGTCGGTAGAAATCTATGGGCGGCTGCACGAGGAGTATCTTGCACGGATGCGATACCGAAGCCGCGTTACAACGCATACGATGGAGGTTCGTCCGAGCGATGGAATAGCGCTTGCGCTGAGATTGAACGCGCCGATACTCGTCGACGAGCGAATCGTCAACGCCCCCGGAGACGCCCCCGGCTGGTTCGACCGGACGAATTCCGCGGAGGCGGTCGCCGGATCGTCGGAGATTCTCTACCTCGAAACGCGCAAACCGGGTATCCGGTTGATGTAGACCGCTCCGCGCTCGCTTTCGTCGTCATATAGACGAAGGCGCCGGTTTCCAGGATAATCTGCTAAAATCGATCTCTCCGGAAACGAGGACGGATGAGGCATCCGCAATTCAGTCGTTATCATCTCATACCGCTCTTTCTCCTTATCGCCGGATGCAGTCTCGACTATTCTCAGGTCTCGCTGGCCGATGAAATGTCGGAAGAGATTCCCGATTCGATTCTCCGGGAGTTTTCTTACACGAAAGTGGAAAACGGATCGCCCGCCTACCGGCTCGACGCCGAGCGCGCCGAGTTTTATTCCGACCGAAATCTCACCTCTCTCAATGGTCTGGTATTTCGCGAATACGACTCGACGGGCGGCCTGATCACCGAGGGTCGCGCCGACGCGGCCGCGTTTTTTACCGACACCGAAAGTGCCGAATTGGAAGGGACGCTGAGATTCTATTCGGCGATTGAGGAAGCAACGGTAACCACCGATTACCTCTACTGGGACGCGGAAGAGAAACGTCTCGTTGGAAACTCCGAGAGCCGGGCAGTGCTGGTTAAAGACGACGGTTCACGTCTCGACGGAATCGGATTCGAAGTCGACGTACGACGTCGATTGGTCGATTTCACCGGACCGGTCTCCGGAAAACTTGTCACCAAATCACATGAGTAGACGTATCGCGGCGGCGTGCCTGGCAACGGTGCTCTTCTCCGCCGGCGCTGCGGCGGAGGAATTGAGCTGGTCCGCCGACAGCCTGCGGGCGAGTCTCGCCAAGGGCAGCAAATACATGATCCTCTCGGGGAACGCGGTGGTCACTTCGGGTAGCACGGTCATTTCGGCCGACGAGATAGAGGCGACCGGCGACGATTCACGATACCTGTTCTGTCGGGGCAACGTCCGGGTGTTCGACGAGGAACGGGGAATCCGGCTCAAGGCGGACACGCTGTTTTACGACCGCGAGCTCGAGATTACGCGGATAGACGGATACGCGGAAATGGAGGACCTTACGAACGAAGTCGTCGTCAAGGGAGGCTACTTTGAGTATCTCGGGCAGGAAGAATTGGTGATCATTCAAATCGGCGTACGTATTCTCAAGGTTACCGACGAAACCGAGCTTACCTGTCGGGCCGAGCTTGCGAGGTATCAACGTGACACCGAAACACTCGAGCTCACCGGGCTTCCGCGCGTGACGCGAAACGACGACGTGTTCGCGGCTTCGCGAATAGTGATCAATCTCGATACCGACGAGATCGTCCTCGAAGACGGCGTTACCGGGCGCATTGTCGATTCGGGCGGCGAAGAATAACGTCATGGCCGTGGAGACGCTTCGGGTCGAAGGGCTCAAAAAACTCTACGGCAAAAAGGCCGCCGTTCTCGACGTGAGCTTTTCGATGAGCAACGGAGAGATCGTCGGGCTTCTCGGCCCAAACGGCGCGGGCAAGACGACCGTTTTCTATATGATCGTCGGATTCGTTCGCGCCACCTCCGGAAAGATCTTCCTGAACGAGCACAACATTACCCGACGCCCGATGTATCGTCGCGCGCGCGCCGGGATTTCCTACCTTCCGCAGGAACCGTCGGTATTCCGAAAGCTTACCGTCGAACAGAACGTGTGGGCGATTCTCGAAACGCGCCGCGATCTGTCGAGAAAGGAAAAGCTCCGTACGCTCGACCAGTTGATGAGCGAATTGGGGATCGAACACGTCAGAAAACAAAAGGCGTTCACCCTGTCGGGGGGGGGAACGAAGACGAACCGAGATCGCCCGATCGCTCGCGATACGGCCGAAGTTCCTCCTGCTCGATGAACCGTTCGCGGGCATCGACCCCATAGCGGTCTACGAAATAAAAACCATCGTTGCCGACCTGTCGAAAAAAGGGATCGGAATCCTGATTACCGACCACAACGTCCGCGACACACTCGAGATCACCGGCCGCTCCTACATCATCAATCTCGGAGAGATTCTCGCAAGCGGCGCGAAGGACGAGCTGCTTGAAAACGAGCTCGCGCGCCGGGTCTACCTGGGACACGAGTTCCGGATGTAGCCGAAAACCACTCCCACACCGGACGGTTCGGACTCTCGTCGTCGAGGCGTGTCATATCAGAATTGCTCCGTTCGGCCGCGGCAACGTTGACAAACCACACCGGCCGGCCTTTAATTAATTAGGAAGCCCACCGAGAGTCGTCGGGCCGGAGCGAAGCGTGCAGCAGTATCAGAAGCCAATTATCACTCAGCAGCAGACTCTCAAGATGAATCCTCAGTTGCTGCAGTCGATCCAGCTTATGGCGTTGCCGCTGCAGGAGCTCAAATTCAAAATCCAGGAAGAGCTCGAACGCAACCCCGCGCTCGAAGTAGTGGAGGACAGATCCGAGGAGTCTCTCGACTCGGATATCGATCGGGGAGCCGAAGAGTACGATCTTTTCGAGAACAGTTCCGACCCGGGGCGCCCGCTCGACCAGGAGGCGAGCGATCGGAAGCAGAAGTTCATCGAGGGGGCGCTTTCGCGTCCCGAGTCGTTGCACGATCATCTCATGTGGCAGCTGCGACTGCAGCCGATCGACGAAAAGTCGTTCGAAGTCGGCGAGCTGTTGATCCAGAACCTCGACGACAACGGATTTCACATCGAGGAGCCGGAGACTCTCGTCAAACCGGAAGATCGAGCGCTCCTGCCCGACGTTATCGATCTCATTCGCAGGTTCGAGCCCGTGGGAACCTGCACGCGGGACTATCTCGAGTCGTTGCTCGCCCAGGTTCGTGTTCTCGGCGGCGCGCCCGGACACACCGTAGAAGTCCTCGAAAAATACTTCGATCTGCTCGAAAAGGGAAAACTCGAGGAGATCGCGCGAAAGCTCCGGATCCGCACCGAACAGGTCGAAGAGATACTCGAATACATCAAAACGCTCGATCCTTTCCCCGGTCGGCGATACTCCAATGAAACGCCGACCTATGTCATTCCCGACCTGCAAGTACGGGTCACCGACGGCGAGTTCGTGCTTATGCTCAACGATGAGCAGATCCCCGTTCTCGGCGTCAACCCTTTTTTTACCGAACTGATGCAGACGAAAAACGGCTCATCCGCGAAGGGGAGCGCGCGGGAGAAGCGGGACAAACAAACGCGAACTTTCGTCCGATCGAGTCTGAAAGACGCCAAATGGTTTATCCGCAGCATTCACCAACGAAACCAGACGTTGATCAAGATCGCCAAGGCGATCGTCGAGTTTCAGCGCGATTTCTTCGTCAAAGGTCCCAAGCATCTGGCGCCGCTTACGCTGAAAGACATTGCCGATGAAGTGGACGTACACGAAACAACTGTTTCCCGTATCACCACGGCGAAATATATTCAAACCGAATGGGGCATCTTCGAGCTCAAGTACTTCTTTACGAACTCTATTTCCGGGGCCGGTTCGAGCGGTTCGCGCTACTCGAAAGAAGGAGTCAAGCAGATCATCAAGGAAATGATCGAAAACGACACGTCGCCGAAAAGCCTGTCCGATCAGAAGATTTCGGACATGCTCAAGAAACAAGGCATCAACATCGCCCGGAGAACTGTGGCCAAGTACAGGAATGAGCTTGACATTGATTCGTCCTACAGGCGCTGATCCCATTTCCCGATCGACCGAAACAATCTACCCCACGAGGAGGCCGAGATGAACATCGACATCAAGGGCGTCCATATGGACGTGAGCAAGCGCGTACACGACTATATGAACAAAAAACTCAAGCGTCTTCACTACGCCGACGATTTGCTGATAGACCTGCTGTTTACGCTCACACAGGAAACGAAAGGATACGCCGCCGACGTCAACATCAACTTCCGGTGGGGCATGCAGGCGCATATCAAAGTCGAGGATTTCAATATCATCAAGGCGATCGATCAGCTGTTCGACAAGATGGACGAAAAGATTACGCGGGAAAAGGAAAAGATCCAGGACCACGCGTAAGGATCGACGGTATGGAACGATTCACCGTTCTCGATCTGCTCGACCTCGACCTGAAAGAGCACGACGCTCTGGAGCTCGTGTGCATTGCCGGAAGAACCGGTCTCGATCGTGAGATCCTCGCGCCCGACATCAATCGCCCCGGTCTGGCGCTCGGTGGATTCTTCGAAAAGTTCGCCTATCAACGTATTCAGATCTTCGGTCGCGGTGAAACCGCGTTTCTCGACAAACTCCACCGTGAAGGAAACCTCGAGACGATAACCGAAATGTTCCGGTACGCGATTCCGTGTTGCGTCTTTTCGCATAGACTCAAGCCGAACGTCGAGTTTATTCAGAAGGCCGAAGAGGTCGGATGTCCGGTTCTCCAGACCGGTCTCTCGACGGCGGTCTTTACGACCAGACTGCTTCGCGCTCTCGGTTCCATCTTCGCGCCGCAGAAAGTGGTGCACGGCGTCCTGGTCGAAGTGTACGGAATAGGAATTCTCATCACCGGTGAAAGCGGCGTCGGAAAGAGCGAGACCGCTCTCGAGCTGATCGAGCGTGGACATCGGCTCATATGCGACGACGCGGTTGAGATCCGCGGCATCGGCGGAAACATTCTGATGGGGCAGGCGATCAACCGCGTCACCGGCCATCATATGGAAATCCGGGGTCTCGTAATCATCAACGTCGCTCATCTGTTCGGCGTCGCGGCGATAAGAGACAAGAAACAGATTCAGATCGTTGTCCATCTCGAAGACTGGGATCCGAACAAAAGTTACGATAGAATCGGTTCCGATGACGTGCTTGAAGAGATTATGGGGGTTCACGTCCCCAGTCTTCATATTCCGGTCAAGCCCGGGCGAAACATCTCGATTATCATCGAGGTCGCCGCGATGACCGAGCGGATGAAGAAAATGGGCTACCATTCGGCCAAGGAGTTCGACGAGAACGTTCTTGAATGGCTCGAAAGCGAAAACGCCCGGTCGATCTATTTTCGGAAGAACGACACATTCTAACATGACTCAACGCGAAGTGATCATTATGAACCGTGCGGGAATCCACGCCCGTCCGGCGTCGCTGATCGTACAGACGGCGAACAAGTACGATTCAAAGGTGTTTCTCGAAAAGGACGGCACGCGGATCAACGCCAAATCGATCATGGGTATCATTACCCTCGGCGCCTCGTACAAGACCAGACTCGTCCTCTCGGCCGACGGCCCCGACGAAGAGGAGGTGGCCGACGCGATTGCGCGCCTGTTCGAAACACGGTTCGAAGAAGAATGAACCGACGGCGACCGGCGGCAGTTTTCATTCTCATCGTCGGCGCGGCGGTTTCCGTCCGATCGCAATCGGTGATCAGCTTCACATTTTCTCCGGGGTTCCAGACGAGCGCTTCAATTATCGAGTCGCTGGCGAACGGTCATCGCGCCGAGATACGCTACGAGGCGCGCGTCTACCGCAGGACGGCCGGAATCTCACGCATATTCGGCGACGAGCTCGTGGCCGAACAATCGGTAACCTATGACGCCCGGTGGGACGAGCTCAACCGTCGCTACGTCGTCGTGATATACTCCGGCCGCGAGCGTTCCTTCGAAGATTCCGAATCCCTGCTACGGTTCTTGCTGGTCCTCGAAGAGTACCGAATGATGGTCCCGAAGTACGGGAACGGAGAGATCTATCTGATGTGCCGCGCCCAGATCGAGCCGGTCCGGCTCGTCCCGCCGCTTACCCTCATGAATTTTCTTGTACCGCGATTCCGCACGAAGACCCCCTGGCGCCGGACCGATTTTCGCCGGCATGAGCGATGAAACCGTTTCGCGGCGCTTCTTCCTCCACCGCGGGACTTATCAGCATCGCGTCGATCTATGTCGCGCTGATCGCCGTTATCCTGGTGTTTGCGAGACAGATCATAAGCGACGCGTCGCTGGACACACCGCTGACGAACGTAATAGTCATTCCGCTCGCGGTACTGTTGCCGCTGTTCATGTTCATCGCCATCGGCATCTACCTGTTTCGTCTGCTCCGGGACCGCAGACAGGGGAAGGCGGGAGCGAAACTCAAGACGCGACTCATGGTCGTCTTTACCGTCGTGGCGCTCATCAGCTCGGTTCCTCAGGGGATCCTCTCGGTCAGCTTTATCGAGATCGCTATGAACCGGTGGTTCTCGTCGCCGGCCTCGGAGGGTCTCACCGCCGGCGTCGACCTGGTCTTGCAGTACAATCTCGATCAGGTCGAGAACCTGACGGTCTTCGGCGCCTCCTTGCTGCTGACCGAAACGCTTCGTGATCTCGAACGGACCCCTCGGCTCGTCTGGCAACGAATCCGTTCGACGGTCAAGTTCGTTCACGGGATGCAGGCGTTTACCGAGTCGGGACGGGAGGTCGTTTTTTTCGGAGACACGCGCGCGCTAACATCGGGAACCTCCGTGGTCGATCGTTCCGAAGGTCTGCTTCCGAAAGAGATATATCCCGAGTACAGCGTGCTTCGATACCTCCGCAGAACGCGTATCGGCGCGACCGACTACGTGGTTGTACTGAGCTCGATTATTCCGAAGGATTTCGATCGAAAGGCCGAGCTGCTCAGCGCCGCAAGCGATACTTTCAACCAGATCGATCTCTTTCAGCCCATGTTCCGGCTGGTCGTCATCGTCTTCTACACGCTTTTTGCGCTTCCGCTGGTTCTGCTTTCCATTCTGATTAGTTTCCTGCTCTCCGAAGAGCTTATCCGTCCGATCGCGTCGCTGGAAAACGCGACGCGCCGGGTCGCCGAAGGCGACTTCTCGTTTCGCATTCTGGGAAGGGGAAATCATGAACTGGCAACGCTTGCTCGTTCGTTCAACGCGATGGTCACCGAACTCGAACGGTCGCGAAACAAACTGATGCAGACCGAAAAGGTGGCCGCGTGGCAGGAAATCGCGCAGCGGATGGCGCACGAGATCAAAAACCCGCTTACTCCCATCAAGCTCAGCGCTCAGAGGATCCTGCACCGCTACCGACAGGATCCCGGATCGATCGATCGCGTCCTCGAGCCGGCGATCGAATCGATCGTCGGAGAAGTAGACAATCTGAACGAGCTGCTCCGAGAGTTCAGGGACTTCGCGAGACTCCCCGAACCGAAACTTGCACCGGTCGCGCTCGGCGACCTCGTGGATGAGGTGCTCGCGGTTTACGCCGGCGCGCATCCGGAGGTAGAGGTCCGTCTCGACGACCTGGATCGAGACCTTTTCGTTCCGGTCGACCGCGATCAGATGAAACGCGTCTTTTCCAACCTCTTGAAAAACGCCTTCGAGGCCATCCGGGGCCGGGGGACCGTGTCCGTCACCACCGATCTTGTCAGGAAGGGCGATTCGAGTTACTGTAGAATCCAGATTACGGATACCGGAACCGGCATCGATACGGACTATCACGGACGGGTATTCAATCCCTATTTTACCACGAAGCAGGCCGGAACCGGACTCGGACTCTCCATCGTCGAAAGAATCGTCTTCGATCACAGAGGTCAAATCTGGTTTGAAACTGAGTCCGGGGTGGGAACCACATTCTTCGTCGATCTTCCCATGGAGGCCGAATGAGCAGCGTTCTCATCATCGATGACGAACCTGGGATTCGAACGGTACTCTCCGACATCTTCGAGGACGAGTCGTACGACGTCTACGTCGCGGCCGACGGGATAGAAGGACTCGACATACTCGACAGGACCGACATCGATCTGGTCATTCTCGACGTGCTTCTGCCGAGAATGGGCGGCATCGACGTGCTTAAGGAAATAAAAAGCAAACATCGCACGATCGAGGTTATCGTGATCTCGGGTCACGCGAATATCGACATCGCGGTGCGCGCGGTCAAGCTCGGCGCATTCGATTTCGTCGAAAAACCGCTCTCCATGGAAAAAATCGTCAACCTCGCCCGGAACGCGCTTCGACTCGAACAACTGGCCAAGGAGAACGCTTCGCTTAAGGCGAGCCTTCCCGACGATCGGATGATCGGCGGCGGACCGAAGATGAACGCGGTATGGCAGCGAATTCAGCAGGCCGCGGCGACCGACGCGAAGGTTCTTATCCACGGAGAAAACGGAACGGGCAAGGAGTTGATCGCCCGCGAGATTCATCGCCGGTCGGCGCGCGGGACGGGTCCGTTCGTCGAGGTAAACTGCGCGGCGATTCCCGACACCCTGATCGAGAGTGAACTGTTCGGGCACGAAAAGGGCGCTTTTACCCACGCGATCGCGCGTCGAAAAGGCAAGTTCGAGCTGGCGGATAAAGGCACGCTGTTTCTCGACGAAATAGCCGACATGTCGCTCAACGCCCAGGCGAAGGTACTGCGCGTTATTCAGGAGATGCAGTTTGAACGCGTCGGCGGCGAAGAGTCGATCACCGTCGACGTTCGAATCATCGCCGCCACCAACAAAGACATCGCCTCCGAGATCAGGGCCAAGCGTTTCAGGGAGGATTTGTTTTTCAGGCTCAACGTCGTTCCCGTCGAGGTTCCGCCGCTTCGAGAACGAACGGAGGATCTCGAGGCGCTCCTCTCCTACTTCCTCGACAAGTTCTCGGATCATTCGGACGGCGTCGTGAAAGAGATTACCGAGGACGCGGTCGCTCTGCTGCGCGACTATCACTGGCCGGGAAACGTCCGTGAATTGAAAAACTTCATCGAGCGCATTACCATAATGACCGACGAGACGGTCATAGGAGTGGACGCCGTGCGCCGCCATCTCGGCGATAATTCGGCGGTGTACGAGGCCGGGGACGGGCTTCTCGATGAGTTTCAGGATATGAAGCTCACCGAGGCGCGGAACGAGTTCGAGAAAAAGCTTATCGAAATGCATCTGCGCGAAAACGACTTCAATATTTCAAAGACCGCGGAGGCCCTCGGAGTCTATCCGAGCAACCTGCACGGAAAAATTAAAAAGTTCGGAATCAGGATCAATAAATGAGAGAATTGACGAAACGGCAACGCACGGTGCTCGATTTCATCAGATCGTTTATCCACGACCACAAATATCCGCCGACGATCCGGGAAGTTGCCGCTCGATTCGACATTTCGGTAAAAGCCGCGCATGACCACGTCAAGGCTCTCGAGAAAAAGGGCAGGATTCGATGCGACCTGGGACGATCGAGGGCTCTGGAAGTGATCGGAGACGACTCCGAAGTCCCTGAGATGATAGAAGTGCCGCTTATCGGGCACGTGGCGGCGGGAATCCCGCTTTTCGCCGAAGAGAACTGGGACGGAACGATCAGAGTCTCGTCGGACAGTCTCCGGGGCGGAAGACACTTTGCGCTTCGGGTCCAGGGCGACAGCATGGAGGGCGCCGGAATCCTCGACGGCGACACGGCGATTTTCGAGCAGAAGCAGGTCGCCGACAACGGAGACATCGTCGTGGCGGTCGTCAACGACGAGGCCGTCACGCTCAAGCGTTTCTACCGCGAGCAGAACAGGATCAAGCTGAAAGCCGAGAATCCGGTCTATCCGCCGATCTACACGCAAAACGTTCGCGTCCTCGGCAAGCTTGCCCGCATCATTCGCAACTATGAGTAGCTTCTCGGAACCGTTCTTTCTGCTCCTCGGCCCCGAATCGGGACAGAAGGAAGAATACATCGAAGGCATACGCAGGTCGCTGCGGAAGACACACGGAGAGACGCCCGAAGAGCATCGAATCTATCCGTACAAAATCGACGTGAAGGAGCTCGTCGCGTTGCTCCTGAATCACTCGCTCTTCTCGCGACATCGTCTGGTGATAGTCTACGAGGCGCAGGCGATTTCCCGTAAGGGCGACATCGAAACACTCATCGGTTATTTGAGCGATCCGAGCGATTCGTCGACTCTCCTGCTCGTCTCCGACGAGCATCATCTCGATCGGCGAATAGAGAAGGCGGCGACCAAAAAGCGGATCAAGATCTTCTGGGAGCTCTTCGAGAATCAGAAACGCTCGTGGGTCCGCAGTTTCTTTACCTCCGCCGGTTTTTCAATCTCGGAGGAAGCGATCGAGTTGGTGCTCGAATTGGTCGAAAACGATACCGCCGATCTACGCCGTGAGTGTGAAAAAATCACCGTCTATTTCGACAGCGCGCGCGCCATTACGGAGACCGAAGTGGAGGAACTGCTCTTTCACAGCAAAAACGAGAACGTTTTTTCGCTTTTCGCGCGAATCGCCGAGGCGGACCTCCCTTCGGCGATCGAGACGCTCCACGCCATTGTTCTCGCCGGCCCGGTCGAACCGGGACAGATTCTCGGGGGGCTTATCTGGCAGATCAGACGCCTCTTGAGCTTTCGACGTCTCAAGAACGCGCACTACTCGGACGACGAAATCGCACGGCAGATCGGGATACGAGGGAAAAAAAACCTGAGAATCTACCGGAACGGTTCGAGCAACTATACCGAAGAGGATCTCGAGCGGATGTTCCTTCGCGCGACCGAATACGACGGCCTCTTTCGCGAAACGCGCACCGATATCGACCGAAAGATCCTCGAGCTGTTTCTCTACGAGATCATCGTCACTCGCGGTCGACGACCGTTTTTTCGCATCGAGTGCCGGCCCGCCTGAGTGCGTCGGTCGGCGCGCAACGAAGCGCCCGGCCGACTCTATGCCGGCGGGCGTTCGCCCGCCGATTCGCCTGAGCCTTTCTCTCCGACCCGCGACCCGTGCAGGTGCTCGATCAGCGCATCCGCGACCGTCCGCGGCAATCCGCCCGACCGCGCGATCCGTTCGGGATCCGCTTTGCCGATGCCGGCGAGCGACCCGAACTCGCGTAGCAGTCGGGCGGCCCTTTTCGGCCCCACTCCGTCGACCTCTTCAAGAATCGAAAGCTTGACGTCCTTCTCGCGGAGTCTTTTGTTGAACGTCGTCGCGAATCTGTGGGCTTCGTCGCGAACGTGCTGAAGAATCCGAAGCGCTCCGCTGCCTTCGGGAAGCCGGAGCGGCTCGCGCGTTTCGGGCAGATAGATCTCCTCCTCGCGCTTTGCAAGCCCGACGACCGGAACGGCGTCGAACCCGAGCGCGCACAGGATCGCCCGCGCCGCGCTTACCTGCCCCCTTCCTCCGTCGACGAGAATCAGGTCGGGCCGACCGAGCGACTCGTTGAGCACCCTGGTGTACCTTCGGGCGATGATTTCCCTCATCGCCGCGAAATCGTCTACTCTCCCGTTGAGCGACTTGACGTGGAAACGACGATAGAGCTCCTTGTCGGGCTTGCCGTCGAGAAACGATACCATCGAGGCGACGCTGTACTTTCCACCGAGTTGCGAGATGTCGAACCCTTCTATTCTGCGCGGCGCCGATTCGAGCGAGAGTGCAAGTTTCAGCTCCTCGAGTCCCGCCGCCGTTCGGTCACCGTGCTGTCGCTTCATCAGCTCCTCGAGCGCGTTTTCCCGCGCCAGCGTGAGAATTGAGATATCACGCGTCTCTTCGGGAACCTTCACCTCGGTGGCGCTCCCGCGTTCTTCGCGGAAGTACCGCTCGATCAATCCGACGTCGACGATATCGGGAACGTAGAGCCTGTCGGGAAGCGATTCCTGGTCGGCGTAATACTGAAGCAGGAATTGCTCGAAAGCGTCCGCCGGATCGTCGTACCGTTCGGCGACAAGCATTTCCCGCCCGATGAGCCTTCCGGTCCGCATGTGAAAAACGGCGAAGCTGCACATTCCGTCACGCTCGACCACCGCCACGTAGTCTCGGACGGCGTCGTCGAAGTCGACCACCTCCTGCTGCCGCGAGACGTACTCCACCGCGGCGAGCGCGTCGCGAAGCTTGGCCGCCTGCTCGAACTGCAGTTCCTCCGCCGCACCGTCCATCCGGCGGCGCAGATCGTCGACGAGCTCGTCGATGCTTCCGGTAAGCATCCGCCGGACCGCGGCGACGCTTCGGGCGTACTCTTCCGGCGTCACCGCTCCGACGCACGGCGCGGAGCATCGATGAATGTGGTAATAGAGACAGGGGTGCCGGCGTCCGGCAAGCGGGCCTCTGCACTTTCGAAGAGGGTGGAGCTTTTCGATAAGGTCGAGATAGACGTCGAGCGTGGTGACGTTCGGATAGGGTCCGTAGTACTCCGACCCGTCTTCTACGATTCGACGCGTTCTGAATATCCGCGGAAACTTCTCGTTTGTTATCCGGATGACCGGATAGGTCTTCCCGTCCTTGAGGTTGATGTTGTACCGTGGTTTCCACTTCTTGATCAGCGTGTTTTCGAGAATCAGCGCCTCGTATTCATTGCGGGTCGTGATATGGTCGAAACTCGCGACATGGTTAACGAGTACATGTGTTTTGACATCTTTCGAGCCGGAAAAATACGATCCGACCCGCCTTTTGAGGTTGCCCGCCTTCCCGATGTAGATGATGACGTCCAGCTCGTCCTTCATCAGATACACCCCACAACGGTCGGGAAGACGTTGCGCTTGTTCTTTCAATTCCGCAAGCGATACTGCTTGCACGGCGGTATACCGCATCCTGATCCTGCCGATAATCTACAGTATAGTGTACCGAACGAAAGTGAAAAAGAGAAACGAAATGAGCCGCGCCGTTCTCAGTTGGGCACGCGGAGCGCAACCGCGTTTTCCGACGTCCGGGCTGCGGGCGCCGGATCGATGACGCTCGGCGCGAAGAGTGCGCGCCGTCCGATGCCGGCGGTCGTTTTTCTGCTCGCCGCAGCGGCGGTTGCCGCCGCGCCCCGCACGTTGATTCTCGGCGAAGACGATCGATGGGGCGATGTCCGGGAGAGCGAGCGGGTCGCGTTCGTCGAGGGAAAGCGCGGATATCTCGATCTGACAATACACGACACGGGCGCCACGGTCGGACCCGATACCGACATGCTTCTCGGATACGAAGGCAGTCACGCGGAGGGCGCGGGGAAGTACCTGCTGGTCGGCGGCGACCGCGTCACGAAGCCCCGGGCGGCGCGCCGCGGTTCGGGCGGCGGCGTATTCGTCGGGAACCCGGAAGGAGTCGTGTATCTACCGACAACCTTTGCCGCGTTCGCGCCGCATCAGACGTGGGATGAGCTTTCGATCGGATTCTGGCTCTATCCGGTTCAGCTCGACGAGGGAGCGACCGTTTTCGGATGGCGCGGGTCGCAAACGTCGAATGAATCGATCCGGTTGAAGGAAATCCGTGTGTCGTTTTCCGGGCGTGCTCTCTCCTGGCGGTTCGTCAATCTCTTTACTCCGCCCGATTTTTCGGCTTACAGCTTCGAAATTCGCGGCGCCGACGTGCTCGTTCCCAGGCAATGGCGGTATCATCTGCTGCGTTTTCGGAGCGACACCGGTTTGGTCGAGTATCTTATCGACGGCGTGACGGTGGCCGCCGATCACGTCACCGTTTCGGGACACGAGGAATCGGAAGTGTTCGAGGCGTACACGGGGAACGACGACGACTCGAAAGTCGTCGTCGGCGCCGGCTACACGGGATTCATCGACGATCTGGAGGTTCGCAGCGCTTTCGTCGACGAACCCGTGCCGCCGCGCTACCCCGACTACCCGGCTACCGCGGTTACCCGCGTATTCGATCTCGGCTACGCGAACTCGCGGCTGCTTGCGATCGACGCCGACTACCGGACGCCGGGAAACTCAACGGTGCTGTTCTACTACCGAATCGGCGAAACGCTCGGCAGCGAAACCACCGTGGCGGGATCGTGGATACCCTATCCGCCGGGAGTCGATCTTCGCGACGCCGATCGCGGACGTTACCTTCAGCTTCTCTTCGAACTGCTGCCCGACGGCGCCGGCGAGCTTGCTCCGCTCCTCCACACGGTATCGATCGAATACGAGCCCGATCTGCCGCCTCACCCGCCCGGAGAAATCCGCGCAACGGCGGGCGACTCGCGGCTTACCGTTGCGTGGCGCCGTTATCTCGACCCCGATGTGGCCGGATACCTCGTCTACTACGGCGACCAATCGTTGCGCTATTTCGGTACCGACAGCGACTCAGGCGCGTCTCCGATCGACGCCGGCGACGCGCGGCAACTGACCCTTACCGGCCTCGAGAACGGAAAACTCTACTACGTGGCCGTCGTCGCGTACGACGGAAACACGCCCCCGCAGCAGAGCGAGTTTTCGGAAGAAGCGTCCGCGCGACCCACAAGAGTATTCGGGACCGATTGATGCCGGCTGAAGCGCTCTACCGTTCCGCGATAGCATCGTTCACGCTGCGCGATCTCGACCGCGCGTTGAAATACGCCGAGCAACTCGTCGAGCGCGAACCCGAGCGGCCCGGTTTCGCGGTGCTTCTCGGAAACATCCTCACCCGCATGCATCGATACGAAGAGGCCGAAAAGGCGTACAGGAGAGCGGTCTCGCTTGCTCCGGACAACCCGGAGATACTGAACAATCTCGCGGTTCTGCTGAAACTTCGGGGCGGCATCGAGGCGGCCTCGCGCATCGGCCTCAAAGCGGTACGCATGGCGCCCGATCGCGCGGACATTTGCTACAACCTTGCAAACATATACAAGCAGGCGGGAAACACCGAGGAAGCGGTCGTTTGGTACGAGCGCGCACTCGCGAACGACCCGGGCTTCGTCATGGCCTACAACAATCTCGGCACCCTCTACGAAGAACGGGGCGAGCACGAGAAGGCCGAGTCGGCCTATCGGAGGGGATTGAAGATCGACCCCTCTCACCCGACGCTTCAGTACAACCTCGGCATAGTCCTCGAACAAACCAACCGGCTTGAAGAGGCCGAATCGTCGTTTCGTGGAGCGTTGAAGATTCGCCCGACGTGGTCGGACGGACTCAACAACCTCGGAGTGACGCTTCAGAAACTCGGCAAGGACGAAGAATCGATCGGTGTGCTCGAACATCTTCTCGAACGCGACCCGAAGAATCGGCAGGCCAAGAACAACATCGCCTTTGCGCACGCGCGACTCGGTCGGTTCGAATCGGCCGAACGTTACTTCAAGGAGGCGCTGGCGGCCGATCCTGCGTATAAGCGGGCGCTCATCAATCTCGAACAGCTCTACGAGACCACCGGGAACTACGACGAGGCCGAAACGAGCCTGACCGAACTCATAGAGCGGGAACCGAACGACCCGTCACACCGGCTCAGGTACGCCAACATCCTTATTCAATCGCGCCGGTTAAAAGAGGCGGCACGGCAAATCAAAGAGGTGCTTACGGCCGACCCTGCGAACGTGGAAGCGCACCTGCTCGCCGGTGTGATGCACATGAAAAACGGACGGCCCGAGCGAGCGCTAACGATGTTTCAGAAAGCGCAAAGGCTCGCCCCCGGTCACCCGGAGGTGCGCATCCATTTGGCCGAAACGTATCGCGAGATGGGTCGGGTCGAGCCGGCTATCGCCGAGCTGAGCTTTCTGCTCCGGCAGGATCGCACACATTATCAGGCCCGTCTTCTACTCGGCGAGCTCTACCTTCAGCGTTCGCTCTACGCGGAGGCGCTTGCGCTTTTTCGTGAACTCGAAAACGACTATCCCGACGACCAGGACGTGTTGACCGCGCTCGTGCGAACACACAACGGCCTCGGCGATCAGGAGGCGGCCATCCGCTACGCCGAACGCCTCGTGACGCTTCAGGAAGCCGGAGGATCGCAGGACGATCTGGACGCCCTCCAGAACACTCTGCAGATGTACGAGCAGGTCATCAACGAGTACGCGGAAGACTACGAGGAGGTGTGGCGCAGGAACCTTTCGGTCCTCGCGGCACTCGCCGAGGAGCCGCTCGAGGAAATGGTTCAACAGGAAGAGGAGAGCGTCCTTTTCGGAGACCTGCCCGATCTTGACGCCGACACGGTCCCGATTATCGGACTCGGCGGGATCGATCCGGTGATCGTTGTTCAGGAAGACGAAGAAACGATGCGACTTGAAGAGATGGAAGAAGAGATCGAACCGCCGCCCGAAGATGAGTATGAGTTGGCGCCGGTCGCCGCCGCGCTTCCCGCCGGTCAAACCCCTGCCGAAACGACGCTCCCGCCGGCACCGCCGCCGGCGCCTTCCGAGCCGCCGGTACCGGCCCCCGGGATCGCTTCGCCGCCGAGTCTGGCGCCCCGCGATTCGCCGCCGCCATACCCCGCGCCGCGCCGTTCGGGTGCCGACCGCCCACGCGCCGACCGCCCACGCGAGCCGGCCGATACCGACGGCGGCGGGCCGCTTGTGCCGCCGTTTTCCCGCGCCCCGCGTCGCTCGATCGCCGACGGACCACGCGGGCGGGATCGGACCGAAGACCGCGGCCGGCTCAGCCCCCCGAGCGGTCCCGAAGACGGCCGACTCGCCGCGCCGCCCCCACCGCCTCCGTTTCCTCCGCCGAAGCCTTCGGAACCCCCGCCGCCGAAAGCGCCGGCGCCCGTCGCGCCCGCCGTTTCCGACACGTCCGCCGTCGACTCGCCCGACGACGCCGACAAGCGCCCCGTTCCCGTGCCGCCTCCCGCGCGTACGGCTCCGGAGGTGTCGGGTGCGGACGCCTCGTCGCGGCCGGTTTCGATCAGACTGCCGGCGGCACTTGAGTACGCCAAACCCGAGGCGGCCGGACACCGGGGCCGGGAGGAGGGGCCGTCGCTGCTGCGCCGCGCGCTCGGTATCAGACGAAGAATCGCAGGCGGCCGCTTGCCGGCGCCGCCGGCCGAATCGAAAAAGCTTCTCGACTATCTTGAAGGACTTACCGACCATATTCCCGCGTCGCGTCGCGCCGGCGCCGAAACGGCCGACCTTGTCCTTCGTATCGGCGCTCTTCGAAACCGGCTCGACGGCAAACCCGGACTGCGACGCAAACTCGAGTCGAAACAGGCCTCTCCGCCCGATCGAATCTCCGCACGCCCGGGCCCGACGGCGATCGTGAAAACGTTCGACTTCATACGGGGACTGGCCGACCACCTTCCCGACCGACGTATCGCGCAGGCGCTCAAAAGCAGGTTACAATCGATCGTGAACACCATAAGGAGATAGACGGGATGGCCAAGCAGTTCGAAACCGCGATACGCGGCTATATCGACAAAATGCCGAGTCTGCCGACATCGGTTTCAAAAGTCCTTGAAATTTGTAACAACGCGCAGACTTCACCCGCCGATTTGAACAGAGTCATCAGCGTAGACCCCGTACTCATGGGCAAGGTAATGAAGCTGATCAATTCCGCGTACTACGGTCTCAATCAGGAGGTGACCTCTCTCGTCAGAGCCATCATCATGCTCGGAATCAACACGGTCAAGAATCTTGCATTGAGCACCGCAGTCATGGGAACGATCGGCAAGAACGCCGACTCGAAGGCGCTCAACATGGAAGGCTTCTGGCGTCATTCGCTCTGCGTCGGAGTAACGTCCAAACTTATCGGGAAACACAGAAAAGCCGACAAGAATATCCTCGAGGAGTATTTCATCGCGGGCCTGCTTCACGACGTCGGCAAGATTCCACTCAACAACAGGCTTCCCGAACGCTACGTCGACGTGCTCGCCTTCTCGGACCGGGACAGGCAATCGCTGCACCGCGTCGAGAAGGAGGTGCTCGGAATAGATCACGGCGAGGTCGGCCTGATGATTGCCGGAAACTGGGGCTTGAGCGAAGAGATTCGCGACGCCGTGTCCTACCACCACCGCGTCGATCAATACGACGGACCTCATGCGGACATTGTCTACGCGGTCGCGTTGTCCAATCAGTTCGCCGCGGTTTCGGAGATAGGTTTCTCCGGCAACCGGTTTCCCGAACCGACGCCGGAGGCGGCGCCCGACCATCTCGGAATCGACCTTACGTTCCTTGAAGACGAGATGGAAGACGAGGTGAACGAAGAAATCGAACGCGCCAGAGTCTTCCTTCGCCTTGCCGGGTAAGGAGAAACGGACATGTTTAGAATCAAGTTTTGGGGAGTGCGCGGCTCGATACCGTGCCCGGGACCGACGACGGTGACCTACGGCGGCAATACCGCCTGTCTCGAGCTACGGTTCGGAAAATCCGACAGGCTCGTCATCATCGACGCGGGTTCGGGAATCAGGGCGCTCGGCAACTACCTGATGCAGCACGACCTGCCCAACGGTCCTATCGATACGAGCATTTTCATCACGCACACCCATTGGGACCACATCATGGGGTTTCCCTTTTTTACGCCGATTTTCATACCGGGTACGAAAATCACGATCTACGGTCCGGTGACTTACGAGGACGAAGGCCTCGATCGCATCATCGGCGACCAGCTTACTTATCGGTATTTTCCCGTAAAACACTCCGAGCTGGCGGCCGACATAAGCTATGTCCCGCTCAAAGAATGTACGATGGATCTGGGCGACGACGTCACGGTGACCACCAAATACCTCAACCACCCGATTCTCTGCCTCGGGTATCGTTTCGAACACGAAGGGCGGGTTTTCTGCACCGCGTACGATACCGAGCCGTTCCGCAACGTTTTCCCGACGCATCCGGACGACCCCGGTTACGACGAAGTCGCCGCGGAGGAGGGAGAGCGCGCGGCGAAGGAGGAGAATGAAAAAGTCCTTCGATTCTACCAGGACGCGAACCTCGTTGTTCACGACTCGCAGTACACTCACGAAGAGTACCTGACGTCGAAACTCGGTTGGGGGCATTCGTCGTTCGAGTACGTCATAAACGCGACGCACAAGGCCGGGGTCGAACGAGTGGCGCTTTTTCATCACGATCCGCAGCGCACCGACAAGCAGCTCGGCGTTTTGGAGGAGCAATTCCGCAAACAGGTTTCGGGCAAAACCGAGACCGAGTTTTTCATCGCTCGCGAAGGTACGGAGATCGAAGTGTGACGAGTTGTGATATCGCCGAAGACGGCACGCCGAAAACGGCACGCCGGTCCACATTGAGAATCACCGGGTTGATGACAAACTTTTTCACATTGGGTAGACTATCGGCGTCCGTGGGGGATTAGCTCAGATGGTAGAGCGATAGGTTCGCAATCTATAGGTCAGGGGTTCGATTCCCCTATCCTCCAAAAGGCGGTGGGTTTCCGTTCGGTTTGCCGTATCGCCTTCGGCTCGCCGGCCGCCTCGGCGTGAGATTCGCCGGCTACTCGCCGCGTCCCCGCAACTTCTTCTCGAAATGTTCCAGATCTCGTTCCGATAACCCGGCCTCTTCCCCCGCGATGAGCCGGCGTATCGCGGCGAGTTCGTCACGCGAGAATCGGACCGAGCCGGCGATGTACTCATCGAAAGCTTCGAAGGCGAGCGGGCACACCCTGCGGGCGACGTCGAATAGAACGAGGGCGTAGGCGCGAATTTCATACTGCGCGTGAGCATCCATACGAAGCTTGAGAAAGTGAAAGAGGTTGTGCAGATCCATCTGCCAGTAGAACTCGGTGTAGAGGCTCAACGGCAGGTCGATTCTCGCGAGCTCACGGGCTATCCCCCTGTCGAGCATCACGGAATAGGTCTCGTAGAGACGCTTCTGCTCACGGGCGAAGATTCGTCGAATTTCGGCGGCGGTCTTTCCATCGACCGGTTCGCGGGCGCGCCCCTGTTTATTGTCGTCGCTCTGCACGGCGATATGTTCGGGATCGGGAAGATAGAACTCCTCGCGCATGACGCTGTAGCGTCCGGAGATCTCGTTGATCCTCGCCGTTCGGTGACGCATCCATTGTCGCGCCACGAAGATCGGCATTTTGAGATGAAACGTGAAGTTGACCTGCTCGAACGGCGAGGTATGCTCGTTGCGCAGCAGATAGCGGATAAGTCCCCGGTCTTCCCGATACGACTTGGTGCCTCCTCCGTAGGAGACGCGCGCCGCCTGCACGATTCGGTCGTCGTTTCCCAAATAATCAACAAGCCTGACGAAGCCGTGATCGAGCACGGGGAACTCCCGGTCGAGTATTTCCTCGGCTTCGGGCGCGCGTGCGTGAGCCACCGGGTCAGCTTCCCCCGATGCCGAGTCCCGGATCGAGCACGGCTTTCGTTACGCTCAACACCTCTCCCGTCTCGACCCGAAGCAGCCGTAGAAAGAGCTCGTAGGAGTCGCGCAGGTAGAGTGTCCCGGAGAGAAGATACTCAGCGTTGAGCAATTCCCCGATTCGAGTAACGGTCGACGAATCGGTGAGACCCGAGAGCTGCAGCTTCTGCTCCTCGAGAATCTGCTGCAAATTCCCCCGTTCCACCAACCGTATGCGACTGCTTCTCGAAGCGGCGAGCACCAACTGTTCGGTGAAATATTCCGCGTCCACCGACGGCGCACCTGAGTTTGCGTCGAGCGGAAGCACCGCCGCCGGATCGTCGCCGGTGATCGCGATTGTCGAATAGTCCAGGAGTTGATCGATGGCTTGCTCGAAGAGAA
>JAJRYZ010000054.1 GCA_024275515.1 Spirochaetota bacterium
GTTCGCGAGCTAATGCGGCGATTTCTTGATCTATTTCCACGGTCGTGACAGAACCGTCGTCAGTGACGATCTGAGCAATAAGTGCTGCGAGATATCCGGAACCGGTACCTACCTGAAGTACTCTCATTCCGGGCGTGATCTTCGATGCTTCTAGAATACGAGCGAGTAAGCCGGGCATCGTCGATGAGCTGAGCGTTCTACCCACCGGCAGCACGTCGTCGGTTTTTGCCCGTTTTAGTATTATCGCCTTGTCTTGGTATGCATCAGTGATCGGCGTTTCTTTTGGCAGTAGGCGACGCCTCGGCACGTTGAGAAATGCGAGTTCCACTGGTTCCGTCTTTATTTGGCCGCGAGTTCGCAATCGCCTGATCATTTCTTCGTTGAGGTCGCGTTCGAGTCGGTCGTGATACGGTTTCACCGATCATCCTCCCCCCATAAAGCAATACTTTTGCTGACTCTTTCTATCGCGGCACAACGCCAAGGTGATCGGCGGCGGCCGCGAAGCGGTCGTCCGTCTGCATCGCCTTGCCAGGCAGGTGACTCATCATCGCACGACCACCGCAGTTCACTAATTGCCTTGAACTTGCTTACGCTGAGCGCTCCGCGTTTGTTGCGTGACCTCGACCCAGAGCGTAGCAGTTCCCGCTCCACGGCAGCCCGGTTCGCCTCGTAAATCACCAGCGGTTCGAAGTTCTGGTCCATAAGGATGAGTGCGACCGTGTCGCATCTGTGGTCGAGCCGAATGAAGCCAAGCCGTTGGATCAGCTTCGAGTTCGGAAGAACGCAGCGAGAGCTGATCCGAACACGGCGACCGTCGATTCCGACCGCATCGTATCCGGCCTGAGGAGCGCCCGCAACTTGAAGGCCAAGCAAGCGCGCAGCCAACACTTCGCCTACCTCGCCGGTGATCCCGAGCGGTTTGCCGGTCGGCTTCCGATAGCGCCCGGCGGCCGTCTTGGCGACTTCGATCGTGCTGTCGAGCGTCGAGAGATCGAAAGAGTTCTTGACCGACTCACGGTCCGCTACCCATCACTGGTATCAGAGATCACGCGATTCATTAGAGAATACTTCTATAATAGAGACATTTCTAGACATTCGCGCTACTGCCCCTTCTCTCCACGACCTACCTTGTCGTGGATCGGACGGATTCCATTCGTCGTGTGTCCAGCCGCACGACCGGCACCTGTACCTGTCGCGCCGCAGTACTTCCCGACGAACATCGTCGGGAAAGGACTGCAAACGCGCCGCTTCGCGGTGCGTTATCGGTCGGTGCTGCTTCGGATGCAGATACCGGCCCTTCTCCGGTTTGAAGAACTCCGTCCGAATCGTGAACGCAGGACGATCCCACCACAACCTGCCGAAGAGATCCGTGCCGCCGCTCTTCTTCCGAATCCAACAGCCCGGCGTCAGATCGGGCGCACGCTTCTGTAGGTCGAAACGGTTAATTCCCTCTTCAGGAATCGCCTTGTATCGGGCCATGCTCTTTGGCGTAGGAGAACGCCCAAAGTGGAGATCAAGCGGCGGACTCTCGTCGCGAATCTCCGTTCCTTTCGGTCGCGGAAGGTCCGCAATCGCATCGCGCACCGTGCGCCACTTCACTGCACCGGGCAAATACCCGTTCCAGTCGGGCGGCAACAGGGAAACCTGCGCGCCCTTTTTGCGCGGGTCGAAGTGCGTCTTACGCGGTGGAAAGACCTGCGAGGGGTCAAAGAACTTGCACCCGACGATGAACGCCCGGCGGCGCGTCTGCGGAACGCCGTAGTCGGCCGCGCAGAGAACTTCGCCCCAGCAGTTGAAGCCCAGGGCTTCAGCCGTGCCCACAATTTCACCGTGTTCGAACGAGCCCAGTAGTTGGGGAACGTTCTCCATGACGAATACTGTCGCTCCGGAACGCTCGACAATATCAAGAAAAGAACGCCAAAGTTGCTTTCTCGGATCGCCGTCGCGGTTCTTGTTCAGAAGGCTGAATCCTTGACACGGCGGCCCGCCAATGACGACATCGGCGGGCGGGATCTCGGTTGCTGAATCGCTGAGAATATCCACGATGTCGCCCGATACACAGTGGTCTCGGAAGTTCTTGCGATACGTTCGCACGCAGGCATCGTCAAAATCGTTGGCCAAAACAGGATCGAAAGCGTGTCCGGACATCTTCGAGAATCCGAGAGTCATCCCTCCCGCACCGGCGAACACATCGATTAAGCGGAAACGCTTGCGTTTCCGATCGAGAACGCCTTGGCACCTAGCCTCGTAGACGCGCTCTTCTTCGCGGACAAGCCACGTCCGATCTTTCTTGATCTTGTATCTCACTCGCCGCTTTCTATTTCTCGGGTTCGTCGCGTTGTTCTTGGTCATGCTGTCTTGGCGTTTAACGCCGGCCGTAAGCTGCGGGACGCGCCGGCGCAAGGCGTACGTAAACGCGATCCGTGACAGCGTGGACCGACAACTTCACGGCCATGTTAGACACCCGACCTTACAAGCGTGTCCCAGTTATCGTTTGCGAATATCGCCAAGCGGAGCAAGAGTGCAAGCGATGTAAAGGCCTCGTTCTCAGCGATGTCCGATGCTGTCCCATGAGCGGCGATATCCCGCCAGTACTTCAAGAGCGTCATGAAAGCGGCGAACTCCTTCTTGAGCGGGGCAGACGCCTGTCCCACAAGACGTGTCTGAACTCGGCCTCGACCATTCGCAGTCTGGTACTCGCGAAGAACGGCTTCTTGGTCACCGTCCTTTGCGATAGCTGCAGCAAGGAGGATCGACTCCGCGGCGGCGCCGCACATCGCACAGCATGCGAGATACGCATGGGCGCCGTAGCACCGAATAGCCTCCTGTGAGCGTTCGTAGAAGCCGGGTCCAAACCGCGCCCGGTAAGGCTGGAGCAACTCAGCGAAGCGACCGGGTTCGGTAGGTACGAAAGTCTCATGACCGGTTTCTGCAACCCATTGCCGGCCGAACGGCGTAACGGAGAAACCAAAGCCCGCGCTACCGTCGTCGGTAGCTTGCATGTTGGCGCCGCGAACGCCCGGGCGGACGATTCCGCGGCGAGCCATTTCCCAGGCTGCGTCCGCGAAAACCGGCGTCCAGTCTCGGAGAGCAACGTGGATCGCTTCACCCCCAGCCCGGGTCCCGGTACGTTCCAAGTGCCGGCGGATGACGGCGGGGATATAGAGGTCGTAGCCGTATGTTGGCCACGAAGTCCTTGGGGGATTTCGTAGCCACTGCAGCAGGATTTGGAATGCGTCTTCCTGAGTCATGACGTCTCGCACGTCCAACCATCATTGTTAGTCCGAGACGAGAAAAAATGGGCGATACTGGACTTGAACCAGTGACTTCTACCGTGTGAAGGTAGCACTCTAGCCGCTGAGTTAATCGCCCTGAATGCCTCGATCATATACGATCTCGCGCGACGAATCAACTATTTCAGAATTCGCGAACGACAATGTAAAAATCGGCATGCCGGATTTCACGTTGCCCGAATGCAGGCCGATTCGTGTTCGGGAGCGACTTCGCGGAGCGGCGGTCGTCCGTCCCGACAGGCGGATATCGCGAGCGGACAGCGGGGATGAAAATGGCAGCCGACAGGAGGATCGATCGCGCTCGGAATCTCTCCGCGCACCACTTCCTCGGTCCGGCGCGACTTCGGGTCGGGCGCCGGCACCGCCGCCAAAAGCGCCTTTGTATAGGGGTGGTGCGGATTCGAAAAAAGCTAGTCCTTCGTTCCGATTTCAACGATTCGCCCGAGATACATGATCGCGATTCTGTCGCACAGGTATTTCGCAGTCGCGAGATCGTGAGTGATAAAAAGATAAGTCAGATTGAAATCGCGCTTGAGTTCGCGCATCAGCTCAAGTATCATCGCGCGCACCGAAACGTCGGCCATGGCGATAGGCTCGTCGGCGACGATGAACTCGGGGTTGGTAATAAGAGCCCGCGCGAGAACGACTCGCTGCGACTGCCCACCGGAAAGCTGGTGCGGATACTTTCGATAGAGAAAGTCGGGCGGCGTGAGCCCGACCCGCTCCATCAACATGAGAACCCGCCGCTTTCGCTCCGAGGCGCTTCCCATGCGGTGGATTTTGAGAGGATGACCGATCGCCTCGCCGACCGACATCCGGGGGCTCAAAGAAGAGTTCGGATCCTGGAAGACGATCTGAATGCGGCGACGCATCCGCTCCATTCTCGCGGCGCCGTACGATAGAAGGTCTTCGCCCCTATACAGGATGGTTCCGGCGGTCGGTTCGATCAGTCGCAGCAGCATCCGACCCGTCGTCGACTTCCCCGAACCGCTCTCTCCGGCGAGACCCAGCACTTCGCCGGAGCGGACCGTGAAGCTGATCGAGTCGACCGCGTGTACGGCGCGCCGCCGACCCCGCGAGAGCAGCAGGTCGATCACCGACGCGTTGATCGGAAACTCTTTCGTGAGCCCGCGGGTCCGGATCAGCTCCTCCACGGCGCGACCTCGCTCGATTCGTACAGGTGGCATGCGACGCGGCGTGAGCCGCGAACATCGAGGAGCGGCGGCGGCGTCGAGCGACACGTGTTGAATACGTGCGGACACCGGTCCGCAAACGGACAGCCCGGGGGAACGGCAACCAGGTCCGGGGGCCTCCCCGGCATCGTCACGAGCTTTTCCTGCTCGAGGTTGATATTGGGGACGCAGTTGATCAATCCATACGTGTACGGATGAAGCGGCTCGTAGAACACCTGTTCGGCGGAACCGTTCTCGACGATCACTCCGGCGTACATGACCGCGATCCGGTCGGCTATCTCGGCCACCATTCCAAGGTTGTGCGTTATCAGGAGGATCGCCGGCCGGTACTTTTTGCGAAGCCGGTTCAACAGATCGATGAACCCGGCCTCGACGATGACGTCAAGCGACGTAGTCGGTTCGTCGGCGACGATCACCTCCGGGTCGAGAACCAGACCGAGTCCGATCATGATCCTCTGTCGCATTCCGCCGGAAAGTTGATGGGGATAATCGTAGAGCCGCTTCGCCTCCAGACCGAGATCGACGAGGATTCGCTCCGCAAGCGCGAGCGCGTCACCGGTGGAAATCCCCGGACGATGTATGCGAATCGTCTCGAGGAATTGCCGGTCTATGCGTACGAGTGGATTCAGACTGGTCAACGGGTTCTGAAAGACCATCGCCACGTCGTTGCCGCGAAATCGCAGCAGGTGCCTGCGGCGCATCGCAAGCACGTCGACGCCCCGAAACAAGATGCGCCCTCCGGTAATCCTGCCCGGAGGACGAAGGAGTTTGAGAATCGAAAGCCCGAGAGTCGACTTGCCGCATCCCGACTCGCCGACCAAACCGAGAGCCTCCCCGGCGTGAAGCTCGATCGAGACGTCTCGCACGGCCCGAACGGTTCCGATGCTTATCGGATATTCGATCGATAGGCTCTCGATATTCAGTACCGATTCGGCCATCTACCGCTCCAGCAACCGCGGGTTGAGGATTTCGGCAAGCGCCTCGCCGACCAACGTGAATCCCAACGCGAGAACCATGATCATCAACCCGGGGAACGTGACCATCCACCAGGTTCCCGACGGCAGGTACTTCTTTCCCATCGAGAGATCCATGCCCCAATCGGGAATACCCGCCGGAAGCCCGAGCCCGATGTAGGAGAGCGCGGCCTCGGTCATGATCGCGTCGGCGATGTTCAACGAAAAGATTACGACGATTGTCGCCACGATATTGGGCAACACGTATCGTCCGATGATCGTCCAGCGCTTCGCCCCGATCGCCCGCGCCGCCTCGACGTATATCTCCTGCTTGATACTGAGCGTCTGCCCCCGAACAAGACGAAAATAGGTGGGAATGTAGATGACGGCGACTGCAAGGGTGATGTTGACGACGCCGGGACCGAGCATGGCGGCGAAGGCGATCGCCAATATCAAGCCGGGGAACGAGTAGATCGAATCCATGACGAGCGAAAACACGCGGTCGAGGGCGCCGCCGACGAATCCCGAGAAGACGCCGAGCGTAACTCCGATAAGCGATGAAATCGCCGCGGCAGCGAAAGCGACTCCGAGAATCGTCCGCGAGCCGTGAATCATCCGAGACAGGATGTCCCGGTTCAGGTTGTCGGTGCCGAAGGGATGTTCCGCCGACGGAGGGGCGAGTTGCGGCCCTGCGTCCTGGTCGAGCGGATCGAATCGAGCAAGCGAGTCGGCAAAAACGGCCATGGAAATAATGGAAAGAACGATGATCGCCCCTATCACGAGAAGCCACCACTCCATTCCGTACTTTCTGTGGGTCTCGATCAAAGCGCGAAGAGGACGTGTCGCCAAACTCGAGAGCGAAAAGCGGGCGCCGGTGCTCACTTCACATCCTCCTAGTATCTCACCCGTGGGTCGACGAGCGCGTAGAGCACGTCGACGACGAGCGATATGAGACTCACGATTAGCGCGAACACCACGATTACCCCCTGAACCGTGGGGTAGTCGCGAAGATAGATTCGTTCGAGCAGCAGCCGGGCGACCCCGGGCCAGGAAAAGGTCGTCTCGGTGAGAATCGCGTTTGCAAGCAGCAACGCGAACTGAAGCCCCAGCATGGTGAGGATCGGTATGAGAGCGTTTTTCAGGGCGTGACGATAGACAACACGTCCTTCTCCCACCCCGCGCGCCCGCGCGGCGAGCACATAGTCGGACATGAGCGCATCGAGCATGTTTGCCCTTGTCAGCCGCACGAAAACCCCGGAAAGCACGATGCCGAGCGTAATCGACGGAAGCAGGAGATGGACGAACACGTCTGCAAAGGCGCTCATGTTTCCGGCGAGGAGCGTATCGAGGAGATAGAAGCCCGTTCGTTCGAACGCCGAGCCGAACACCCGGGGACCCGTTCGACCCGCGATCGGAAGCCATCCGAGCCAAATCCCGAAAACGAGCTGAAGCATCAGCCCCATCCAGTAGACGGGAATACAGTACACGACGTTCCCGTAGAGTCGGATGCCCAGATCTCTCGCGGAACGTCTCTTGCTCGCCGAAAACGCCCCGAGTGGAATGCCGATGAAAAAAGTGAAAAGCATGCCCATGACCGAGAGCTCGAGCGTCGCCGGAAGCTTCTCTTTGATGGGTTGACTCACGCGCTGCTTGTAGATCATCGAGTCCCCGAGATCGAACCGCGCCAGACGGCCTAGGTAGCTGAAATACTGTACGACCAACGGCTTGTCCAACCCGAGCTCGATGCGCTTCTGCTCGATAACGTGCGGAGGGGCGTGCGCGCCGAGAACGGCGCGCACCGGATCGCCCGGCATGACGCGCAGCACGATGAAAACCAACGTAAGTAGAATAAAGAGCATGGGTATGGTAAGGAGAAGCCGCAGCAACGTGTATCGGAGCAGTCGTTTCATAGGGTCACAAGAAGACCGGAAGTGCGGGACTCCGCACTTCCGGTTCTATCGATAGACGCAATAGTATCGGGATCGACGCCGAATGCCTACTCGAAATAGAGCGTATCGTAGTAGAGCACCATGTCGGTTCCAACGGTTACGCCCTTCAGATTCGGCTGAGCGAAGATGTACAACTTGCCCTGGAATATCGGGACCGTCGGGACCTGTTCGGTCCACATATCCTGCAGCTTGACGAAAATATCCTCCCGGACCTTCTGATCGGAGGCCGTCTGTTCCTGCTTGAAAAGAGCGTCCCACTCCGGATCCGAGAAATAGATCCCCATTCCCGCGGAACCGCTGGTGCCGGCGAATGCCGCGGTATAGTTGTCCGGATCCATATAATCGGGATACCAGCCGAGCAGATAGAGGGGCATCGTTTTCGTATCCCAGTTATCGATATAGGTCGACCACTCCGCGGATCGGATCGTGACTTTCACCATGTCGGTCTTTTCGAACTGTGCCTTGAGGACCTCGGCCATATCGACCTCGGTGTCGCCGTAGTGCGAGGGCGTATACCACAGCTCGAACTCCAACGGATTGGCGGTGGAGTATCCAAGCTCGCCGAGCAGTTTTTCGGCGAGCTGTACGTTGGCGTCTCCAAGGGTGTCTTTGAACGCATCGGTGTGCCATTTCATGCCTTTCGGCACCATCGAGTAGAGCGGTTCCATCTGACCGAGGAACACCTTGTCGATGACGTCTTGTCGGTCGACCAGCGCCGCGATCGCCCGACGCGCCCTGGGATCCTGAAACATGCTCTCCGAGGTTTCAAAGCAGAGATAGCGGATATAGGAGCTGGGTATCTCGTAGGAAGCGTAGGCGCCGCTCGCGAGCAGATCTTTTTTGTCGGACGGATTGAGATCCTTGTAAACGAGATCGACCTCGCCGTTCTCGAGCGCGAGGCGCATCGTCGTGGCGTCGGCGTAGTAGCGGATTACCACTCTATCGATCGCCGGCGCCTCGCCGTAGTATTCGGGGTTCTTCTCGAGCACGATCTCCTCGTCCCGCTTGAAGCTGACGATCTTGTACGGTCCGAGGCCCGAAAGTTCGCCGCCGGTAAGTTCGGACGGATCGTTTATCCACCGGTCCCCGGGGAATATCTTCGGATTCATCGGGAAATATGGAACCGTTGCGACGAGGTCGGGGAAGAACCCGATAGATCCCGACAGGTTGAACCGGACGGTGTAAGCGTCGACGACGTCGACCGACTCGACGAAATCCGTGACCAGCCACGAGGGGTCGCCGGCCAGATTGATGACCCGGTCGATAGACCACTTGACCGCGTTGGCGTCGAACGGCGTGCCGTCGCTGAATTTGATGCCCCGGCGCAGCTTGAAGGTGTAGACATCGCCGGCGGCGTTGACGCTGTAGGACTCGGCGAGCCCGGGAACAAGCTCGGTGGTGCCCGGTTTATAGGCGAGCAGCCCACGGCTGATGTTCCGGAACAACTCCCACGTGTGAAAGTCGTAGGCGTTCGACGGGTCCATGTCGGAGACCTTTTCCGTAGTCGCGTACACGAGAGTATCCTTGGCGCTCTCAGTTTGCGGAGCGGCAAAGACCATTCCGGTCGCGACGCCGACGAGAACCAACGAAACGAGCAGATGTTTGAAAAATCGCATAACGAACCTCCTAATGAAAATCGTAATCGCCAACTGCTCAGTATATGTTCTGTCTGCGAACGCCGTCAAGATGGCTGAGGTCACTCGCAGCAAAACGGGCCGTCTTCGTACATTCAACGATTGCTCCCATCTCTTCAGGAGCGCTTCTTTCAGTCCCCAAGAGTAGTACACAACGCGGCTCCGGTGCGGTATGCTCCGGCGAAGGGATCACGCATCGATTTCGAGGAGGAACAGACGATGTCAAAAGCCGTTACCATTATCGCATCAATCGTTCTCATTCTGCACGGCCTCGTCCACCTTATGGGCACCGTCGTATACACAAAAATGGGAAGCATCGAGGGTCTGAAATACAAGACTACGCTGCTCGGCGGACGCTGGGATCTCGGAGAGCGCGGTATCGCCGTGTACGGCGCGCTGTGGGCCGTGGCCGCGGTCGCATTCATCGTGGCCGCGGCCGCTCTGTGGGCCGGAGCGGAGTGGTGGCGGCCGCTGGTCGTGGTGGTTACTCTCTTCTCGTTGGCACTTACGGCACTGGATCTGAGTGTCGCCTACGCGGGCGCCGCGCTGAACGTCCTCATCCTGGCCGCGCTTTGGCTGGGGCCGCGCATTATCGCCTGGTTCTCGCGCTGAGTCGCGAACGCAGGACGCCGATCGATCCGAGGCGCCGTCGAGCCGGTGATGCTCCTCCATTTCGATCATGTCGGTACGGCGGCTCTCGGAGATTCCGACTCGGAAATTCTGATATGATGTATTTCTACTCCCGCTTTGTCAGGGAATGACGCAACCGTTTCCCAAGGACCGGCGGAGCAAAGACCGAAAAAGGAGCGCGAGGTGATCATTGAAAGCATACGAACCGGGGAACTCGGCAACTTCACCTACATAGTGGGTTGCGAGAAGACAAAGACCGCCATGGTGATAGATCCGTGTCCGGAAGTGGATTTGATAATGAACGTAGTAGAGAGGCGGGGACTGAAGATTCGGCGGATTTTCAACACTCACGAGCACGGCGATCACACCGCCGGGAACGCCGAGTTGAAACGAAGAACCGGCGCAGAAGTTGTCCGCCATGCCGCGGCCTCAATCGGCGGCGACATCGTCGATGTGTGCGTCGAGGACGGAGACCTGTTGTCGGTCGGCGAGCTTTCATTCCGAGTCATCCACACACCGGGGCACACTCCCGGCGGGGCGTGTTTGTACGCGGACGGACAGTTGTTCACCGGCGACACGCTCTTCGTCGGCGACAGCGGACGCACGGATCTGCCCGGCGGAGATCGACCTACGCTCGGCGCTTCGATACGCGAAAGACTCATGACGTTGCCGAACGACACGGTCGTCCGACCGGGTCACGATCTCGGACCTACCCCTTCTTCGACCATCGGCTGGGAGAAGCGGAACAACTGTAACGCGAGAGAGTACGGATACTACGAAGACGAGGAGAGGCGAGAAAC